>DASUUN010000065.1:0-8379 GCA_036374055.1 Burkholderiales bacterium
CGCCGTCACGCTCATGCTGCAGGGACTCACCGCGCACTACCTCAGCCATTCGGCCTTTCCGCTCGAGAAGGGCCACACCTGCCTCGTGCACGCCGCCGCAGGCGGCGTCGGCCAGCTTCTTGTGCAGTGCGCCAAGATGCGCGGCGCGACCGTGATCGCCACCGCGGGAAGCACGGAGAAGGCAGAGATCGCGAAGGCGCGCGGCGCCGACCACGTCATCCTCTACCGCGAAAAGGACTTCCGCGAAGAGGTGATGCGCCTCACCGGCGATCGCGGCGTCGACGTGGTCTACGACGCCATCGGCAAGGACACCATCGCGCGCAGCATCCGCAGCCTCAGGCGCCGCGGGGTATGCATCAACTACGGCGGCGCTTCGGGGCTGGTGCAGTCGATCGAGCCGCTCGAGCTCGGCGAGGCGGGCTCGGTGTTCTTCACGCGCCCGCACCTCGCGGACTATATCGCCACCGCCGAGGAGCTCGGCGGCCGCGCAGCGGACTTGTTTGCCGCGTGGCGTACGGGCAAACTCGTCGTCACCGTCGACCGCGAGTACCCGCTTGCCGAGGCCGGCGCCGCGCACCGCTACCTTGAGGCCGGCAAGACCAAGGGCAAGCTGCTGTTGCGGATCTGAAGGCAATGAGCGAAACGCGCGCTGCCACGGTCGTCACCGGCGTCATCGGCTCCGACACGCACATCGTCGGCAACCGCATCCTGACGATGGCCCTCGAGAAGGCCGGCTACAAGGTCGTCTCGCTCGGCGCCCTCACCCCCGCCGCCGACTTCGTCAAGGCGGCGGTGGAGACGAGCGCGCGAGCGATCCTCGTCTCCTCGCTCTACGGCCAGGGCGAGCTCGACTGCCGCGGCTTCCGCGATCTGTGCACGGAAGCCGGCCTCGAGGACATTCTGCTCTACGTCGGCGGCAACCTCGTGGTCGGCAAGCGCTCCTGGGAAGAGACCGAGCAGACCTACCTCGCCATGGGCTTCGACCGCGTCGCCCCGCCCGGCACGCGGGCGGAGGCCGTGCTGCAGTGGCTCGACCAGGATCTGGCTCGTGTTTGACCGACCTTGAGCGCGGCGCTGCTCATCGATTTCGGCAGCACGTATACCAAGCTGCGCGCGGTGGACCTCGAGTCCAAGCGCCTCATCGGCTCCGGCCAGGGCCCTTCCACGGTGACGACGGACATCAACGTCGGCATGCGCGCGGCGCTTGAGGACCTCGAGCGGCGCGCGGGAAAGCTGCCGCGCTTTCGCTACCGGCTCGCCTCGAGCAGCGCTGCCGGAGGCCTGCGCATGGTGACGATCGGCCTCGTGCGCGAGCTCACCGCGGAAGCGGCCCGGCAGGCGGCGCTCGGCGCGGGGGCGAAGCTCGTCGGCACCTTTGCTTACCGCCTTACCTCTTCAGATCTCGAAATCATCGAAAAGCTCGTACCCGACATCGTGCTCCTCGCCGGCGGCACCGACGGCGGCAACATGGAAGTCGTGCTGCACAACGCCGCGGCGCTCGGCGCGAGCAGCCTCGGCTGCCCGATCGTCTACGCGGGAAACCGCGCCGCCGGAGACGAGGCGCGGCGGCTACTGTCGAACAAGAACCTCGTGTGCACCGCAAACGTGATGCCGGAATTCAACGTACTGGACACAGAGCCGGCCCGCGCCGCGATCCGCGGCGTCTTCATCGAGCGCATCGTGCACGCGAAGGGCATCGACCGCGCCGCGGCCGAGTTCGACGCGGTGGTGATGCCCACGCCCGCGGCGGTGCTCGAAGGCGCGCGGCTCGTTGCCGACGGCGTCGCGGGCATCAAGGGCCTCGGCTCGGTGCTCGTCGTCGACCCCGGGGGCGCCACGACCGATGTGCATTCGGTCGCCGGCGGCGAGCCCGCGCCCGGCGTCGTCCCGCAAGGGTTGCCCGAGCCGCGCGTGAAGCGCACCGTCGAAGGCGACCTCGGGATGCGCCATAACGCGGCAACCGTCCTCGAGGCGGCGGGCATCGCCGCGATCGCGGCGGATGCGGGACTCAAGGAGGAGGAGGTGAAAAGGCTTCTCGAGAACTTGAAGGCTGAGCATCTTCCTCAATCTTCCCAGGAAAAATCCTTCGACCAGGCGCTCGCGCGCGCCGCAGTCGGCATCGCGGTGCAGCGCCACTGCGGCACGCTGCAGACGGTCTACACGCCGACCGGCCCGGTGACGGTCCAGCACGGCAAGGATCTGCGCCGCGTCGACGCGGTGATCGGCACCGGCGGCGTGCTCGCAGCGAGCGCGGATCCGCGCGCGATTCTTTCGCGCGCGCTCGCCGATGCGCGCGAGCCGCTCGCGCTCAAGCCGGTGGCGCCGCGCCTGCTGCTCGACCGGGAGTACCTGCTGTATGCTTGCGGCCTCCTGCAGAGTGTGGACGCCCATGCCGCCCTCGAGCTTGCGCTCGCGCACCTCACCGACCTCGACCGGCAGATCGCCGATGATGCCGCTTTCGGAAGCGCGCATCCCCACTGACGCGTTTTCCGCGATGCGCCGCGAGAACCTCGCGCGCTGGCCGACCGGCAAGGACGTCGATTTTGCCGCCGCGGTCGAGCGGCACAAATCGTTGCCGCGCCACAAGCAGCTCGCCGCGGTGCTGCGCGCCGCGCAGGCTGAGGGCCGCTGCCTCACGCAGCCGCGCGGCGGCTTCGGCACCTTCGAGCTGCAGAAGGCGCTGATGGAAATTCTGGATCGCGACGGCCACGCCGACATCGTTCCCACCACCACCGACAGCTACACCCGCAACGAGCAGTGGGAGCTCGCGCAGAAGGGCATCGAGGAAAGCGAGCGCATGGGCCGCTCGATGCTGAACGGCTACCCAATGGTGAACTACGGCGTCGAGTACGCGCGGCGGCTCATCGACGCCATCGACAAGCCTGCCATCATGCTCACCGGCACCTCGATGCCGAAGCTCACCGGCGAGATCGGCTACGCCGCGGGCTATTCGGGCTACCTCGGCTCGGGCATCGCCTACACCGTCTCCTATATCAAGGAGCTCTCCATCGAGGAGGGCATCCGCAACTACCAGTACCTCGACCGGCTGGTGGCGATGTACCAAGAGGCGGGCGTGGAGCTACACCGCCGCCAACCGGGCTTCCTCACCGGAACCAACATCCCACCTTCGATCGCCATCATCACCGCCGTGCTCGACTGCCTGCTCGCCGCCGCGCAGGGCGTGCGCAACTACGGCCTCGAGATGGGCGAGACGCTGCACCTCGTGCAAGACGCCGCGGCCACCGTAGTCTGCAAGGAACTCTGCCAGGAATACCTGGCGAAGAAGGGCTACCGCGACGTCTTCACGCCCGTGACGCTGTTGCACTGGATGGGCGCGTGGCCGCAGGACGAGGCGCAGGCGGCGGCGCTCATCAGCTACGGCGGCACGCTCGCCGCCATCTCCGGCGCCGCGAGCGTCACCACGAAGTCGACGCACGAGGCCTACGGCATCCCGACGCCGAAGGCGAACGCCGAGGGATTGCGCACCACGCGCATGGCGATCTACCTCGCGCGCGGCATCCGCCTCGACGGCCTCGCCGCGTTCGAGCAGGAGAAGGACCTCATCCGCCGCGAGGTGCGCGCCATCGTCGACAAGGTGCTGGAGATGGGCGACGGCGACGTGGCCGTGGGCACGGTGCGCGCCTTCGAGGCGGGCGTGCTCGACGTCCCGTGGTCGCCCAACCGCCACGTGAAGAGCCGCGTGCTGCCCGCGCGCGACGTCGACGGCTTCCTCCGCATCCTCGACCCCGGCGCGATGCCCTTCCCGCGCGACGTGCTGGAGGTCCACGAGGAGCGACTGCGCAAGCGCGCCGAGCGCGATGGCATGCCCTATGGGCCCGACCTCGCGGTCGCGAGCGTCTATGAGATCTCCGAGCCGGTGGCAAAGCTGCTGCCCGACGACTGGCTCAGCCCGGCCGCGGTGCGGGCTTCGGGCGCAGCTCCACGAAGAGGTTCCAGAGCAGCGTAAGCACGCCGAGCGCCACTAGGGCGCCGCACACCGGCCGGCCGAGGAAGGCCGTCACGCTGTAGCCGGTGAGCTGCATGGTCTTCACGAACGCCGCCTCGCCCAGGTCGCCGAGCACCAGCCCCAGGACGATGCCCGCCACCGAATAGCCGGAGCGGCGCAGGAAGTAGCCCACGATGCCGGCGGCGAACATCACCCACACGTCGATGAGGAGGTTGCGCAGCGCATAGGCGCCGATCGTGGCGAGCAGCAGGATCCCCGGCGACAGGAACCGGAACGGCACGGCGAGAAGATGCACCACGGTCTTCGTCTGCACCCAGCCCAGGCCGAGGATGGCGATGTTGGCGAAGAGCATGGCGGAAAAAGTGGTCCACACCAGGTCCTTGCTGGTGAGGAAGATGAGCGGCCCGGGCTCCATGCCGTGGATCTGGAACACGCCCAGCATCATCGCCGTGAGCGCCCCGCCGGGAAGGCCGAGGGCGAGCAGCGGGATCATGGCGGCGCCGGTGGCGGCGTTGTTGCCGGTCTCGGAGGCCACCACGCCCTCGAGCTCGCCCTTGCCGAACCTTTCCGGATGGCGCGACCAGCGCACCGCGACGCTGTAGCTCATGAACGCCGCGAGCACCGCGCCGATGCCGGGGAGAATGCCGGAGAAGAAGCCGATGCCCATGGAGCGCAGCACGGCGATCTTGAGGCGCCAGAATTCCGCGAAGCTCGGGAAATCGAGCGACACTCTGGGCGCCTTGCGCGTCCCCGTGGCCATGGTCTCGCCCTGGACGAAGACCTCGGAGACGGCGAAGAACCCGAGCACCATGGGAATGAAGCTGATGCCGGCGAGCAGGTAGTAGCTGCCGAACGAGAAGCGGGCGTAGCCGGCGGCGGGGTCCGTGCCCACGGTGGCGAGCAGCAGCCCGAGGAGCACCGACAGCCATCCCTTCCACAGCGTCTTCGCGCCCACCGAGGCGGCCACCGTGAGGCCGAAGAAGATGAGCGCGAAGACTTCCGGCGGGCCGAACTGCCGCACCGCCCAGGACGCGATGAGAGGCGTGAAGAGGATCATCAGCAACGCCGAGGCGAAGCCGCCGAGCGCCGAGCAGAGGACCGCCGCGCCGACCGCCTTGCCGGCCTGGCCTTTGAGCGTCAAGGGGTAGCCGTCGAGCGCCGTGGGCGCGTTCTCCGGCGCGCCGGGGATGTTGAAGAGGATCGCCGTGATCGCGCCGCCAAACACCCCGGCGCAGTAGATCACCGAATACAGCATGATCGCGTTCTCGGCGCTCATGTGCGCCGTGAAGGGCAGGATGACCGCGCCCAGGGTGAGCATGTTCACGCCCGGCACGGCGCCGAAGAGCATGCCGCCGAGCAGCCCGCTCGCGAAGATGAGCAGCGTCACCGGGTCGGTGAACAGATGGATGCTGCTGTTGATGAAGTCCCAGATCATCGACGCCGGCCCT
This sequence comes from Burkholderiales bacterium, assembly GCA_036374055.1. Taxonomy (GTDB): domain Bacteria; phylum Pseudomonadota; class Gammaproteobacteria; order Burkholderiales; family SG8-39; genus SCGC-AG-212-J23. Next base: position 5,416 of record DASUUN010000065.1, read on the forward strand.
ACCGGTACGCCTCCAGCAGCCAGTTGTTGACGTCGTAGAACAGCGGCCAGTTGCCCACCGGCAGGGGCACGTAGAGCAGCGTGGTGAACACGAGCACCATCAGTGCGTAGATGGCGAGCGCCACGCCGATGACATAGGACCAGCGCCGCTCGCCGAGCAGGTAGAGGTAGGCCGCGAGGAAGAGCGGCGTGGTGAGGTAGAAGCCGGTGAAGCGCAGCGCGGCCACGTAGAGCACCGGCAGCGCGAAAGCGAGGGCCACGGTGACGTTGGCCCTCGCCCCCGCCTGGAAGAACTGGCTCCAGAAGCGCGGGCTCGGCTCCGCGACCGGATCGCGCAGCGCGTGCGCCATGCGCAGCGCGAACTGCGCGAGCGCCACGGCGAGGAGCAGGACGATGATCGCCCGGGGCCAGCCGGTGGCGCCGAAGCGATAGCCGCTCACCGGCTCGGCGAACTGGAACGACAGCGCGTAGGCGCCGCCGCCCAGGACGAGCCAGACCGCGAGCTCCCCCCAGAGGTGCTGCTTACCTCTCCACACTTGCCCCCCTGGCCGGGCCGCTACTTGGTGATGCCCAATTCCTTGTAGGCCTTCTTGTAGGTGGTGGCCGTCTCCTTCATCAGCTGGATCGCGCCCTTGCGGTCGCGGAAGCTGTCGATGACGTCCATGTAGTTTTCCTTGTTGAACTTCTGGTACTCGGGGGTGCGGTAGCCCTGGGCGAACGCCCACTCGAGGTATTTCAGCCGGTCCTCGGGCACGCCGCTCTTCACGAAGAAGCCGCGGAAGCGCAGCAGCGCGGGCACGTCGGGGGCGATCTCGCCGATCGCCGGCACGTCCTTGAACGCCGCGGGACGCTCCTTGAGGAAGGTCAGCACCGGCTTCATCTGCCCGGCGGCGAGGAACTGCCGGATGTCGCCCGGCTGCTCGAAGAGCACGTCGACGTGGCCGCCGATCAGCGAGGCGTAGCGCTCCGAGGGCTTGTCGTAGCTGATCTGGTTGGTCTTGATGCCCAGGGCCTGCTCCACCAAGCTCATCTGCACGCGCTCCATGGTCCCCGCGCCCGAGACGTTGGCCACGCTCACCTTGCCGGGGTTCGCCTTGATGTGCTTGAGAAGCGAGTCCCAGTCGTCGAAGCGCTTGTCGTCGGCGCGCACGTAGAGCTGGCTGAAGGTGATCTGCGAGATGCCGAGCGGGCTCCAGTCCTCGGTCGGGTCCTCCCTCAGCTTGCCGGCGGCGAAATGCGTGATGGAGTCGTCGATGTGCTGGATGATGGTGTAGCCGTCGGCGGGCGCGGACATGAAGTCGGGCACGGCGGCGAGGCCCGCGGCGCCCGGCTTGTTCACCACCTGGATCGGCTGGCCGACGAACTTCTCCATCGCCGAGCCCATGGCCCGCGAGACCTTGTCCGAGCCGCCGCCAGGGCCGTAGGGCACGACGATGGTCAGCGGGCGCTCCGGGTAGCCCCGCGGCTTCTGCATCTTGTCCTGGGCGCCGAGCGCTGGCGCCAGGCCGATCCCGGCGCACGCGAGCGCCGCAATCACGATTCGCTTCGACATGGTCATCTCCTCCTCCTTGAGGTTTCGTTCAGGTCGTCGAGTATGCCTTGTATTTTTCGAGCAGGCGCTTGATCGACGAAGGCTTCGGAGGGGGTCATGCGCGTGCGGCCGGAAACGACGATGCGCTTCACGTCAGCGATGTTGGTCATGTCAGGGTCCCGCGAGAGGAGGAAAGGGGCGCTTCAGTTTCTCACAAGTAGCGTTTTAGAAAATGATAATCTGGCGACCATGCCGCGCAAGGAAGAGAGCATCCCCGCCACGCTGCGGGCCGTCTCGGTGCTCGAGGCGCTGGTGGCGGGCCAAGCGGCCGGCCGCGCTCGCCGAGCTGACCGGCATGGTCCCCTTTTTCCGCACCTACTTGAAAAGCAGGGTTGCGCCGCGCCGCCACCAAGGCGTACTGGCACCTCGGCGAACCGACGATCCAGTTGCGCGCGGTCACCCCGTGCAACGCGAGCGGCGAAAAGAGCAGCGGTGTCTCAAACGTTGCCAGGGGCCCGCTCGCCAACCTCGACCACGATGCGTCCGACCGTGCTCGCATCGAAGAACCGGTCCATGTGCCTGTCGAGGTCCTCGAATGCGATGGGGCGCGAGATCTCGGCGAGACGCGTCGGCTTCAACTCGGCGGCCATGCGCTCCCAGAGGCGCCGGCGCTCCTTCATGAGCAGCTGGCGCGATACGTTGATTCCCAGTATGTCGATGGAGCGCAGGATCAGCGGCAGCACGGTGGTGGAGAGCTCGGCGCCGACCGCCATGCCCGCCACCGCGACTTTGCCGAAGGGATGCATCTTCGCTGCGAGCCGGTCGAGGTAGGCGCCGCCCACGTTGTCCAGCGCGCCGGCGAAGAGCGACCGCGCGAGCGGGCCGCGGTCGGCCAAGAACGCCTCGCGCGGCAGAATCGCCTGCGCGCCGATCGACTTCAGGAACTTTTCCTGGTCCTTCTTTCCGGTAATGGCGACGACGCGGTAGCCGAGCTGGGCAAACATGTTCACCGCGAGGCTGCCCACGCCGCCGGTCGCGCCGGTAATGCCGATGTCGCCGCTCTCCGGCGTCACGCCGGCTGCCTGAAGCCGGTCGAGGGCGAGCGCGGCGGTCAGTCCGGAGGTGCCCAGCCCCATCGCCTCGTACAGCGACAACCCGGCCGGCAGCGGCACGATCCAGTCGCCCGGCACGCGGGCGTAGTCGGCGTAACCGCCGTCCTGCTCGACGCCCAGCTTGTAGTTCGTCACGATCACCTTGTCGCCCGGCTTGAAGCGCGAATCCTCCGACGACACGACTTCCCCGGAGAGATCGACGCCCGTGACGCAGGGGCGGTCGGTGCGCACGTTCTTGCCCACGCCGCGCGCCGCCATGGCGTCCTTGTAGGTGATCGCGGAGTACGCGGTCCGGATCACCACGGGTCCGGGGTCGAGCTCC
>DASUUN010000066.1:0-4099 GCA_036374055.1 Burkholderiales bacterium
CGGCCAGATCTTCTTCAAGGGCAAGGAGATCACCGGCTCGCCGCCCGCGCGCATCGCGCGCATGGGCCTCGTGCGCTCGTTCCAGATCTCCGCGGTTTTCCCGCACCTCACGGTGCTGGAGAACGTGCGCGTCGCGCTGCAAAGAAAGCGCGGCGCGTCCTTCGACTTCTGGCGCTCCGATCGCGTCCTGGACGAGTTGAACGTCGCTGCCCGCGACCTGATTTCAGCGGTCAATCTTTCCGAGTTCGAAAATGACGTGGCGGTCGAGCTGCCCTACGGCCGCAAGCGCGCCCTGGAGATCGCGACCACGCTCGCGCTCGACCCGGAAATGATGCTGCTCGACGAGCCGACTGCCGGCATGACCCACGAGGACGTGGAGCGCATCGCCGCGCTCATCAGGCGCGTTTCCGCCAATCGCACGGTTCTCATGGTCGAGCACAACCTGTCGGTGGTCTCGACGCTGTCCGACACGATCACCGTGCTGGCGCGCGGGGAGATCCTCGCCGAGGGCGACTACGCGGCCGTGTCGAAGAACCCGCAGGTCATCGAGGCTTATCTCGGGGTGCCCGGGCATGCTTGAGGTGAGGGCCTTGCACGCCTGGTACGGCGAGTCGCACATCCTGCACGGCATGGACTTCGACGTCGCCGACGGCGAGGTCGTGACGCTCCTCGGCCGCAACGGCGCCGGCAAGACCACCACGCTGAAGTCGATCATGGGCATGGTCGGAAAACGCGAAGGATCCATCGTTTTCCAGGGAACACAGCTCGCGAAACTTCCATCGAACCGCATCGCCCGCCTGGGGATCGCCTTCTGCCCCGAGGAGCGCGGCATCTTCGCCAGCCTGGACGTGGAGGAGAACCTGCTGCTGCCGCCGCAGGTCGCGCCGGGCGGGCTGCCGCTGGAGCAGGTGTTCGAGCTGTTTCCGAACCTCAAGGAGCGGCTGCGCAGCCAGGGGACCAAGCTCTCCGGCGGCGAGCAGCAGATGCTCGCCATCGGGCGCATCCTGCGCACCGGCGCGAAGCTGCTGCTGCTCGACGAGCCTACCGAGGGCCTCGCACCGGTGATCGTGCAGCAGATCGGCCGCACCATCGCCAGGCTCAAGCAGCAGGGCTTCACCATCCTGCTGGTGGAGCAGAACTTCCGCTTCGCCCAGACCGTGGCGGACCGCCATTACATCGTCGAGCACGGCCGTGTCGTAGACATGGTGCCCGGGGCCGAGCTCGAAGCAAGCATGCACCGGGTTCACGAGTATCTAGGCGTTTAACCAGATGGAGGAACGGATGTTGAAGTTGCAAAGCATGACTGCAGCAGTGGCGTTGGCGCTGGCCGCCGGCGGCGCGCAGGCCCAGGTCTCGGGCGGCGTGATCAAGATCGGCGTGATGAGCGACATGTCCAGCCTGTACGCCGACATCGGCGGGCCGGGCTCGGTAGCGGCCGCGCGCATGGCGGTGGAGGATTTCGGCGCGGCGAAGAAGGGCATGAAGGTCGAGATCGTCTCGGCCGACCACCAGAACAAGCCCGACGTGGGCTCGAGCGTGGCGCGCCAGTGGTACGACGCCGACGGCGTCGACGCCATCTTCGACGTCCCGACCTCCTCGGTGGCGCTTGCGGTGAACCAGGTGACGCGCGACAAGGGCAAGGCGTTCATCGTCTCGGGCGCGGCGAGCTCGGACCTCACCGGCAAGGCGTGCTCGCCCAACACGGTGCACTGGACCTACGACACCTGGATGCTGGCCAATGGCACCGGCTCGGCGATCGTGAAGACCGGCGGCGACACCTGGTACTTCGTCACCTCCGACTATGCCTTCGGCCATGCGCTGGAGCGCGACACCGAGGCCGTGGTCCTGAAAAACGGCGGCAAGGTGCTCGGCAAGGTGCGCCATCCGCTGAACTCGCAGGATTTCTCGTCGTTCCTGCTGCAGGCGCAGGCCTCCAAGGCCAAGATCATCGGCCTGGCGAACGCCGGCGGCGACACCACCAACGCCATCAAGCAGGCGGCCGAGTTCGGCATCGTGCAGCGCGGCCAGAACCTCGCCGGGCTGCTGGTGTTCATCAGCGACATCCACGGCCTGGGGCTGCAGAACGCGCAGGGCCTGATCTTCACCGAGACGTTCTACTGGGACCGCAATGACGGCACGCGCGCCTGGAGCAAGCGCTTCGCAGCCCAGAATGGCGGCAAGTATCCGACCATGGTCCAGGCCGGGGTCTACGCGGGCGTGCTGCACTACCTGAAGGCGATCGAAGCCGCCAAGACCGACGACGGCACCAAGGTGGTGGCGCAGATGAAGAAGATGCCCACCGACGACCCGCTGTTCGGCAAGGGCCGCATCCGCGCCGACGGTCGCAAGCTCCACGACGCCTACCTCTTCGAGGTGAAGAAGCCGGGCGAGTCGAAGGGCCCCTACGACTACTACAAGACGCGCGCCACCATCCCGGCGGACCAGGCGTTCCGGCCCGAGAAGGACGGCGGCTGCTCGCTGGTGAAGTAACGAGCATGCCCGAGATCTTCGGCATCCCGGCGGCGGCGCTGTTCGGCCAGCTGTTGATCGGTCTGATCAACGGCTCTTTCTACGCGCTCCTGTCGCTCGGCCTGGCGGTGATCTTCGGGCTGCTCAACATCATCAACTTCACGCACGGCGCCCAGTACATGCTGGGCGCCTTCTGCGCCTACTTCCTGCTGCAGAAGTGGGGCCTGGGCTACTGGTGGGCCCTGGTCATTGCGCCGGTCGCGGTCGGCATCACCGGCGTGATCATCGAGCGCACCATGCTGAAGCAGCTCTACAAGCTCGACCATCTCTACGGGCTGCTGCTCACTTTCGGCCTCGCCCTCATCATCCAGGGCCTGTTCCGCAACGAGTTCGGCTCCTCCGGCCAGCCTTACCCGATCCCGCCCGAGCTCGCCGGCGGCCACAACCTCGGCTTCATGTTCCTGCCGACCTACCGGGCGTGGGTCATCGTCGCTTCGCTGATCGTGTGCTTCGCCACCTGGTTCGTGATCGAGAAGACGCGCCTGGGCGGCTACCTGCGCGCGGCCACCGAGAACCCGCAGCTGGTGCAGGCCTTCGGCATCAACGTGCCGCGCATGATCACGCTGACCTACGGCTTCGGCGTGGGTCTCGCCGCGCTCGCCGGCGTGATGGCCGGACCGATCTACCAGGTGAGCCCGCAGATGGGCGCGGACCTGATCATCGTGGTGTTCGCGGTGGTGGTGATCGGCGGCATGGGCTCGATCATGGGCTCGATCCTCACCGGCTTCGGCCTGGGGGTGATCGAAGGCCTCACCAAGGTGTTCTACCCCGAGGCCTCGAACACGGTGATCTTCATCATCATGGCCATCGTCCTGCTCTTCAAGCCGGCGGGCCTGTTCGGGACGGCGAGATGAGGCACCAGCAGGCCGCCTTCCTGGTGATGGTTGCGCTCATCGCGGTGGCGCCGGTCTTCATCTACCCGATCTTCCTGATGAAGGTGATGTGCTTCGCGCTGTTCGCCTGCGCCTTCAACCTGCTGGTCGGCTTCGGCGGCCTGCTGTCCTTCGGCCACGCCATGTTCCTCGGCACCGCGGGCTACGCTGCCGCGCATGCGGCGAAGGTGTGGGGCTTCCCGCCGGAATTCGCCATCCTGTTCGGCACGGCCTGCGCCTTTGCGCTGGGCATCGTCACCGGGCTGCTCGCGATCCGGCGCCAGGGCATCTATTTCGCGATGATCACGCTTGCGCTCGCGCAGATGATGTTCTTCTACTACCTGCAGGCGGCGTTCACCGGCGGCGAGGACGGCATCCAGGCGGTGCCGCGAGGGCGCCTGTTCGGCTTCATCGATCTCTCCAGTATCTGGGCCATGTACGTCACCGTGGCCGTGGTATTCCTGGGCGGCTTCCTGCTCATCTACCGGGTGATCCATTCGCCCTTCGGCCAGGTGCTCAAGGCGATCCGCGAGAACGAGCCGCGCGCGCTCTCGCTCGGCTACGACACCACCCGCTACAAGCTGATGGCCTACGTGCTCTCGGGCACGCTCGCCGGGCTCGCCGGCGCCACCAAGTCGCTGGTGTTCCAGCTCGCCTCGCTCACCGACGTCCACTGGACCATGTCGGGAGAGGTGGTG
>DASUUN010000067.1:0-30847 GCA_036374055.1 Burkholderiales bacterium
GACGACGACGTCGAGCTGAGCGACATGCTCACCGAGTACCTCGAGCGCGAGGGCTTCTCGGTGACCGCCGTGCACGACGGCGAGAGCGCGGCGCGGCAGGCGCTCGAGGGCGACTTCCAGATCGCGGTGCTCGACGTGATGATGCCGCGCGTGGACGGAGTGGAGGCGCTGCGCCGCATCCGTCGCGCGAGCCGCATCCCGGTGATCATGCTGACCGCGCGAGGCGACGACGTGGACCGCATCGTCGGCCTGGAGCTCGGCGCCGACGACTACGTCACCAAGCCGTGCACGCCGCGCGAGCTGGCGGCGCGCCTGCGCGCCATCCTGCGCCGCGTCCAGCCGCAGGCGGCCGGCGCGGCGCCGCTGTCGGCGGGCGAGCTCACCCTGTGGCCGGAGAAGCGGCGCGTGGAATGGCGCGGCCGGTCGCTCGAGCTCACCAGCATGGAGTTCAACGTGCTGGAAGTGCTGATGCGAAACGCCGGGCGCGTGGTGGCGAAGAAGGAGCTCTCGGAGCAGGCGCTGGGCCGGCCACTCGCCCGCTACGACCGCAGCCTGGACGTCCACATGAGCAGCATCCGCCACAAGCTCGGCGAAGCCGGGGCGCTCATCCGCACGGTGCGCGGCATCGGCTACCACCTGGCGAAGGACTGAAGCGTGGGCCGCCTTTTCTGGAAGATCTTCTTCGCCTTCTGGCTGATGCTCATCGCCGCAGCCCTGGCGACCGGCGTCGCCTTCTCGCTGCTGCGCGGCGCCCAGGCCGAGCGCGAGCTCGCGCTCGGCGGGCCGGCCAGCCTCGCCACGCAAGCGGCCGCGGCGACGCTGCGCCACGGCGGCGTGGAGGCGCTGCGGGCCTGGCTGCGCGAAGGGCCGCGCCTGCGCGGCACCGTCGTATTCGCGGTCGACGAGCGCGGCCTCGACATGCTCGGACGCGACGTACCCGAGGAGGCCGCCGCCCGCGCGCGTGAGCTCGCCGCGGACGGGCGGCGCGCCGCCCGCCTCGTCGAGGCGCCGGCAGGCGAGCGCTACCTCATCTTCGCCCAGGGGCCGGGCGAGCCGCGCGGGCGCGGCCGGCGCGCCGCCCTGCGGCCGCCGCCCGCGTGGCTGCTCATCGTCATCGGCGCGGCGGCGAGCCTCGCCGCGAGCGCGCTGCTCGCCTGGTATCTCGCGCGGCCCATCCGCAGCCTGCGCTGGGCTTTCCGCGCCGCCGCCGAAGGACGCCTTGAGACCCGCGTGGCTCCCCTCATGAAGGGCCGCCGCGACGAGATCGCCGACCTCGGCGGGGACTTCGACCTGATGGCGCAGCAGCTGCAGAAGCTGGTCGCCGCGCAGCGCCGGCTGCTGCACGACGTGTCGCACGAGCTGCGCTCGCCGCTCGCCCGCCTGCAGGCGGCGATCGGGTTGGTGCGCCAGGACCCGCGCAAGCTGGAAGCCTCGCTCGAGCGCATCGAGCGCGAGGTGGCGCGGCTCGATGCGCTGGTCGGAGAAGTGCTGACCCTCGCGCGGCTCGAAGGGGGCACCGCCTCGGGCGCGATGGAAGCCGTGGACCTCGCCGACATCGTCGCCAACGTGGCGGCGGATGCGCGCTTCGAGGCCGAGGCGGCGGGACGCAGGGTCGAGCTCGAGTCGGTCGACGAGGTCCGGGTGCGCGGCCGCGCCGAGCTGCTGCATCGCGCGGTGGAGAACGTGGTGCGTAACGCGGTGCGGCACACGGCTCCCGGAACCGCCGTCGAGATCAAGCTCTCCCGAGAGCTGCTCTCGGTGCGCGATCACGGTCCGGGAGTCGAGCCGGGGCAGCTGCCGCACCTCTTCGAGCCCTTCTACCGCGCCGGCGGCGGCGCCGGGTTCGGCCTGGGGCTGGCGATCGCGCAGGGCGCGGTGCTGGCGCACGGCGGCGTGATCCGCGCGCAGAACGCCGCGGGCGGCGGGCTGCGCGTGGAAATTCAGCTGCCGAGCTTGTAGAGCCTCAAGGCGTTGTCGCGCAGGAGCTTATTCTTCGCTTCCTCGCGCAGCCCAAGCGCCTCGATCTCTTCGCGCGTGCGCAGGAAGTCGAGTACCGGGTAGTCGGTGCCGAACACCACCTTGTCCTGGCCGTAGCTGTTGACGTAGTGCACGAAGGCCTGCGGCCAGTACTTCGGGCTGTGGGCGTCGCTGCCGATGTACACGTTCGGATGCTTCCAGGCCATCGCGATCATCTCTTCCGCCCATGGAATGCCGACATGGATGCCGACGAGCTTGAGCTCGGGGAAGTCGCACGCCACGGCGTCCAGAGTGATCGGCTTGCCGACGCTGCGAAGTCGCTGCTCGGGCGTGTAGATGAGCGACTGCCCGACCTGCATCTGCACCGGCACGTCGAGCTCCGCGCATTTTGCATAGAAGGGGTACCAGCGGGCGTGGTCGGGCGCGAGCTCGAACCAGTGCGGGTACATGTGCGCGCCGATGAAGCCGAGCTCCTTGACCGCGCGCTCCAGCTCGCGCACGCCGCGCATGCCCTCGGTCGGGTCGAGCCCGGCAAGGCCGCTGAAGCGGTTGGGGTACTGCCTCACCGCCTTGGCCACGGTCTCGTAAGGCAGGTGCCAGCTTCCCGGCAGACCGAGCCGCCCGGTCTTGGTGGCGATGAGGAAGGCGCGCTCGATGCCGGCGCGGTCCATGAGCTCGAGCATCTGCTCGTGCGTGACGCCGGCGCCGATGGCCGCCTCGCGGCCGATCTTGTTCGTCCAGAAACCGCTCGCCCATTCCGGGCGCATCGCCATGATCTCGGGGGTGATCGGGTTCACCACGCAGTCGATTGCCTTGATCATCGCAGCATCCCGGTCAGCTCCTCGGTGGTGCGCACGTCGCCGACGAATTGCGCCATCGTGGCGAGCGAGGCCACATGCTCGCCCTCCGAGCGGGCGGCATTGGCGTCAGCCACCACGAGGGTCTTGAAGCCGCTCGCCATGGCGTCGCGCGCCGAAGCCTCGCAGCATACGTTGGTCATGGTCCCGGCGATCAGCACGGTGTCCAGGGATTGGCTCCTCAGGATGTCGGGCAATTCGCTGGCCCCCGGGAAAAAGGCGCTATACCGGTTCTTCGTCACGCGCAGGTCGCCGCTACGCACATCGAGCTCGTGCCACAGCGCGTGCCCCGGCGAGCCTGCCTCCAGGCCGGCGAGGATGCGCGCCGACACTTCCGGGCTCACCATGTAGTCGAAGAAAAGCGGCCAGTAGCCCGGGCCTTCGCGCGTGTAAGTGGCCTGTACCCAGGCCACCTTCCCGCCCGCGGCGCGCAGCGCCGCGGCAAGCCGATTAATGTTGGGCACCACCTCGCGTGCCGCCGGCACCGCCGAGGCAGCCTCCGGGGCGACGAAGCTGTGCTGCATGTCGATGACCACCAGCGCCGTGCGCGCCGGCTCGAGCCGCTCGAAGATGTGCCGCCTGCCGCGCCGGCGCTCCAGGCGCTCGACGATCTCGCGCGGCAGCTCGCTAGAATGCATGCGGAAAGCATAGCGCATGGACGATCTGCTGTTCAGCGACCGCGCGGCAATCGACGCCGCCCAGGCCGCCCATTTCGCGGAGATGCGGGAGCTCCTGGCCACCCGGCATCCCTACTACGCTTCTGCTTTCAAAGAAATTACAGACCTCGAGGGACTGGTGCGCCTCGAGGTCACCCTCAAGAGCGACTTCATGAGGGAGCCGGAGAGGTTCGTCCTCGACGCACGCGGCCTGCCGGAGGAAATGGGCATCGTCTGGGATGTGATGCACACGACCGGCTCGACCACCGGAAAGCCCACGCCGTTCGTCTCCACCGCCTTCGATTTCTACCGCATCCTGGAGCTGCACCGGAACATGATGCGGCTGCGGCGGGTGACGCCCGACGACGTCATCGCCAACCTCTTCCCGCTCACCAAGCACCCGCACGGCGCCTTCATCCGCGTGCTGCATGCCGCCGCTGCCATGAATCTGCGGGTGGTTTGCGCGCTGCCCGGCGACCCCTCCCCCTACTTCACCCTCGGCCGGCGCACCGACGAGGTGGTGCGCATCGTCGAGCGCAGCCGCGCCACCATCCTGTGGGGCGTGCCGAGCTACGTGCGGCGCGTCCTCGCGCGCGGAGCGCAGCTCGGCGCCGACTTCGGCAGCCTGCGCCTGGCCTTCGTCACCGGCGAGGGCGTCTCGGAAGCCGCGCGCGCCGAGCTCACCGCCGCGCTGCGGCGCTGCGGCCGGGCGGATGCCTGGGTGAGCATTTCCTACGGCTCCACCGAAACGCAGGGAGGCCTCGTGGAATGCGCGCCCGGCTCGGGCTTCCACAACCCGGCGCCCGACCAGTTCTACCTGGAGATCGTCCACCCCGAGACCCACGCCCCGCTCCCCGACGGCGAGACCGGCCTGGTGCTGCTCACGCATCTTCGCCGCCGCGGCACCGTGCTCGCCCGCTACGCCCTGGGCGACACCTCGGTCCTCTCGCGCGAGCGCTGCCCGCATTGCGGCTCCTGGACCGACCGCCTGGTCGCCACGCCGCGCCGCGTCGATGATCTCGTGAAGATCAAGGGGACCCTCGTGAACCCGGCGCTGATGGTTGCGGCGGTGGAGGACCTGATCGGCGGGCGGGAGTTCCAGTTCGTAATCTCGGCGGGTCTGACGCTCAACATCGCCGGCGCCGCCGAGGCCCGGTTAGCGGAGTCGCTTTCCCAAGCGGTCAAGTCCGCCATCGGCGTCACACCTGATGTGAACTTCGTTGCCGAGATCGGCCAGGCCGCGGGCGCGTGGAAGCTGAAACGCGTGCTCGTCTTACAGTCCTGAACAGTTGCCGCTGTAAGAATCCGTCCTGCTACTGACCCCGATTCAAGGTGCCCATGTAGAGCTGGGCGACGCGGGGATCGCCGATGAGGCGGCGGGCCCCGTCCTCCAGGCGGATCTCGCCCAGGGCCATGACGGCGCCGCGGTCGGAGGCGGCGAGCGCTTTCTTCACGTTCTGCTCGACCATCAGGACGGCCTTGCCCCGCTCTCTCAGCAGTCGCACGGTGTCGAAGACGGCGTCGACCATCTTGGGGGCGAGGCCGATGGAGGGCTCATCCAGCATGACGACCTTGGGCTCGGTGAGCAGCGTGCGGGCGATCTCGAGCATGCGCTGCTCGCCCCCGGACAGGGTGCCGGCGAGCTGGGTGCGGCGCTCGGCGAGGAGCGGAAAGAGCGCCTCGACGTCGCGTAGCCGCTGCTGCAGGAGCGCCTTGTCGCGCAGGAGGTACCCGCCCATCCACAGGTTCTCGGCGATCGTGAGCTTGGGGAAGACGCTGCGGTGCTGGGGCACGTAGGCGATGCCGGCAGCGAGGATCCGGTCCGCGGGCAGCTTCTGGATGGGGCGGCCTTCGAGCAGCACCTCGCCTTCGCTCCACGGCACCATGCGGAAGATCGATTTCAGCAGCGTGGACTTGCCGGCGCCGTTGTGGCCGATGACGGTGAGCACCTCGCCCGCGGCCACCGCGAGCGACACGTTCTCGAGGATGCGCCGGCCGCCGTAGCTCGCGCGCAAGGCGCGCACTTCCAGCACCGCGCTCATCCGAGGTAGGCCTCCACCACTTTCTCCGAGCGCTGGATCTCGGCCGGCGCGCCGCGCTCGAGGATCGTTCCCTGGTGCATGACGATGAGCTCGCCGGCGAGCTGCATGATGAATTCCATGTTGTGCTCGACGATGAGGAACACGCCCGGGCGCTCCTCGTACATGCGGCGCAGGAACGCCGACAGGGTCTCGAGCAGCATCGGGTTCACGCCCGAGGCCGGCTCGTCGAGCAGCAGGAAGCGCGGGCGCACGATGAAGGTGCCGACGATCTCGAGCAGGCGCCGCTGGCCGAACGACAGGCTGGAAGCCGGCTCGTCGGCGTAGGCCTCGAGGTTCACCAGGCGCAGCATGCGCAGCGCCTCCTCGCCGCGCGCGCGCCGCTCGGAGCCGAGGAGCTGGAGCGCGAAGCGCAGGTTCTCCATGCAGGTGAACTGCGGGAATACGCGGCATTCCTGGAAGGTGCGGGCCACGCCGATCGCCTTCAGGCGGTGCGGCGCCACGCCGGTGACGTCCCGCCCCTCGATCGCCACCCGCCCGCCGTCGGGGCGCGTCAGGCCGGTGACCACGTCGAACAGTGTGGTCTTGCCCGCGCCGTTGGGCCCGATCACGCCATAGATGCCCGGCTTCGAAATCGTCAGGGAGCAGTCGGCGAGCGCGATCACGCCGCCGTACCGCTTTTGCAGGTCAAGAACCTCGAGCACGTTTGAAAGCCTTCTCGAGAAGACCGGCAAGACCCTGCGGGGCGAAAAGCGTGATCAGCACCAGCGCGATGCCGAAGAGCACGAGGCGCAGCTCGTTCGCGGCGCGCAGGTACTCCGGCAGGCCGATGTAGACCAGCGCGCCGAGGATCGGCCCGAGGAGATAGCCGGCGCCGCCGATGATGACGATGAGCACCATGTTGATGCTCTCGGCGAGCGTGAAGGAATCGGGCGCGGCGGCGCGCAGGAAGGAGACGAAGAACACGCCGCCGAAGCCGGCGATCGCCGAGCCGATGGCGAAGGCCGCATTCTTGTAGAGCATGGCGTTGGCGCCCTTGAAGGCGGCAAGCCTCTCGTCCTGGCGGATGGCGGCGAGCACGCTTCCGAACTCGGAACGCACCACGATCCACTGCACGGCGAAGGCGACGAGCAGCGCGGTGAGCGCAAGCCGGTAGTACGCCGGCAGCGGACCGAACGGATGGCTCCAGTCGCCCACGGCGAGCGGCGCCGGCCGCGGGATGCCGGGGAAGCCGGCCGCGCCGCGCGTCACCTCGTCCCAGTTGTTCATCACCTGGTGCAAGAGCAGGCCGAAGGCGAGCGTCACGATCATGAAGTAGTGGGTGCGAAAGCGCAGGCAGATGGCGCCCACGGCGAAGCCGGCGGCGCCCGCGGTCAGCGTGGCGAGCGGCAGCGCAATCCAGAAGCCGAGCTTCGCGTCGACCATCAGCACCGCGGCGGTATACGCGCCGATGCCGGCGAAGGCCATGTGGCCGAGCGAGACCAGGCCGGTATAGCCGAGCATCAGGTTGAGGCCGATGGCCGGAATGGCGTAGAGGCAGGACAGGACGAGGACGTGCAGGACGTAGGGATGAGGCTCCAACGCCGGCAACAGGTAGAGGACAAGGATGAAAAGGATGAAAAGTGCGAGCTTCAATCCTCCCCCCTCACCCGCACTCCGAAAAGACCCTGCGGCCGCGCGAGCAGCACCAGCACGATGATCATGAATGCCACCGAATCCCGGTAGTCGGTCGGGAACCACAAGGTGGAAAGCGCCTCGGCGACGCCGATGAAGAGGGCCCCGATCACCGCGCCCGGCACGCTGCCCATGCCGCCGAGGATGATGCCGGCGAGGCCCTTCACCAGCGGCTCGTCGCCCATGGTGGGAAACACCAGGAATAGCGGCCCGAGCAGCGCACCGCCCAGTGCGGCGAGCGCGGTGGAGAGCGCGAAGGTGAAGCGGTGCACGCGCTGCACCGGGATGCCCACCACCAGCGCCGCTTCCTCGGACTGGCTGGTGGCGCGGATGGCGGTGCCCAGGCGCGTCGCCTTGAGGAACACCGCGAGGCCCGCCACCACGGCGAGCGTCACCCCGACGACCACCAGCAGGTGCAGGTTGAAGTGCAGCCCGCCGATCCGCACGATGGTCTCGGTGGTGGGAATGCGCATCTGCAGCGCGTTCGGCCCCCAGATCCACACCACCGTGTTCTCGATGGCGAGGATCAGGCCGAGCGAGGCGATCACCTGGCTGCGGAGATTCCCCCGCAGCGGGCGGAACACGGCGCGCTCCAGCAGCATGCCGATGAGCGCGAGCACCGCCATGGCCGCGAGCAGCGCCAGCACGTAGCTCGAGGTGAACCGGCTGAGCACTACGTGGCACACGTACGCGCCCGACATGAACAATACGCCGTGCGCGAAGTTGAGCACGTGCAGCACGCCGTAGATCAGCACCAGGCCGAGCGCGATGAGCACGTAGATCGACCCCATGGTGAGGCCGTTCACCACCTGCTCGAAAAAGCCCGCCGGCATGCGGGCCTAGCCGGCGCCGCAGTCCGCCTTCATCGCCTCCGGATAGATGACGCGCCGCCGCCCGTCGCTGCACCACTGGGTGACGTACACCGGCGGGTTCGCCTGGCCGGTCTTGTCGAACTGGATGGTGCCGATGACCCCTTCGTAGCGCAGCGAGGCCAGCGCCTCGCGGATCGCCTTGCGGTCCTTCACGGTACCGGCCTTCTGCATGGCCGCGGCGACCATCATCAGCCCGTCGTAGGACTGCGCCGCGAAGCCGTGCGCCTCCTCGCCGAACTTGGCCTTGTAGCGCTGGGCGAAGTTCTTGATGCGCGGCACGTCGACGTTGGGCGGGAAGGCGTTGTACTGCACCATGCCGTCGAGCTTCTGCGCGTCCAGGCGCTTGAGGAACCGGTCGGAGCCCATCGCCAGCGTGCCGATGAGGTGCGACTTGAGCCCGGCGTCGCGGATCTGCTTGATGGCGAGGCTGCCCGGCTCCTCGTCCATGAGCAGCATCACCGCCTGGGCGCCGCCGGTGCGCAGGTTGGTGACGTGGCTGGAGAAGTCGACGTCGCCGACGTTGAAGTAGCCGACGTAGCCGATCTTGTCCGCGCCGAGGAGCTTCCTCATGGCGTTGACGCCGTTCCTGCCGGTGTCGTTGTTCCAGGCGATGAAGCCCACCGGCCCCCAGCCCTGGCGCTTGACGAATTCGGCGAGCGCCACCGTTAGGTGGTCGTTGTGCGCGTTCACGCGGAACAGGTACCGGTTGCCCTGCTTGGTGAGGTTGGGCGCGGTCGACACCGTGAGGATGAACGGCATCTCGTTGTCCTGCGCCACCGGCGCCTCGGCCGCGGCGGCGCCGGCGAGGAGCTCGCCCAGCACCACCGGCACGTTGTCCACCGTGGCGAGGCGCTGCATCGCCGAGGCGCCCTCGGCGGCGTTGCCGCGCGTGTCGTAGACCTTGAGCTCCACCCGGTACTTCGCGCCGCCGGCAGCGATGCCTCCTGCCTGGTTCAGCTCCTCCTCGGCGAGGCGAAAGCCGTTCAGCTGGAATTTGCCGGGCGCGGCGAGCGGCCCGCTCATCGCGGTGACAATGCCGATGGTGACGCTCTGCTGCGCGGCGGCGCCGAAGGCCGCGGCGAGCAGGACTGCCGTTAGAGCTGTGCGAATCAGCGAGCGGAACATGCGGATCTCCTGGACGGGGGAAGTCATGAAGGCACCCAGATGCGCGGCGTGGCGCCGCTGCGCGACAGGTGCATGCGGTACTCGTAGCGGTCGGGCCGGTACAGCCCCAGCAGGTACTGCACCGGGCGGCGCTTCGGGCCATAGACGATGCGCCGCACCGAAAGCAGCGGGCTGCCGACGCCCACCCCGAGCGCCTCGGCGGCGCGGTGGTCGGCAAGCTCCGCGCTGATGGCCTGCTCGCCCTCGCTCACCTTGACGCCGGCCTCCTCGAGCAGCTGCAGCATGGGCCTGGTGGCGAGCTCGCGCCGGCCGAAGGCGCGGGCCACGTCGGCCGGCACGTAGGTGGTGATGAGCGAGACCGGGCCGCCGCGGTAGCTGCGCACTCGGATCGCCTTCTGCACGCGTGCGCCTTCGGCAAGCCCGAGCGCCAGCGCCACCTCGGCCGGCGCGGCCATCTCGGCCAGCTCGAGGATGCGCACCGCGGTCCGCAGGCCGTGCATCAACAGGTTCTCGAAGAAGCCCGACAGGCGATGCGCCCGGGGCGAGGTGCCGCGCCGCGCGAACGTGCCGCGCCCTCGCTGGCGCTGCACCATCCGCTCCTTGGCGAGCCGGCCAAGCGCCGCGCGGATCGTGACGCGCGACACGCCGTAGGCGCGCGCCAGCTCGAGCTCGCCGGGCAGCGGAGAACCGGGCGGCAGCTCTCCCGAGGCGAGGCGCTCGCGCAGTACCAGGTAGATCTGGTGGTAGCGCGGAAGCGGCAGCGGGGCCTTGATCATCGGGGCTGGGATGTACTATTCATGATACATGACCTCCTTCCCGCGGCGCCGCGCGTGAAGCGACTCGACCGCGCCCTGGAGCTCGCGCTCTACTGGCTCTCGGGGCTGCTCATGCTGGCGCTCACCGCGGCGGTGCTGTGGGCGGTCGCGGCGCGTTACTTCTTCAACGCGCCGCCGAGCTGGTCCGAGGAGGTGCCGCGCGTCATATTCCTCTGGATGACCTACATCGCCATCGCCGTGGCGGTGCGCCGCGGCCAGAGCCTGCGCATCACCGTCTTCCTCCATCGCTTCCCGCCGCTCGCGCGGCTGTGGCTGGAGATGCTCATGCACGGCTCGATCTTCGTCATGCTGGCCTTTCTCTTCTGGCACAACATCCCGGTGATCGAGCTCAACCGGGGGAGCCGCATGCTCGCTACCCAGTGGTCCGACGCCGTGCGCTACTGGCCGCTGTCGATCGGCTGCGTGCTGATCGGCCTGTACCAGCTGCGCCTGGTGGTCCGCAGCTGGCTCGACTACAAGGGGGCGAGCCCGGCATGATGCTCGCGGCGATGCTGCTGGTGCTGCTGCTGTTCACGCTGCTCGGCATGGAGATCGCCTGGGCCATCGCGCTCGCCTGCTTCGCCTACATCGCGCTCTCCCAGCTCACCGACAATCCGACCCACTTCGCGCTCTTCGCCCAGCAGATGACCGTCGGCCTGGACAGCTTCGTGCTGGTGTCGGTGCCGCTTTTCATCTTCGCCGGCGAGCTCATGAACGTGTGCGGCGTGACGCAGCGGCTGGTGCGCGTGGCGGCGGTGATCGTCGGCCACATGCACGGCGGCCTCGCCAACGTCGGCGTGGTGGCGAATTTCCTCATGTCCGGCATCTCGGGCTCGTCGGTGGCCGACGCCGCCGCCACCGGCACGGTGCTGGTGCCGGAGATGAAGCGCCGGCGCTTTCCCGGCGACTTCGCCTGTGCGGTGATCGCCTGCGCCTCGACCGTGGGGCCCATCATCCCGCCTTCCATCGTGTTCCTGCTGCTCGCCTCGATCGTGAACGTGTCGGTGGGGCAGCTGTTCCTCGCCGGCATCGTGCCCGGCCTGATGATGTCGATCTTCATGTTCGTGGTCACCTGGTGGCTCTGCAAGAAGCGCAACTACCCGCGCGAGGAGCGCGCCACGCCGCGCGAGTTTCGCGGCGCTCTGGGCGACGGCCTGCTCGCCCTCATCGCGCCGGCGGTGATCGTGGGCAGCATCGTCGCCGGCATCGCCACGCCGACCGAGTCGGCCGCCATCGCGGTCGGCTATACGCTGTTCCTGGGCCTGGCGGTGTACCGGAACACCTCGCTCGCCGCGCTGATGCGGGCCGCCGGCACCGCGGCGGTGGGCTCCGCGCTGGTGATGCTCACGGTCGCCGCGTCGCAGATCTTCGCCTGGCTCGCGGTGCAGGAGCGGCTGGGCGAAATCCTGTCGGGCTGGATGCTGGGCATCTCGAGCAGCGTCTACGTGGTCCTGCTCCTGGCCAACCTGCTCATGATCGTGCTCGGCATGTTCATGGAGCTGGTGCCGGTGATGTTCATCCTGGCGCCGATCCTTTTCCCGCTGCTTTCCGCCATGGGCGTGAGCGAGGTGCAGCTCGGGGTGGTCATGACCCTGAACCTGATGATCGGCATGATCACCCCGCCGATCGGCCTGAACCTGATGGTGCTGTCGGCGATCACCGGCGAGGACGTGATGCGCATCTTCCGCGCTTCCGTGCCCTACATGGGGGCCCTGCTGGTGGTCCTCGCGCTCATCACGTACATTCCGCAGCTGACGCTGTTCCTTCCGCAACTCTTCTACCCGGCGAAATAAGGGAGCTCGCATGAAACGCAGACAG
Source organism: Burkholderiales bacterium (assembly GCA_036374055.1). Taxonomy (GTDB): domain Bacteria; phylum Pseudomonadota; class Gammaproteobacteria; order Burkholderiales; family SG8-39; genus SCGC-AG-212-J23. The sequence goes on from DASUUN010000067.1 coordinate 11,834, forward strand.
GCACTGAAAGCTATCGGGGCGGCAGCCATCGTTTCCCAGGTCGGGCTGTCGAAGCCGGCGCGCGCGCAGGTGAAGCTGCGCTATTCCAACGCCAGCAACGCCGGCTACCTCGCCAACATCGTGATGCAGGAATTCTGGGACGAGGTGCGCAAGCGCACCAACGGCGAGATCGTGTGCGAGACCTTCTGGGGCACGCTGGGCGGCGAGCAGACGCTGCTGAACGGCGTGGCGCTGGGCACGCTCGACGGCTATCACGGCGCCTACACCGGCATGCGCGAGTTCGACCTGTTCTTCGCCGCGGACCTGTTCCGCGACTACGAGCACGCGGCGCGCGTGGTGAACGGGCCGTTGCGCCCGAAGCTGTCCAAGGCGCTCGAGGCCAAGTACAAGGTGCACCTCCTGGGCCTGGGGCGCGCCGGCTCCTTCGGCATCCAGACCAAGGCCCCGGTGGCCGCCTGGGCCGACCTGCGCAACAAGAAGATCCGCGGCGGGCCGCTCGAGGGCATCATCGAGAGCATCAAGGCGGTGGGCGCCAACGCCGTGCCGATGGCCTTCAACGAGGTCTACACCGCCCTGCAGCAGGGCGTGGTCGACGGCCAGGTGAACCTCAACACCCTCATCATGACCATGAAGTACTTCGAGGTGGTCAAGTACTGGGTGAGCAACGAGTTCGGCCTGGGCTTCGACAAGGTGGTGATCTCGCAGCGCGCCTGGAACCGCTTCAAGCCCGAGCAGCGCAAGATGATGCAGGAGCTGTTCTTCGAGCTCGAGGCGAAGAAATGGTACCCGGTGATCAAGCAGCGCCTCGCGGCCGACTTCAAGAAGTGGGAGGAGATCAACGGCAAGGGCACGGTGGTCGCGCTCGACCTCGCGCAGCAGCGCAGGATGACCCACCCGGTGGCCGAGCGCCTGGCCAACGAGATCCTCGGGCCCGGCACCTTCAAGCAGATCCAGGACGTCGCCTGAGCGAGCTCGCGGGCAGGGCAGCGCTCGTTACCGGCGGCGCGAGTGACGTCGGACAGGCAATCGCGCGCCGGTTCCAGGCGGCGGGCGCCCGGGTGGCGCTGCTCGATCGGCCGGGCGTGCCGCTGCCGGCGGGGTTTTTCGGCGTCGAGTGCAACCTCACCGACGCCGCGCAGACGCGCGCCGCCGTGGCGCGCGTTGTGCAGGAGCTCGGCGCGCTGCACATCCTCGTCAACAACGCGGCGGCCGATACGCCCAAGCGGCCCGTGGCCGAGCTGCCGCTCGAGGAATGGCAGCGCCACCTCGACGTGAACCTGACCGGCGCCTTCCTGATGGCGAAGTGGGCCATCCCGCACATGAAGGCCGCCGGCGGCGGCGTGGTGCTCAACATCGCCTCGCAGCTCGGCCACGTCACCACGCCGGGCAACGCGCCCTACAGCGCGAGCAAGGCCGCCCTGCATTCGCTCACGCGCTCGATCGCGGTCGACCATGCAGCCGACGGCGTGCGCGCGGTGAGCCTCTCGCCGGGCGCCATGATGACCCGCCGCCTCACCACCCGCCTCGGCAGCCCCGAGGCCGTGAACCGGGAGTTCGTGCCGCGGCATCCGCTGGGACGCATCGGCACCGCGGAGGAAGCCGCCGCGGCGGCGCTGTTCCTGGTAAGCGACGCGGCGTCGTTCGTCACCGGCGCCGACCTCTTGATGGACGGCGGCTACTGCGCCGTCTAACCATGGCCAGAGTCCTGGTGGTGGTGCCGTTTCCGATGAGCGAAGAAAACCGCCGCGCGCGGGAGGCGCAGCTCGGCGCGGTGCAGCTCGGGCCCGGGATCGAGTTCCACTTCCGGCCGGTGCGGGCGGCGCCGGCCAACTATACGAGCGAGCACGACTCGGTGCTGGCCGACGTCTCGATCCTCGACGCGTGCAAGCGCGCGCAGGACGAAGACTACGACGCGGTGTGCATCGACACCATGAGCGACTCGGGCCTCGCCGCGGCGCGCTCGGTGCTCGACATCCCGGTGATCGGTCCGGGGCGCGCCTCGATGCTCGCCGCGCTCATGCTGGGCGAGCGCTTTTCCATCCTCATCATGTGGGAGCGCTGGCGGCATCTTTACCGCAAGACGCTGGCCGAGCTGGATCTCGGCCGGCGCTGCGCGTCCATCCGCTCGATCGGGGTGCAGCCCGACAACCAGTCGCTCCTCGCCGGCAAGGAGGAGGATGTCTTCCCTCGCCTGCTCGACGCCGCGCGCACCTGCATCGAGCAGGACGGCGCCGAAGTAATCCTGCTCGGCTCCACCACCATGCACCAGGCGCACGGCTACCTCGCCGCGCGGCTGCCGGTGCCGGTGATCAACCCGGGGCCGCTCACCTACAAGCTCGCCGAGGCGGCGCTGGCGCTCGGGCTGAAGCACAGCCGCAAGGCTTTCCCCAAGCCGCTCGCGCCCCGCCTCGACGTGATTGATGCCTTCTTCGACGGACTGAAAAGCTAATGGCGAAAATTCTCGTGATCGTGCCGTTCGCCCTGGACGCCGACGGCGTCGCGCGCCGCCAGGGACAGCTCAAGGCGGTGCAGCTCGACCCCTCGAGCGAGTTCCACTTCCGCCCGGTGAAGGCCGGGCCGACTTCGTTCATGAGCCCGCACGACTGGACGCTCATGGACCTCGCCATCTTCGAGGCGGGCGCCGAGGCCCAGGCCGAGGGCTTCGACGCGGTGTGTATCGACACCATGAGCGACTCGGGCATGGCGGCGCTGCGCTCGGTGCTGGACATCCCGGTGGTGTCGCCGGGGCGCGCCTCGATGCTCTTCGCGCTCGCCCTGGGATCGAAGTTTTCGGTGTTGGCGCAATGGCCGCCGGCCCTCGTGCGCTACAAGAAGGCGATCGCCGAGTACGGCCTCGTGCAGCACTGCGCCTCGGTGCGCTCCTTCGACATCCCGCCCGACTTCGACGCCCTGCTCGACGGCAAGCAGGAATCCGCCTTCCCGAAGATGCTGGAGGTCTGCCTGCGCTGCGTGGAGGAGGACGGCGCCGACGTGATCTGCCTGGGCTCCACCACCATGCACCAGGCAGCCGCGTGGCTCGCCGAGCGCCTGCCGGTGCCGCTCATCAACCCAGGACCGCTCACCTACAAGCTGGTGGAGTCGCTGCTCGCGCTCAAGCTCACGCACAGCCGCGTCTGCTACCCGAAGCCGCAGGTGCCCAAGCTGCCGATGCTTCATGCCATGCTGGATGCGGCCGCGGCGCTTTCGCCGGCGATGCGCCCGAGCGTCGTGGCGGTCAACAAGCCGCCGCCCGAAAAGTAACCCCAGTTCGCCGGGCCGGAGAGGCCGCGCGCCGCGCCGCCGCCAGCGAAAAGATTCGGCAATCCCGAGCCGTCCGGGCGCAGCACGCGCGCCGAGGGGTCGATGACCAGCCCGCCCTGCGTGTGGAACAGCGTGCCCGTCACCTTCACCGCGCAGAACGGCGGCGCGAGCGGCTGCGTGCCTTTGAAGCTTCGGCCCCAGGGATCGGTCTTGCCGGAAGAACGCAACGCGTCCACTTCCCGATTCGTCTTTTCGAGAGATTCCGCGGATAGGGACATCATCGCGGCCAGCTCCCGCAAGGTTTCCGCCTTGCGGATGCCGCCCAGGCCGCGGATCTCCTCGTAGTCCTTGAAGCCGAGCACCGGGCGCTCTCGCGCCACGTCGTAGACATTCCAGGCCGTGCGCTCGGGCTGCGCGATCACCTCGACCGCCTGCTCGGAATAGCCGCGCACCTCGTTGGAGAAGCGCTCGCCGCGCACGTTGACCTGGTAGCCGCCGTTGGTGAGCAGCGCCCAGTTCACCGGATTGCCGTAGGGCACCGCCACCGCGCCGTGACCCTGGTAGCTGCCCAGGTCGGCGAGCGCCGCACCGAGCTCGAGGCCCCAGCGCACGGCGTCGCCCTTGTTGCCGACGTGCCCGGAGAATTCCGCATCCGCCATCTCCGGGATATAGCGGCGCACCATCTCGGGATTGCCGCCGAAGCCGCAGCAGGCGAGCACCAGCGCGCCGCAGCCCACGCTCTCCAGGCTGCCGTCGGGCCGGCGAAAGCGCACGCCCAGAATTTTCTGGCTTTCATGCAGCACATCGGTCGCCAGCGCGCTGGTAAGAATATCTATGCCATTCGCCTGCGCGGAGGCGAGCAGCGCGCCTTCCAGCTCTTCTCCCGAGCGATGCGGCGTGCCGTGCATGCGCAGCACCGAGTGCCCGGGGTAGAGGTAGCCTTCCACCAGCCTGAACTGCACGCCGTGGCGCTCGGCCAGCCACTCCACCGTCGGAGCCGAGGCCCGCGCCACGGTCTCGACCATGCGGCGGTCGGTCTGGCCCTTGGCCTTGCGCCAGATGTCTTCGGCGAGCAGCTCGGCCGAGTCCTCGATGCCCAGCGCCCGCTGGAACTTCGTGCCGGCCGCGGGAATGAGGCCGGTGGAAAGCGCGGTGCTGCCGGAGGGCCGCGCATCGCGCTCCAGCACCAGCACCTCGGCGCCGCGCTCCCTGGCCGCCAGCGCCGCGGTGAGGCCGCAGGCGCCGGCGCCGATGACCACCACGCGCACGGTGGTCTCGAACTTCAAAGGTCCACGCCGTCGATGCGCGGATTGCAGGCGGCCGGGATTAGGAGCCGCACTTCCTGCGCGGCGATCAGCTCGCGCGCCTTCTTCAGGTAGGCGGCGAACGCCGGGTCCCGGTACAGCGCCGCGCGCCGGCGCTCGCGCTCGCCGGCGTCGGCGTAGCCGAACAGCATCATGATCTGGTTGATGTTGGGGCCGATCTCGGTGCGGTACAGGCCCATGAAGTTGCCCAGGATGCGCTGCTGCGGCTCCAGGCCTTCCTTCTCGAACAGCTCGAGGAACGCCTGCACCGCGCCGACCCTGAGCGTGTAGAGGCGGCAGTCGACGACCATCGTCGGTCTCCCTTGCGATATCCTTTGTATTATGGACCAGACATTTGAGGTGCGGCGCCTGGGCCGCACGTTCTTCGCCGAGGTGGTTGGCCTGGACCTCGCGCAGCCGATGAGCGACGCGAGCTTCGCGCGCGTGAAGCAGGCGCACCTCGAGCACGGCGTGCTGGTGTTCCGCGACCAGCGCCTCAGCCCGCAGCAGCACATCGCCTTCTCGGCGCGCTTCGGCGCGCTGCAGGTGCACCCCATGGGCCAGTTCAACCTCGAGGGCGCGCCGCAGATCCTGCTCGTGTCGAACGACCGGCACCCCGACGGCCGCCCGGTGGGCATCGCCGACGCCGGCCGCTACTGGCACACCGACATGTCGTACATGAAGGAGCCGGCGCTCGGCTCGCTGCTCTACGCGCGCGCCATTCCCGAGGCGGGCGGCGATACGATGTTCTGCGACATGACCGCAGCCTGCGCCGACCTGCCGCCCGACATGCGCCGCAAGCTCGCCGGGCTCGAGGCGGTGCACCACTTCGCCAGCCGCTGGGCGCGCGAGACCTCGAAATACGGCGTGCGGCCGGCGCAGACCCGGGAGGAACAGGAGCGCAACCCGCCGGTGGAGCACCCCATGCTGCGCACCCATCCGCAGACCGGCGCGCCGGCCATTTACGCCGGCGGCTTCGCGGTGCGCGTGAAAGGCCTGCCCGAGGCGGATTCGCAGGCGCTGCTCGACTGGGTCGAGAGCTGGGTCACGCAGGAGAAGTACGTCTACCGCCACCAGTGGCGGCTGCACGACCTGGTGTTCTGGGACAACCGCCGCGTCATGCACCACGCCACCGAGTATCCGGAGCACATGCGCCGCCACATGCACCGCACCACGGTGAAAGGCGACGCGCCTTACCTCGACGGCTGACGGGGTGGTATCTTGGATCGCATGACCATGACCCGAAGATTGCGCGAGCTGCTCGCGCGCCCGGAGCCCCTCATGGCCCCCGGCGCGGCCGACGCGCTCACCGCGCGCCTCATCGCCAAGCACGGCTTCGAGGCGATCTACATGACCGGCGCCGGCACCACCGCCGTGCGCCTGGGCATGCCCGACGTGGGCCTGCTCACCATGAGCGAGATGGTGGACAACGCGCAGCGCATCGCCGAGGCGTCGCAGCTGCCGCTGGTGGCCGACGCGGATACCGGCTACGGCGGGCCGGTCAACGTGCAGCGCACGGTGCGCGCCTACGAGCGCGCCGGCGCCGCCGCCATCCATATCGAGGACCAGGTCTGGCCCAAGCGCTGCGGCCACCTGGCCGGCAAGGCGGTGATCCCGGTCGAGGAGATGACCGCCAAGATCCGCGCCGGACTGGATGCGCGGCTCGACCGCGACTTCGTGCTCATCGCGCGCACCGACGCACTCGCGGTCGAAGGCTTCGAGCGCGCGATCGAGCGCTGCAAGCGCTACGAGGAGGCCGGCGCCGACGTCATCTTCCTCGAGGCGCCTTCGAAAATGGAGCACCTCGCGGCCATCCCGAAGGCGTTCGGCAAGCCCACGCTCTACAACATGGCCTCCAGCGGCAAGACGCCGTTCCTGCCGATCGAGGAGATCGGCAAGCTCGGCTTCAAGCTGGTGATCTACCCCAACTTCGCCCTGCTCTCCGCCATCACCGCGATCAACAGGACGCTGGGGGAGCTCAAGCGCACCGGCTCGATCGCCGAGGTGGCGAAGAGCATCGCCAGCTTCCAGGAGTTCTTCGACCTGGTCGGCATGCGCGAGGTACAGGAGGCCGAAGCGAAGTACGGCGTGGACGAGAAGACACGCGCCAGCTACTGAAGCCGCATGGGCAAGACGCTCTACGAGAAGATCTGGGAAGCGCATACCATTACCGAGGGGCACGATGGGCAGACCCTGCTGCACGTCGCACGCCACCTGGTGCACGACGGCTCGGTGCACGCCTTCGAGTTCCTGCAGGATCGCGGCCTGAAGGTGCGCCGCCCCGACCAGATCTTCGCCACGCCGGACCACGGCGTGTCGACCCGCAGCCACGTCATGGAAGCGATAGCAGACCCGGAGCAAAAGCGCGTAGTGCAGCTGCTCGACCGCAATACGAAGAAATTCGGCATCGTGCACTTCGCGCTGGACGACGCGCGCCAGGGCATCGTGCACGTGGTGGGGCCCGAGCAGGGCATCACTCAGCCTGGGATCGTGCTGGTGTGCGGCGACTCGCACACCTCGACCCACGGCGCGCTCGGCGCGCTCGCCTTCGGCGCCGGCGCGAGCGAGATCACGCATGTGCTCGCCACGCAGACCACCTGGCAGGGGCGCTCGAAGACCATGCGCATCGCCGTCGACGGCGAGCTTCCCTTCGGTGTCACCGCCAAGGACGTGATCCTGGCGATCATCGCCAAGGTCGGCGCCAACGGCGCGGCGGGCCATGTCATCGAGTACGCCGGCTCGGCCATCCGCGCCATGTCGATCGAGGAGCGCCTCACGGTGTGCAACATGTCGATCGAGGCCGGCGCGCGCGCCGGCATGGTGGCCCCTGACGAGACGACGTACGCGTACCTTAAGGGGCGCCCCTACGCGCCCAAGGGTGCCGCCTGGGACAGGGCGCTCGCGTACTGGAAGACGCTGCCCTCCGACCCGGACGCCAGGTTCGATGCCGAGGTCAGCCTCGACGCGACGCTGCTTTCGCCCATGGTCACCTGGGGCAACAGTCCGGAAGACGCTTCGCCTGTCACCGGGAAGGTACCCGACCCTCAATCGGAAACCGACCCCGAACGTCGTTCATATCTTCAAAGAACCCTGGAGTACATGGGCCTGGCGCCCGGCATGGCGCTCACCGACATCGCGGTCGACCAGGTGTTCATCGGCTCGTGCACCAACGCGCGCCTCGAGGACCTGCGCGCCGCGGCCGAGGTGGCGAAGCGCGGAAGGGCGAAGGTGCCGGTGCTCGTCTCGCCGGGCTCCACGCAGGTGAAGCTCGCCGCCGAGAAGGAAGGCCTGGACCGCATCTTCCGCGACGCCGGGTTCGAGTGGCGCGAGTCGGGCTGCTCCATGTGCGTCGGCATGAACGGCGACCTCGTGCCGGCGGGCAAGCGCTGCGCTTCCACGTCGAACCGCAATTTCGCCGGCCGCCAGGGCAAGGGCAGCCGCACGCACCTGCTCAGCCCGGCGATGGCCGCCGCCGCCGCCCTCACCGGCCGCATCACCGACGTGAGGAAGCTCTGATGCAGCCTTTCGTGGTGCTCGAGGGCGTCGCCGCGCCGCTGGACAAGTCGAAGGTCGACACCGACCAGATCCTGCCGGCGCGCTTCCTGCGCCGGCCGCGCAAGGAAGGCTACGGCCAGTTCCTGTTCCGCGACTGGATGGACGACCCGCAGTTCGTGCTCAACCAGGCGCCTTACCGCGAGGCGAAGATCCTGGTCGCCGACCGCAACTTCGGCGGCGGCTCGAGCCGCGAGCAGGCGCCCTGGGCGCTGTCCGACTACGGCATCCGCTGCGTCATCGCCGCCGACTTCGGCGACATTTTCTACTTCAATTCATTGAAGACCGGCGTGCTGCCCGTCGCCCTTTCCCCCGATGCATGCAATTCGCTCAGAAGGCAGTTGCATGCGCGCCCCGGAGCGAAGATGAAAATCGATCTCCCGGCGCAGACCGTCACCGGTCCCGAAGGCGCCGCGTACGGGTTCGAGATCGACGCCTTCCGCAAGAAGTGCCTGCTCGAGGGCCTGGACGACATCGGCATCACCCTGCAGCACGAGGCCGCCATCGCGGCCTTCGAAGCGAAGTACCGCCAACGATTCGACTGGTTATTCCATGGAAACGTCTGACAAGACCGCCCGCCAACTCTACGAAGAGATCAAGGCAAGACCCACCCGCAAGCGATTCGGCTTCGGCAAGAGGCCCGCGCTCATCAACGTCGACCTGCAGAAGGCCTACACCGCGGTGGGCGAGTTCGTCACCGCCTACGAGACCGACCCGAAGCAGATGGCGTACGTGAACCAGCTCGCCGCCGCGTTCCGCGCCAAGGGCCTGCCGGTGGTATGGACCTACGTCGCCTACATGGACTCGGGCGAGGACTGCGGCGTGTGGGGCACGCGCACCGACACGCCGGACTCGCTGCAGAACATCAAGGTGGGCTCGCGCCGCGCCGAGTTCGACGACCGGCTGGACATCGACAGGAAGCGCGACATCATCGTCAACAAGCGCATGGCCTCCGCGTTCCACGAGACCAACCTGCAGTCGGTGTTCACCTTCCACGGCGTGGACACCGTGGTGGTCACCGGTGGCTCGACCTCGGGCTGCGTGCGCGCCACGGTGGTGGACAGTCTGTCGCGCAGCTACCGCACCATCGTTCCCGAGGAATGCGTGGCCGACAAGCACGAGAGCCCGCATTTCGCCAACCTCTACGACATCGCCTTGAAGTATGGCGACGTCCTTTCCGTGGCCGAAGTCCTGGCCCATCTGAAAAAATGAAGCGGGACCCCGGCTACTACGATTACCTGGCCTACCACAAGCGGCCGAAGATCGAGTGGCCGAACGGCGCGCGCGTGGCGTTCTGGGTGGCGCCCAACATCGAGTTCTACGAGTTCGAGCCGCCGAAGAACCCGACGCGCACCCCGTGGCCGCGGCCGGTGCCCGACGTGCTGGGCTACTCCTATCGCGACTACGGCAACCGCGCCGGCTTCTGGCGCATGATGGAAGCGATGGACCGCTGCGGCATGCGCGGCAGCGTGTCGCTCAACGTCGCCCTGTGCGAGCACCATCCGGAGATCATCCAGGCGTGCGTCGAGCGCGGCTGGGAGTTCTACTCGCACGGCACCTACAACACGCGCTACACGTTCAACATGAGCGAGGCGCAGGAGCGCGCGCTCATCCAGGACTCGATCGACACCATCGGGAAGCACACCGGGCAGCGGCTGGACGGCTGGCTCGCGCCGGCGCTCTCCTACACCGAGAACACGCTGCATCTGGTTGCCGAGATGGGGCTCAGCTACGTGTGCGACCTGTTCCACGACGACCAGCCCGGGCCGGTGAAGGTGCGAAAGGGCCGCCTCGCCAGCCTCCCCTACTCGCTGGAGATGAACGACGCCATCGCCTTCAACGTGGGCTGGGTGACGCCGCGCCACTATGCCGACATCATCCGGCGGCAGTTCGACCGGCTCTACGCCGAGGGCGCCGAGTCCGGCACGGTGATGTGCGTACCGCTGCATCCCTACCTCATCGGCCAGCCCTACCGCATCAAGGCCTTCGAGGAGGCGCTCGCCTACATCACCCGCCACGACCGGGTCTGGCTCGCCACCGGACGGGAGATCGCGAAGCACTTCAACGACCACTACTACGACGCGTTCGCCCGGGCTTCGGTGCCGATCCATGATTTCTGACGACTATCTCAAGTACCCGAAGCGGCGCTACGGGATGGACCATGACCGGTACGACTGGTCCATGCTCCACACGAGGAAGAAGATCGCCTGGCCCGGCGGCGCGCGCATCGCGCTGTGGGTCACCGTATCCCTGCAGTGGTTTCCCCTGGACCAGCAGGGCAAGCCCTTCAAGCCGCTCGGCTCGCTGCAGACGGCCTACCCGGACCTGCGCCACTACACGCTGCGCGACTACGGCAACCGGGTCGGCATCTACCGCATCATGAGAGCGCTGGAAAAGCACGGCATTCGCGCGAGCGCGCCGGTAAACGCCGCGGTGGCGGCGCGCTATCCCTCGCTCGTGCAGGAAATCGCTGCCAGGGGATGGGAGCTCGTCGGCCACGGCCTGGACATGGACCGCCTGCACTACGAGGGCATGCCGGACGAAGCCTCCGCCATCTCGCGGAGTCTTCAGACTTTGGGGAAATTCGGGAACGTGCGAGGCTGGCTCTCGCCCGCCAAGTCGGAGTCGCACCAGACGCTCGACCTGCTCGCGAAAGCAGGCATCGACTACGTGTGCGACTGGGTAAACGACGACATGCCCTACCCCATCCGGGCCGGCGGCCGCACGATGCACGCCATGCCCCACTCCAACGACATCGAGGACGCCACCGTGCTCATCGGCATGCACCACGACGAGGACGAGCTGCGCGACCAGTGGCTCGACCACTTCGAGGTGCTGTGGGAGGAGGCGACGACACGGGGCGGGCGCATCATGGTGCTGCCGCTGCACTCGTGGGTGATCGGCCACCCCTACCGCATCGGCACGCTGGAAACGGTGCTCTCGCGCATCATGAGCCGCCCCGGCATCTGGCCGGCGACCGGCGCCGAGATCCTCGACGCCTGGAACAAAGCCGCGTGAGCTAGGCCGTCGAGCGGTCGTCGATGCTTGCGGGCTCCGGCGAGCCCAACGCCCTGCTTTCACTCTCGGGGCGCATGATCTCGTGGCGCAGCAGTTCGTTGACCTTGCGCAGGAACTGGATCTGCTGCCCGAGCCGCTCGGCTACGCCGAGGGCCTCGCCGGAGCATTCCCTGCGCGCGCGATCCACAGCGCGCTCGGCCAATCCGAGCAGCTCGGCGGCGTCGTCGACCGCGCCGAGCGCGCGCGCGGTCGACTTCGAGGAATCCTGCATGCGCCATTCTCGACCACCGAGGCCGCCCGGCGGTGTCCCTGGGCCACAACCCTACAAATTCTGACGAATCAGACCACGTTGATCGGCTCTCCGGCGGCATAGGCGAGCAGCTGGTCGACCGCCACGGCGTACAGGCCTTCGAAGGTCTCGCGCTCGGCGTAGCCGAGGTGCGGCGTGCACAGCGCGTTCGCCATTCCGAGCAGCGGGTGGTCCGCGCCCACCACCGGCTCCTCCTCGTAGACATCCACCGCGGCGAATCCCGGGCGGCCGCGGCGCAGCGCCGCGACCAGCGCGCCCTCGGCGATGATCGAGGCCCGGCTGGTGTTCACGAGCAGCGCCTCGGGCTTCATGCGCGCCAGGTCCGCCGCCGTGACGATGCCGCGGGTCTGCTCGTTGGCCGGCAAGTGCAGGCTCAGGACGTCGGCGCCTTCGAAGAACGCCTCGCGCCCCGACGCCACCGCGAAGCCCTCGGCCCGGGCGCGCGTGGTGGAGCCTTCGCGGCCCCAGCACACCACGCTCATGCCGAACGCCCGGCCCACCCGGGCCACCGCGGCGCCGATGTGGCCGAAGGCGTAGATGCCGAGCGTCCTGCCGGCGAGCCCCTTGCCCGCGGTGGACTGCCAGTGGCCGGCCTTGAGCCGCTCGACCTCGTAGGGCAGGTGGCGCAGCGCCGCGATGATCAGCCCCCAGGCGAGCTCGGCGGTGCGCGAGTACGGACCGCGCGCGGGCGGCGCGCCGGCGGAGATCACGATGCCGCGCTCGGCGCAGGCCGCCAGGTCGAGGTGGTAGAGGTTGCGGCCGGTCTGGCTGATGAACTTCAGGCGCGGCAGCCGGGCGAGGAGCTCGCGCGTGACCCGCACCCGCTGCTGGGTCAGGACCAGCGCTTCGACGTCGGCGAGCCGCTCGAGGTCGGTCCGGGCGCCGGTGTCGACGCGCACCTCGTGCCCCTCCAGCCGCGCCGCGGCAGCGGTCTTGCGGAACACGTCGGCGTAGTCGTGGATGACAGCGATCTTCATGCGCGGTTTTGTTCGCTGACCTGCGAGTTGAGCGTCCAGAAGTCGTAGAGCACGCCGAGAAGCAGCAGGCCGCCGGTCAGGAGGTAGAGGATGCCGGTGAGCCACTTGCCCATGTAGAAGCGGTGGATGCCGAAGATGCCGAGGAAGGTGAGCAGGATCCAGCTCACGTTGTAGCTGATGGCGCCCGGCGCGAAGCGCCGTTCGGCGGTGCGCTCCATCCACGGGATCAGGAAGACGTCGATCAGCCAGCCGATGCCGAGCAGGCCGAGAGTGAAGAACCAGAGCGTGCCGGTGACCGGCCGGCCGAAGTAGAAGCGGTGCGAGCCGGTGAAGCCGAAGATCCACAGCAGGTAGCCGATCAGCTTGCTGTGCGTGTCCGCGCGCGGTGCGTTCATGGCCCTTTCACTCCCTTGCAAACAGGCCCGGCATTATGACCTTGACCGGGCAGCGCGGCGCGAAAACCATGCGGCATGCGATTCATCAGCGAGCGGCGGCGCGACCTGCGCATCTGGTGGTACCGGACGGACAAGACCGCCTGGGCGATCGGGCTCGCCATCGCCGCGCTGCTCGGCCTGTTCGGCTTCCTGGTGAGCGCGGTGAAGGCGCGCCAGGACGAGCAGCGCGAGCGCGCGATCGAGGCGCACCGCAAGAACCTCGACTGTCTGGCCCGCAACGTGTTTTTCGAAGCGCGCGGCGAGCCGCTCGCCGGCCAGTTCGCCGTGGCCGAGGTGACGCTCAACCGCCAGGCTTCGCGCCTGTACCCGCGCACCATCTGCGAGGTGGTGTACCAGAAGAACTGGGACCCGCTGCGCAAGCGCTACGTCGGCGCCTTTTCCTGGACCGAGTTCGACTCGCTGCCGGAGCCGAGCGGCGACGATTGGCAGCGCGCCTGGCGCGTCGCCGAGACGGTGTACTACGGCAAGTCGATCCCCACGCTGCAGGGCGCGCTGCATTTCCACGCCACCTACATCAAGCCCGACTGGGCGAAGCACAAGCAGCGCGTCGCCCGCATCGGCCGGCACGTGTTCTACAAGTAGAAGTAGAGCCTCGCAGGGTTGGCGGCAAGGATCGCCGACGCGTCGGGCACGGCTTCCAGCAGCACCTCGAGCAAAGCCCCGGCGTCCACGTCCCGGAAGGGCAGCACCGCCTCGCCGCTGACCAGCTGCCCGGCGTGAAAGCCGATGTGCGGCCAGTCCGAGCCCCACACCAGGCGCTCGGGCGCCACCTCGACGAGCTCGCGCATGAAAGGGATGGCGTCGCGCAGGCGCCCGGTGCGGCGCGTGATGCGGTCGGCGCCGGCGAGCTTCGCCCAGACGTGCTCCTCCTTCATGAGGCGCAGCAGCGCCTGGAAGCCGGGCTGCTCGATCCCCGCGGCGGCGTCGGGCAGCCCCATGTGATCGATCACCACGTTGACGCGGCAGCGCCGCAGCGTCGTCTCCAGGGACTGGAGCGTCGCTGGGTCGGCGAACACCTGCAGGTGCCAGCCCAGCGGCTCGAGCAGCCGCTCGTAGTCGCGCACCGCCTGCGCGCGATCGCCGCCGTGGCGCGAGCCGAGCGTCACGAGATTGAGGCGCAGGCCGCGCACTCCTGCCTTGTGCAACCTGTGAAGTTCTTCGGAATGAGAAGCGGGCGGAAGGACGGCGACGCCGCGACCCCGCTCTCCCAGCTCGGCAAGCGCGGCGAGCATGGCGCGGTTATCGAAGCCGTGGCCGCTCGCCTGCACGAGCACGGTGCGCTCCAGCCCGACGCGGCGCTTCATGCGCTCGTGGCCTTCCAGCAGCGCTTCGGGCACGTTGTAGGCGCGCTCGGCTGCCAGCGGATAGCGGTCGAACGGGCCGAGGACGTGCATGTGGCAGTCGGCGGCCTGCGCGGGCAGTATCATCGAAACCCCATGAACATCCTGGCGCTCCCGGGCGACGGCATCGGTCCGGAGATTACCGCAGTGGCGGTCGAGGTACTGGACCGTCTCGACAAGAAGTTCCACCTGGGTGTGCGCATGGAGCGCCACGAGGTGGGCTTCGCCAGCCTGCGGCGCACCGGCAGCACGCTGCCCGAGCCGGTGCTCGCCGCCTGCCGCGCCGCCGACGGCTTCCTGCTGGGGCCGGTGTCGCACCTGGATTACCCGCCGCGCGCGCAGGGCGGCCTGAATCCCTCCGGCGACCTGCGCATCGCGCTCGACCTCTATGCGAACATCCGTCCCAGCCGCTGCTTCGACGGCCTGCCGCACTGGGGCCGCACGCCGATGGACCTGGTGATCGTGCGGGAGAACACCGAGGGTTTCTATGCCGACCGCAACATGCACCAGGGAAACGGTGAGTTCATGCCCACCCCCGAGCTCGCGCTCTCGGTGCGCAAGATCAGCGCGCACGCCTCGCGCCGCATCGCGCAGGCCGCCTTCCGCCTGGCGCGCACGCGGCGGCGCAAGGTGACGGCGGTGCACAAGGCCAATGTCCTCAAGATGACCGAGGGGTTGTTTCTGAAGGAAGTGAGAAGCGTGGCCGCGGAGCACGAGGACGTCGCCTACGAGGAGCAGCTCGTGGATTCCATGGCGGCGCTGCTGGTGCGCGACGCGGCGCGCTTCGATGTCGTGGTCACCACCAACATGTACGGCGACATCCTTTCCGACGAAGCGGCCGAGCTGGCCGGCGGCCTGGGGCTGGCGGGTTCGCTCAACGCGGGCGAGCGGCACTGCATGGCGCAGGCGCAGCACGGCTCGGCGCCCGACATCGCCGGCAAGGACCTCGCCAACCCGTGCTCGCTGCTGCTCTCGGCCGCCATGCTGCTCGGCTGGCTCGGCGATAGGCACGGCAGGAAGAACTGCCGCGAAGCGCAGGCCGCTCTCGAAGGGGTCATCGCGGAAATGCTGCGCGACGCGTCCACGCGTACCCGCGACCTCGGCGGGCCGCTGGGCACGCGCGCTTTCGGAAACGCCCTCGTTGAAAGGCTATAGGAGAAGATCATGCGCACCATCCTCACCGCACTGCTTGCCCTCGCGTTCGCCGGCCTGGCCGCGGCGCAGACCTACCCCACGCAGCCGATCCGCCTGATCGCGCCTTTCCCGCCGGGGGGCAGCGTGGACATCACCGCGCGCCTCATCGCCGAGCCGCTCGGCAAGGACCTCGGCCAGCGGATCGTGATCGAGAACCGCAGCGGCGCCTCCGGCAACATCGGCATGGACGTCGCGGCGCGCGCCGCGCCCGACGGCTACACCATCGTGCTGAATACGATTCCGCTGGTGACCAACCAGAGCCTGTTCGAGAAGCTCACCTGGGACCCGATCCGCGACTTCGCGCCGATCGGCATGGTGGCCACCTCGCCGCACGTGCTCGTGGTGCCGGCCAAGGTGCCGGTGAAAAGCGTCGACGACCTGGTGAAGCTCGCGCGCTCGAAGCCCGGCCGGCTGAGCTACGCCTCGGCGGGCGTGGGCACCACGTTCCACTTCTGCGGCGAGATGTTCAAGGATTCCACCGGCACGTTCATCCTGCACGTGCCCTACCGCGGCGGCGGCCCCGCGCTCCTCGACACGCTGGCCGGCCAGGTGGACATGAGCTTCCCCACGCTTTCGGCCGCCCTGCCGCACGTGAAGGCCGGCACCTTGCGCGCGCTCGCGGTCACCGACACGCGGCGCTCCCCCTTGCTGCCCGACGTCCCCACCATGCAGGAGGCGGGCGTGAAGGACTTCCAGTTCACGCAATGGCTCGCCCTCCTCGCCCCCGCGAAGACGCCGCCCGCGATCGTGAACCGGCTGAACGCCGCGCTCAAGAACGCCCTCAACGCGCCGGAAGTGAAGGAGAAGTTCCAGTCGCAGGCCTTCGAGTCCTTCATCACCACGCCGGAGGAAGCGGGCAAGTACCTCGCCGCCGAAGTGCAGCGCTTCTCGAAGCTCATCAAGGCGCGGGGGATCACCGCCAACTAGGCAGCCAGCTCGCGGTCACGTGCCCGATTTCCGCATAGACCTGCGCCTCGGTCTTGCCCGAGGACTTGAGCACGCGGAAGGAATGGTCGGCGCCCTCGAGCCAGTGCATCCGCCAGTTGGCCAGGCCGCCGACCGCCCGCGCCATCAGCTCGCGTGTGCACAGGGGGTCGCGCGTGCCGTTGAAGCACAGCACCGGAACGCGAGTCTTCGACAGATGCGCGTCGCGCAGCTTCTCCGGCCGGCCGGCCGGGTGCAGCGGATAGGCGAAGAGCAGCAGGCCGTCGCAGGCGAAGCCCTCGGCCGCCAGCATCGACGCCGCGCGCCCGCCCATGGACCGGCCGCCGATGATCAGCTTGCGACCGTCCCGGGCACGCGCCGCGAGCGCAGCGATCGTTTCCTTGAGCACCGGCATCGGGTCCGGCCGCCCCGAGCCCTTGTCCCGGTAGGGGAAGTTGAAGCGGACCACTTCGCCGAGCGGGGACAGCACGCGGGCGAGCTGCAGCATGCCCCGGTCGTCCTGGTGGCCGCCGGCGCCGTGCGCCAGAAGAAAAACGTGGTCTGTCCCTGATTCAGTAGCGGGCGTTGCCGGGGGTCCTCGGAAAGGGAATGGCGTCGCGCACGTTGGCGAGGCCGGTGACGTAGGCGATGGTGCGCTCGAAGCCCAGGCCGAAGCCGGCGTGGGGCACGCTGCCGTAGCGGCGCAGGTCGCGGTACCAGCCGTAGGCGTTCTTATCAATATTCAGTTCATTCATCCTTGCGTCGAGGACCTCCAGGCGCTCCTCGCGCTGGCTGCCGCCGATGATTTCGCCGATGCCCGGCGCGAGCACGTCCATCGCCGCCACGGTGCGCCCGTCGTCGTTCGAGCGCATGTAGAAGGCCTTGATCGCCTTCGGGTAGTTCATCACCACGACCGGCTTCTTCGCGTGCTTCTCGGTGAGGTAGCGCTCGTGCTCGGACTGCAGGTCCATGCCCCACTTCACCGGGAACTCGAACTTCTCCTTCGCCCGCTCGAGCACCGCGACCGCCTCTCCGTAGTCCATGCGCACGAACTCGGACTCGACGATGCCCTGCAGCTTCGCCACCAAACCCTTCTCGATGCGCTCGTCGAAAAAGGCCATGTCTTCGTGGCGTTCTTCGAGCAGCCTTTTGAAAACACTTTTCAGCAAAGCCTCCGCGAGGTCCGCATCCTCTTTCAAGCCGGCGAACGCGATCTCGGGCTCGACCATCCAGAACTCGGCGAGGTGGCGGCTGGTGTTGGAGTTCTCGGCGCGGAAGGTCGGCCCGAAGGTGTAGACCCTGGACATCGCCAGGCAGTAGGCCTCGACGTTGAGCTGCCCGGAGACGGTGAGGAACGCCTCGCGGCCGAAGAAGTCCTGGGCGAAATCCACGGCGCCCTGCGGCGTGCGCGGCAGGTTGGCGAGGTCCAGCGTCGACACCCGGAACAGGGCGCCGGCGCCTTCGGCGTCGGAGCCGGTGATGATCGGCGTGTTGACCCAGAAAAAGTCGCGCTCGTGGAAGAAGCGGTGGATCGCCTGCGCGACCGTGTGCCGCACGCGCGTCGCCGCCGCGATGACGTTGGTGCGCGGGCGCAGGTGCGCCACCTCGCGCAGGAACTCGAGCGAGTGCGGCTTGGGCTGGATCGGGTAGGTATCCGGGTCGTCCACCCAGCCGATCACCTTCACCGCGCTCGCCTGCATCTCGAAGGGCTGGCCCTTGGCCGGGGAAGGGACGATCAGCCCAGTGGCCTCCACGGCGCAGCCCGCCGTGAGCTTCAGGACTTCGGAAGCATAGTTGTCGAGCGCGTTCGGAGCGACGACCTGCACCGGATGGAACGACGACCCGTCCGACACATTCACGAACGAGAACCCGGCCTTCGAGTCGCGCCGGGTGCGCACCCAGCCCTTGACGGTGACAGGCTGGTCCTTTGGCGCGCGCCCCGCGAGGACGTCGCGCACGTTGAGATGCATCTGCATCCCCCGAGTTTAAAGGCGCGCGAGGCAGGCGCGGTAGGCCATCCGGCGGTCAGCCACGCGCGCGGTTGCGCGCCAGCATGCTTTGCGTGTTCGGCACGTACAGGAGGTGCGCGATCTTGCGCACGTAATGGTCTTCGTACAGGCTGAGCTCGCCGTCGGCGAAGGACACGCGCCACAGGTACTCGACCAGGCGGATGCGCTCCGGGAGGTCGTAGTCGCGCTTGATGACGCTCACCGGCGCGTAGAAGCTGGTCAGCTGCTCCGCCTTGGCGCGGCCCTGCGCGAGCAGCGCCGCGCACTCCTGCCGCTCGAGGCCGAACAGGTCGGCGAGCGCCTGCTCGCCCGCCGCCGACTCCCCCCCGGCTTCGGCCGAGTCCGCGCGGCGCGCTTCGTGCAGCAGGACCGCCACCGCGAGCTGCAGCTGCCGGCGCTCGTGGCCCGGCACGCCCGGCGCATCGGCGCGCGCGGCGCCCAGCATGCGCTTGATCGACTTCAGCATCAGCTCTTCAGCCGGTAGCCCGTCCTGAAGATCCACCACACCGCGGCCAGGCACACGGCGAGAAACAGGCCGATCATCGCCAGGCTGACGCCCACGTGCACGTCGGCGACCTCGTAGAAGCTCCAGCGGAAGCCGCTCACCAGGTACACCACCGGGTTGAACAGCGTGACCGTCTGCCAGAACGGCGGCAGCACGCTCACCGAG
>DASUUN010000068.1:0-5190 GCA_036374055.1 Burkholderiales bacterium
GCCTGCGGCCCGCCCGCGCAGCCCGCCAGCAGGACGATCAGGGCAAGCGAATCTCGGAGTCGCGCTGGAATGGCCATTTGCGGTTGATCTCGTCGATGAGCCCGGACACCTTGCGCAGGCTCGCGTCCACTTCGGCGCGCAGCTGCGCGAGGTCCTGCGTGGCGGCTTTGGCGTTGCCGCTTACCGACTGCGCGTCGGCGATGATCCGGTCGACGCGCTTCAGGCTCTCGCGCAGCTCGCCGAGGATGACGTTGGCCTGGTCGACCGCCCGCTGCGTACCGTCCACGACCCCGTCGGCGCCGAACATGCGCTGGTCGGTCTTGGCCACCACGCCCTCCATGCGTCGCGACAGGCCGCCGAGGGAAACGAGCAGGGCGTTGGCGCGGTCGAGTACCGCGCCCAGCTTCCCGGCGTCTTCCTTGCTGCCGAACTGCTCGATGAGGCCGCGCAGGTTGTCCAGGCTTGCCTGCAGGCTGCCGCCCGGGCCGGTTACCTGCTCGACGTTCTCGAGCACGCTGCGCAGCGTCGCCACCATGCGCGGGATCTCCTCCTGGGTATCGCCGCGCAGCACGATGCGCTCGGCGCCGTCGGGCAGCGGGTCGTCCTGCAGGTTGGCGGTGAAGGCGCGGATGCGGGCGCCGCCGACGATGCCCCGCTCCAGCGTGAAGATGCTAGAGCTGCGCAGCCAGCGCGCATCCTTGCGCGGAATGTCGACCTCGATGCGCGCGCGGCCGTCCTCCCCGAGCGCGATGCGCTGCACCCGCCCGATCGGAAAGCCGGAGAAGGTGAGATCCATGCCGATGCTCACGCCCTCCGCATTGTCGGCGACCAGCGTGAGCCGCTGCGTCGCCTCGAACACCCCGCGCGCGTACAGCGCGTAGATGAGAAAGCCGGCCGCCACCATGATGGTGAGGCCGAGCAGCAGCCCGACCCGGAACTGCAGGTTCTTCGGTACCCGGGTGTACGCCTCGCGCTCCATTCAGACGTACTTTACAGCCAGGTTCACCAGCTCGATCGCGGCGAGCGCCACGAACAGGCGCACCATGCCCCCCATCACCGCGACCGGCACCGAACGCGGGTCCTGCGTCGCGTCCAGGCCGGCGGCGATCGGGATCACCGCCACGACCACGCCGAAGGCGACGCACTTCAGCAGGAAGCCGCCCAGCTCGCCGGGACTGAACACCAGCGCCACGGTGCGCGTGTACTCGCTGAAGCCCCAGGGCGAAGCGCCGTACATCACCAGGTAGGCGATCAGGATCACCACGAAGCAGCTCACCACGGTCAGCGCGAACACCGACATCGCCGCCGCGGCGATGCGCGGAACGAACTCGCGCTCGTAGGGATCGAGATTGGCGCTGCGCAGCTCGTCCAGCTCGCCGTTGTGGGCCATCACCGCGACCTCCGTGACGATCGCGGCGCCCGAGCGCAGCGCCACATACAGCGCGGTGAGCAGCGGCACCAGCTCGAGCACCACCACCCGCATGGCGAGCTCCAGCGCGAACTGCGCGAGGTTGTACTCGCGCGCCAGGCTGACGGTGATCTGGATCACCACCCAGCTGAGCAGCGCGGCGAACAGCGTGAACCCCGGCAGCACCTGCCAGGCGGCGAAATACACCTGCCGCATGGCAAGCGAGCGGGTGCGCGCCGTGTACGCGGAGAACGACAGCGCCGCCGCGGCCGCCGTAAAGGCGAACAGCAGGGCGCGTCCCCACGCCCTGAGCCAGCTCATCTTCCTTCGGCGAGCTGCTGCAGCGTTTCTTCTTTGAGCTTGAGCTTCGCGCCCGCCGCCCGGATCTCGGCCCAGGTGGTCTCGTCGACTGGGATGCCGTCCTTCTCGCGCCGCGCGCGCGTCTCGCGCTCGGGCTCGCCGGCGATGCGCACCTTGTCGAAGCCCGGGCCCACCGCCGACTTGCGCAGCCAGTCGAGGAACTGCCGCGATTCGCCGGCGAAGCGCGGCCCGGTTCCCAGCCTCGCCGGATCGATCACGATGGCGAGCATGCCGTTCAGCACGCGCTGCTTGCTGCTTTCCTCGTAGTGCCAGGTGCCGCCGCCGGAGAGCGCGCCGCCCAGCAGCTCGCAGGCGAGCGCGACGCCGTAGCCCTTGTGGCCGCCGAAGGGCAGGATGGCGCCCAGCGGCGGCACGACCGCGTAGCGCGGATCCTGGCTCGGGTTGCCGCGGTCGTCGATCAGCAGGCCGGGCGCCACCTTCTCGCCCTTGTTGTGCGCTACGCGCATTTTTCCCTGCGCCACGGCGCTGGTGGCCATGTCGAGCATGAACGGCGCCTCGCCGGGCAGCGGGATGCCGACGCACATCGGGTTGGTGCCGAAGCGCGCATCGGCGCCGCCGTAGGCCGCCACGCGCGCATGCGAAATGACGTTCACGAAGTGAATCGAGACCAGCCCTTGCGCGACCGCCATCTCCGCCCAGTGGCCGATGCGCCCGAGGTGGTGGGCGTTGGCGAGCGTCATGATGCAGCTGCCGTGCCTGCGCGCCCGATCTATGGCAAGTTCCATCGCCTCCAGGCCGATCACCTGGCCGTAGCCCTGGCAACCGTCCAGGGCGAGCAGGGTTCCGGCGTCCAGCGTGACCTCGGGGTGGCGGTTGGCGGATAGCCCGCCTTCCAGCAGCGCGGCCACGTAGCGGGGAATCATGCCCACGCCATGCGAGTCGTGTCCCAGAAGATTGGCAATGACTAGGTTTTCGGCGACCAGCCGCGCTTCGCGCGGTTCGCTGCCGCCGGCGGCGACGACTGCTTCGATGGCCCGGGTGAGGGGCTGCGCGTGGAAAACGAGACTCATCGGTGGGGCGTGAGTGTACTTGATCTAGAATCCGGTCCTCCCATGGCAACCGCGCGCAAGAAGCCCGAAGAGCTGCGCTCGCACCGCTGGTACGGCGTGCAGGACCTGCGCGCCTTCGGGCACCGCTCGCGCACCGCGCAGATGGGCTATGACCGCAGCGACTATGCCGGCAAGCCGGTGATCGCGATCGTCAACACCTGGTCGGACATCAACCCCTGCCACACCCATTTCAAGCAGCGGGTGGAGGAAGTGAAGCGCGGCGTGTGGCAGGCCGGCGGCTTTCCGGTGGAAATGCCGGCGATGTCGCTCGCCGAGCCCATGCAGAAGCCCACCACCATGATGTACCGCAACTTCCTGGCGATGGAGGTAGAGGAGCTGCTGCGCTCCTACCCCGCCGACGGCGCGGTGCTGATGGGCGGCTGCGACAAGACCACGCCGGGCCTGGTCATGGGGGCAACCAGCATGAACCTGCCCTGCATCTACGTGCCGGCAGGGCCGATGCTCAAGGGCCACTGGCGCGAGAACACGCTCGGCTCCGGCTCCGACACCTGGAAATACTGGGCCGAGCTGCGCGCCGGGAACATCACCGAGCGCGACTGGAACGAGATCGAGGACGGCATCGCGCGCTCGCCGGGGACCTGCATGACCATGGGAACCGCTGCCACCATGATGTCGGTCGCGGAGGCGCTCGGCCTGTCGCTGCCCGGCGCTTCCTCCATCCCGGCGCCCGATTCCAACCACGCGAAGATGGCCGCGCTCAGCGGCAAGCGCATCGTCGAGATGGTGTGGGAAGACCTCAAGCCGCGCGATATCCTGGGACAAGGCGCCTTCGACAACGGCATCGTGACGCTGATGGCGATGGGCGGCTCGACCAACGCGCTCATCCACCTGGTCGCCATGGCCGGGAGGGCGGGTCTCAAGCTGCCGCTCGAGCGCTTCAACGAGTTCTCGGCGAAGACGCCGCTGCTCGCCAACGTGCGTCCCTCCGGCGAAATGTACCTCATGGAGGACTTCTATTACGCCGGCGGCTTGCGTGCCCTGCTTTCCGAATTGAAGGATCTTCTTCATCTCGAATCGAAAACCGTCAATGGCAGGACCCTGGGCGAGAACCTGCAGGGCGCGCGCATCTTCAACGACGAGGTGATCCGCAAGCGCGCCAACCCGCTGAAGGCCTCGGGCGGGCTGGTGGTGCTGCGCGGCAGCCTCGCGCCGAACGGCGCGGTGATCAAGGCGGCGGCAGCCACACCGAAGCTGCTGAAGCACGCGGGCAAGGCGGTGGTGTTCGAGGACTACAACGACATGGCGGCGCGCATCGACCGGGACGACCTGGAAGCCGACGCCGATTCGGTGCTGGTGCTGCGCAACTCCGGGCCGCTCGGCGGCCCCGGCATGCCCGAGTGGGGCATGCTGCCGGTGCCGAAGAAGCTGCTGCGGCAGGGGGTGCGCGACATGGTGCGCATCTCGGACGCGCGCATGAGCGGCACGAGCTACGGCACCTGCGTGCTGCACGTCGCCCCCGAGTCGTACGTCGGCGGGCCGCTGGCGCTGGTCAGGAACGGCGACCTCATCGAGCTCGATGTGGACCAGCGGGTGCTGAATCTGAAGGTGAACGAGGCGGAGCTGTCCCGCCGCAAAGCCGCCTGGCAGCCTCCCGCGAAAAAATACGAGCGCGGCTACGGCGCCATCTTCTCGCAGCACGTGCGCCAGGCCGACGAAGGCTGCGATTTCGATTTCCTGGAAGGCACTTCGCCGGTGCCGGAGCCCGAGATCCATTGATGGAACTGCCGCCCAACCCTTTCAAGCGCGCCCTCCGGGCGGGCAAGCCGCAGATCGGCCTGTGGTCGAGCCTGTCGTCCCACTACACCGTCGAGGTGATCGCCGGGGCCGGATTCGACTGGATCCTGCTCGACAGCGAGCACTCGCCCAACGACCTGGAGAACCTGCTCACCCAGCTGCAGGCCGCGGCGCCGTACCCGACGCATCCGGTGGTGCGCGTTCCGTGGAACGACATGGTGACCATTAAGCGGGTGCTCGACATCGGCGCCCAGTCGCTCCTGGTGCCCTACGTGTCGACCCGCGCGGAGGCCGAGAGCGCCGTCTCCTATACGCGCTATCCGCCTGGCGGGGTGCGGGGCGTGGCGGGCACCACGCGCGCCACGCGCTTCGGCCGGGTCAGGGACTACGCCACGCGGGCCCACGAGGAAATCTGCCTGCTGGTGCAGGTGGAGACGCAGGCCGCGCTGGACAACATCGAAGCCATCTGCGCCGTAGACGGCGTCGACGGCGTGTTCATCGGACCGGCCGACCTGCACGCCTCGCTCGGCCACACCGGCGAGATCGCCAAC
This sequence comes from Burkholderiales bacterium, assembly GCA_036374055.1. Classification (GTDB taxonomy): domain Bacteria; phylum Pseudomonadota; class Gammaproteobacteria; order Burkholderiales; family SG8-39; genus SCGC-AG-212-J23. The sequence continues at coordinate 5,145 of DASUUN010000068.1, forward strand.
CCGAAGGTTAAGCCGCTCATCGACGACGCCATCCGGCGCATCCGCA
>DASUUN010000069.1:0-7937 GCA_036374055.1 Burkholderiales bacterium
CGCCCGACCGGCGCGCTCAACCGCTCGGGCTCGAACCTTGCGAGCTACCTGCTGTTCGAGCAGTCTTTCTGCCGCGCGCTCATCGACCTCGGCTACCAGGACACCGCCGGCCGGGAAGCGGAAGTGCGCGAATTCTTCGACTTCAGCGAAGGACGCGCCCATGGCTGACCCGCCGCCGCAGGATCCCTTCGAGATGTTCCGGCGCCTGTGGGGGCCGCTCGGCGTGCCGCTGCCCGGCATGGCGATGCCCACGCTCGACCCCGCCGAGCTCGACAAGCGCATCGCCGACCTGCGCTCCATCGAGGGCTGGCTCAACATGAACCTCAACATGGTGAAATTCTCCATCCAGGGCCTGGAGCTGCAGCGCGCGGCGCTGCAGGCCATGCGCTCGGCCACGGAACCCAAGAAGCCGCAGGAGTGAAGCCTTTCGCCTTTGCCCACGCCGGCGGACCGGCATGGCGCAGCGCCATTCGGCGATTGGGAAGGCCCGGGCGCGGCCTGGGCTTCGTCTATTTCACCGACGCCCTGCTGGGCGAAACCGGGAGCATCCTGGAGGCGCTGCGCCAGCAGACCGGGGTAGCCGACTGGGTCGGCACGGTCGGCACCGGGGTCGTCGCCACCGACACCGAGTACCAGGACGAGCCGGCCATCGCCGCGATGGTGGCCGACCTCGACGCCTACTCGGTCTTTTCCGGGAGACACCCGCTGAAGGGCGCGGCGCCGCACTTCGCCGTGGTGCACGCCGACCCGGCGGCGCCGGACGTGGCCGGCCTGGTCAGCGACATGGCGTCGAAGCTTTCCACGGGTTACGTGGTGGGCGGAATCTCCAGCTCGCGCTCGCGCACGGTGCAGATCGCCAACGAGGTGCTGTCCGGCGGCATCTCGGGCGCGGCTTTCGGCAGGGAGGTGGCGGTGGCCACCCGCTTGACGCAGGGCTGCACGCCGTACCCGGGGCGCTTCCGGGTCACCGGGTGCGAGGAAAACATCATCTTCTCGCTCGACGGCCGCCCGGCCCTGGAGGTGCTGCTGGACACGGTGCGGGGCGAAAGGGCGCAGCTGCTCGTCGGCTTGCCGGTGCCGGGCTCGGACACCGGCGACTACACGGCGCGCAATCTGGTCGGCATCGACCCCAAGAACAAGGTCATCGCCATCGGCGATGTGGTGGAGCCCGGCGCCGAGCTCCTGTTCTGCAAGCGCGACGGCGCCGCCGCGCGTGCCGACCTGATCCGCATGGCGGGGGAGCTCAAGGCGGCGGTGCCGGCGCCCCGCGGGGCGCTCTATTACTCCTGCGTGGCGCGCGGCGAGCACCTGTTCGGCAGCCGCGGTGCGGAACTGGGCCTGGTGCGGCAGGCGCTGGGCGAGGTTCCGCTGGTAGGATTCTTCTGCAACGGAGAGATATCCCGCGACCGGTTGTACGGCTATACCGGCGTCCTGACGTTATTTCATTGAGGAGTGTTCATGGCAAAGGCAATGCGCTTTCACAAGCAGGGCGGTCCCGAGGTAATGCAGTATGACGACGTGCAGGTGGGCGATCCCGGCGCCGGGCAGGTGCGCATCCGGCATACCGCCATCGGCGTCAACTTCGTGGACGTCTACCAGCGCTCGGGCCTGTATCCCATGCAGCTGCCGATGGTGGCGGGCAACGAGGCGGCCGGCGTGGTCGATGCGGTGGGGCAGGGCGTCACCGAGCTGAAGGCCGGCGACCGCGTGGCCTACACCGGGCTGCCCGGCTCGTACTGCGACCTGCGCATCGTGCCGGCGGACCGCATGGTGAAGCTGCCGCAGGGCATCAGCGACGAGCAGGCTGCCTCCATGATGCTCAAGGGCCTGACGGTGCACTACCTCATCCACACCACCTACCCGGTCAAGAAGGGCGAGACGGTGCTGTGGCATGCCGCCGCCGGCGGCGTCGGTCTGATCGCTTGCCAGTGGCTCAAGGCGCTCGGCGTGACGGTGATCGGCACCGCCGGCTCGGACGAGAAGTGCTCGCTCGCCAAGGCGCACGGCGCCGAGCACGTGATCAACTACAGCCGCGAGAACTTCGTCGAGCGCGTAAAGAGCATCACCGGCGGCAAGGGCCTGCCCGTGGTGTACGACGCGGTGGGCAAGACCACCTGGGAAGGGTCGCTCGACTGCCTGCGGCCGCGAGGCCTGATGGTGTCCTTCGGCAACGCCTCGGGCGCGGTGGCGCCGGTCAACATCGGCATCCTGCAGGCCAAGGGCTCGCTGTACCTTACGCGCCCGACGCTCGCCACCCACATCGCCAGCCGCGCCGACCTCGTGGAGCGTGCCAGCTCGCTGTTCGACATGGTGAAGGACGGCAAGGTGAAGATCGAGACCACCCAGCGCTACAAGCTGGCCGACGCGGCGCAGGCGCACCGCGATCTCGAGGGCAGGAAGACGACCGGATCGATCGTCCTCCAGCCGTAAGGGAACTGCTACTTGATGCCGAGCATGCCCTTGGCCTTGCCGAGGGCGGCCATCGACTCGCCGTGCTTGCCCGCCTTGTGCAGCCGCTCGCCTTCGGCGCGCAGCTTCTTCACTTCGGCGGCCTGCGGGGCGGAGAGCTTGGCCTTGGGCAGCGCGGCGTCTATCGCCTTCATTTCGCGCGGGCAGCTGTTCGCGAGTACGGCGGAAGATGCCAGCGTCAGGGCGGCGATAATGGCGATGCGTTTCATGACGTCTCCTCTGGTATGAAGCTCGATGTCGCCGGACTGAAGGAGCGCCTGAGGCGCACCCCCCCGGCATTCGCAGTATATGGCGACGACGGCACGGGAAGAGAGGTGGTGGCGCTGACCGCGGCGGCCGTGCTAGTGCCGATCGTCCTACGCGATCCCGAAATGACCGTCATATTCACCCAGCGCACCACGCACCTCAAGGCGCACTCCGGGCAGGTGAGCTTTCCCGGCGGCCGCGCCGAGCCGCACGACCCGACGCCGGAGCACACCGCGTTGCGCGAGGCGCAGGAGGAGATCGGCCTGCCGCTGGAGCGCGTCGAGCTGCTCGCCCGGCTGCCCGACTACCTGACGCGCACGGGTTTTCGCGTCACGCCGGTGGTCGGCCTGCTGGAGCCGCCCTTCGCCCTGCGGCCCGATCCGCGCGAAGTCGAGGACGTATTCGAGGTGCCGCTTGCTTTCCTGCTCGATCCGCGGAACCACCAGCGGCGCACGCGCGAGTTCCAGGGGCACACCGTGGGCTACTACGTGATGGAGTTCGGCGGCCGCACCATCTGGGGCGCGACCGCCGGCATGCTGGTCAACCTGTACCGCCACCTCGCCGACTGAATAGAATGCCGCCATGAGCGTTCTCGCGATCATCGCGGCGCTGCTGCTCGAGCAGTGGCGGCCGCTCGACCACGGGCGCACGGTGCACGCCTGGCTGTCGGCCTGGGCCGGATGGCTGGAGCAGTCGTTCAACGGCGGCGAGCGGCGCCACGGCATGGTCGCCTGGCTGGTGGCGGTGCTGCCGCCGGTGGCCGCCGCGATCCTGATCCACCAGCTGCTCGCCTCGGCGCACTTCCTGCTCGCGGCGGCATTCAACGTCACGGTGCTGTATTTCACGCTCGGCTTTCGCCAGTTCAGCCACCACTTCACCGAGATCCAGCTCGCCGTGAAGTCGGGCGACGTGGAGCGCGCCCGGCAGCTGCTCGAGGAATGGCGCGGCGCCTCGGGCGTGGTGCGCACCCGCGAGGAGGTGATCCGCCTGTCCATCGAGGAGGCGCTGGTCGCCTCTCACCGCCACGTGTTCGGCGTGCTGTTGTGGTACGTGCTGCTGCCGGGCCCGAGCGGCGCGGTCCTGTATCGCCTGGGCGCTTTCCTGCAGCAGCGCTGGAAAGACCTTGGCGGCTTCGGCCGCTTTTCCGGTCGGGTGTTCCAGCTGCTGGAGTGGCCGGCGGTGCGCCTCACGGCCGCCTCGTTCGCCGTGGTCGGCGACTTCGAGGACGCGGTCTACTGCTGGCGCACCCAGGCGCGCACCTGGATGGAGGCAGGCTCCGGCGTGGTGCTCGCCGCCGGCGCCGGCGCGATGGGCGTGCGCCTGGGCATGCCGGTGCAGGAGGTCGAGGGCATGATGCCGCGCCCCGAGCTCGGCGTCGGCGAGCCGGCCGACGGTCCCTTCCTCGACAGCACCGTCGGCCTGGTGTGGCGCGCACTGGTGGTATGGCTGTTCGTGCTCGTGCTCGTCACGGTGGCGCGCCTGCTCTAGCGGCTGGCACGATGGGTGCTTGAATTCCTCATGGCCAGACGCCGCAGGACCGCTTCGCTCTCGAAAGGCGCCCAGCTCGCCTTCATCGCGCCGCAGGTAATCGCGCTTCGCAGCCTGCGCACCCACGACCAGCGAGAAATGCAGCGCATGGGCACCGAGAAGGTGCTGGCGTTCTGGGAATCCATGAACGCCATGGGGTGGCAGATAGCCAGGGCCAACCAGGAATACGCGCTTTTCGCCATGCGCCAGTGGTGGTCGCCATGGATGACCCCGTTGCAGATGGCGAATGCCGCGACCAAGGTGCTGGAGAAGGGGCTGGCCCCGGTTCACCGGCGCGCCGCGGCGAACGCGCGGCGCCTGAGGCGCTAGGGGCGGTAGGCGCCGCAGCTCCAGCACTGGGTGAATTGCCCGCCCAGCCGTTCGCCGCAGCCGCAGGTCCACGCCGGGTCTGCGCTTTCTTTTTTCGCCAGCACCGCCTCGGCGCGCGCCACGTCCTTTTCATCGAGAACCCACAGCTCGGCCTGACATTCCGCGGGCGGCAGCTCGCCCATGGCCGAGGACAAAATCTCGTTCTTCACGACCGCGCGGATGCCTTCGGCGGCGAGCAGGTTCTTCGCGTGATGGACGATCTGCAGGTTGAAGGAGCTGAAGACCCGCTTCACAGGTCAAACAGCGAATCGCACTTGGCGGCGCAGATGAAGTCGTTCTCCGACAGGCCGCCGATCGCGTGCGTGCTGTATTCGACGCGGCACTTGTTGTAGCCCACCGTCAGGTCCGGGTGGTGGTCTTCGCGGTGCGAGATCCAGGCGAGCGCGTTCACGAAGGCCATGGTCTGGTAGTAGCTGGTGAACGGGTAAACCTTGACAAGCTTGCCGTCTTCCAGGATCCAGCCCTTGAGGTTCGTCAGCAGGGACTGCGCCTGCGGCACCGTGAGCGGCGCGACGCCGCCTTCGCAGGGCTTGCACTTCTGCTTCGCCAGCTCGTTCATGTCGCCCCTTTCAGTCGGGCTATGCGGATCGCCGCCGGCGGGTGCGAGTCGTAGAACGCGGAATGCACCGGGTCCGGCGTCAGGGTGGCGGCGTTGTCCTGGTAGAGCTTCACCAGCGCCGTGACCAGCTGCGACGAGTCGGCGTGCTGCGCGGCATACTGGTCGGCCTCGAACTCGTGGCGCCGCGAATAGAGGCTCGAGACCGGCTGCAGGAAGAAGGTGAACACCGGCACCGTCAGCATGAACAGCAGCAGCGCGGCGGCGGTGCTCGGCTGCGACACGCCCAGGCCCTCGTAGAACCATTGCCGGTCGATCAGCTGGCCGAGGACCCACAGGAAGCCTAGCGAGGCGGCGAACAGCAGCGCGATGCGCTTCCACACGTGGTGCAGGCGGTAGTGGCCCAGCTCGTGCGCCAGCACCGCCTCGACCTCGGGCGGCGCGAGGCGCGAGAGCAGGGTATCGAAGAACACGATGCGCTTGGCCGCGCCGAAGCCCGTGAAGTAGGCGTTGCCGTGGCTCGAGCGCTTGGAGCCGTCCATCACATACAGGCCGCTCGCGCGGAAGCCGCAGCGCTTGAGCAGGGACTCGATGCGCCCGGCGAGCCCCGGATCCTCCAGCTTGCTGAAGCGGTTGAACAGCGGGGCGATGAACGTCGGGAAAAGCAGCAGCACCAGCAGGTTGAATCCCATCCAGGCGAGCCAAACGTACAGCCACCACAGCTCGCCCATCTTCTGCATCAGCCACAGCACCAGGAGCAGCAGCGGTATGCCCAGGGCGGTGGCGAGCAGCGCCTGCTTGGCCAGGTCGACCGCGAACAGCCGAGCCGTCATGCGGTTGAAGCCGTAGCGCGCCTCGATGACGAACGTGCGGTAGAGCGTGAGCGGCAGGTCGATCACCGCGATGAGCACCGTGACCGTGGCGATCATGGCGGTGCCGTGCCACAGGCCGCCGGGCTCGAGCACCCGCGCCCACAGGGCGTGCAGCCCGTCGATCAGGCCGCCGAGCGTGAGCACCAGCAGCAGCGCCGCGCCGACCAGCACGTCGACCATGCCGGTGCGCGCCTTGGCGACGGTGTAGTCGGCGGCCTTCTGGTGGGCGGACAGCGGGATGGCGTCGGCGAACGTGCCCGGCACGGCGTCGCGATGCGCGCGCACGTGGCCGATCTGGCGCTGGGCGAGCCACAGGCGCACGACAGTCGTCGCGGCGAGGGCGGCGAGGAAGGCCCAGGTCAAAGCATTGAACATGCCATGAGAGAATAAAGCATGCGCGCCGATCCCAACAACCTTGTCTGGATCGACATGGAAATGACCGGTCTGCAGCCCGACACCGACCGCATCATCGAGATGGCGCTGCTCGTGACCGACGCCGAGCTGCGCGCCGTGGCCGAGAGCCCGGTTTGGGTGATCCACCAGCCCGACGAGGTGCTCGACGCCATGGATTCATGGAACAGGGGCACGCACGCGAAGACCGGTCTGATCGACAAGGTCAAGGGCTCGACGCTGGTCGAGGCGCAGGCCGAGGCGCAGGCGCTGGAATTTCTCGCAATGCACGTGCCCGCGAACACCTCGCCGATGTGCGGCAATTCCATCTGCCAGGACCGCCGCTTCCTCGCCCGCTGGATGCCGCGGCTCGAGGCCTACTTCCACTACCGCAACCTCGACGTCTCCACCCTGAAGGAGCTGGTTCGCCGCTGGAAGCCCGAGGCGGCCAGGGGCTTCGCCAAGGAAGGCAAGCACGAGGCGCTCGCCGACATCCTCGAGTCCATCGAGGAGCTGAAGTTCTACCGCCGGACCGTGATGACCATCTAGAAGAAAAGGTAATTCGGGGTCAGGGTCGTAATTTTCGCGAGCGCCGTCGGCGCGCGCTCGAATTACGACCCTGACCCCGAATTCCCGGCGGGAAAATTGTTCTGACCCCTTTTTCTCTATTCCACTTCGACGATGCACTCGATCTCGACCGGGATGCCCATGGGCAGGGAGCCCATGCCGACCGCGGAGCGCGCGTGCTTGCCGCGCTCGCCCAGCACCTGCACGAAAAGGTCCGAGCAGCCGTTGATCACCCGGGGGTGATCCTGGAACTCGGGCATGGCGTTGACCATGCCGAGAACTTTCACCACGCGCTTCACCTTGTCCAGGCTGCCGAGCTCGGCGCGCATCACGGCGAGGAGGTCCATGCCGACGCCGCGCGCGTGCTCGTAGGCCTGCTCGGCGCTGAACTCGCGCCCCACCCTGCCGATCGGGCGCTTGCCGTCCTTGCCGGGGCGCGGGCCCTTGCCGGCGAGGAACAGCAGGTTGCCGGTCCTGACCGCGTTGACGTAGTTGGCCACCGGCGCCGAGACGGTGCCTAGGTCGATGCCCAGCTCCTTCAGCTTCTGTTCGGCGCTCACAGCGAAACCACCTTGCCGGGGTTCATGAGGTTATCCGGGTCGAACAGCCTCTTGATGTCGCGCATCACGTCGATCACGTCTTCGCCCAGCTCCGCCCTGAGGGAGTCCTGCTTGCCCATGCCCACGCCGTGCTCGCCGGTGCAGGTGCCTTCCAGCCGCAGCGCGCGCTCCACCAGGCGGCGGTTGAACTCCTTGGCGAGCTCGGTCTCCTCGGGCTTGGCCGGGTCCACCAGGAACATGAGGTGGAAGTTGCCGTCGCCGACGTGCCCGAGCAGCGGCACCGGCGCGATGTAGCTCTTCACGTCCTCCATGGTCTCGCGCACGCACTCGGCGAGCCGCGAGATCGGCACGCACACGTCG
>DASUUN010000070.1:0-5507 GCA_036374055.1 Burkholderiales bacterium
TAGATCGAGGCGTTGATCACGCGCTTCCGGATCGCCTCGAGCTGGTTGGCGTAGGCGACGTAGCGCGCGAGCGAGGGCGCGAGGTCGCTGGTCTTCTCGCTGGCGCGCACCGTGGCGACGAACAGCGGCGAGAACACCTGCGGGAACTGCTCTAGCGCCGCGGAGAAGCTGCGGCCTTCGCGCAGCGCGAGCGCGAGGCGCTCCATGATGCCGCGCCAGTCCTCCTTGCGCTCCTTCTGCGCCAGTGTCTCGATCGCCTCGACCAGCGGCAGCCCCGCGTTCACCAGCACGCGCAGCTCCTGGCTGAAGAGGGCCACCGGGAAGCGCTCGGCGCCGCCCGCCCAGGGCGCGGCCAAGCCGCGCTTCGCGCGCACGCTGAGCACGGTGTAGCCGCGGCCCTCGAGCTGCTGGCGGGCGGTGGCCTCGTCGGGCGCCTGGAAGTCGATCGCCTCGACGCCGCCGCCGGGTCCGATCGCCTTCAGCTCGAATCGCATGGCGCGCTAGCGGTTGGAGATATCGGAGGCTTCGCCGCTGCCGCCGGGCTGGCCGTCCTTACCGTAGGAGACGAGGTCGAAATCGCCCTTCTCGCCGGGCGTCTTGTAGACGTAGGGCTTGCCCCAGGGATCGAGCGGCACGCTCTTCCTCAGGTACGGCCCGGCCCATTTCGACTCGCTCGCCGGCCGGTCGACCAGCGCCTTCAGCCCAAGCTCGTTGGACGGGTAGTGCCCGGTATCCAGTCGGTACTGGTCGAGCGCCTTCTCCAGCGCGTCGATCTGCGCCTTGGCGACCGCCAGCTCCGATTTACCTACTTGTCCGAAATAACGCGGTGCAACGAAACCCGCCAGCAACCCGATGATCACCACGACCACCAGCAGCTCCAGCAGGGTGAAGCCGAGAGCCTTCTTGGGACCCATCTTCTCCTCCGCTTGCGCTTCCAATAGTACAGCGTATTCCCCGCGATCTTGACGGCGCGGTCCAACCCGCACAGACTTGACACGCAAGTCGGCTCACATCTTCGGGGGAGAGATGGCGATTGCTTCGGCTTATGGCGGCAGCCCGTCCTGGGTGCGCCGCATTTCGTTCCCCCTGCCTTTGAGCAAAACCAACAGGAGAGAAGTGCCATGCACATGCAATGGCTTGGGGGAGTCTTTGCGATAGCGGCTGTGCTGGGGGCGCAGGGCGCCCTCGCGCAACCGATGAACGGCTGTCCGGAGGGCCACGCGATCCAGGCCTCCGATGCGAGCGGCAAGAACGTCACTTGCGTCGCCATTCCGACGCCGGTGGATGTAAGCGGCCTGCAGGCGCAGATCGACGTGGAGGCCGCAGCCCGCGCCGCCGGCGACGGCGCGCTGCTGAACGCGATTGCCGACGAGCGCAGCGCCCGCATCGCGGCCGACGATGGGCTGCGCGAGAGCGCCGGCACCGAGGGCGGCATCGCCGGGACCTACGCTGTGAGCGGCACGCAGGTGTGCACCAGCGCCTCGCGCGGCTTCAATTCCAACCTGCAGCCGTTCATTCCGTCGCCGCCGCCGCCGCCGGATCCGAACGACCCTAACCCGCCGCCGCCGCCGCTCATCACGACTGTCAGCGTCTCGAGTTCCAATGTCTCGGGCATCCAGACGTTCCACGAGAACGGCACCGGCACGCTCGAGATCACCTTTCACGTCGTCAGCCATCCGGGCGCACTGTTCGGCGCGCTCGGCACCGCCGGTGCGGGCGGCGCGAGCATATCGACCTCGAGCGGAACTTTCACCTGGTCGGTGATGAGTGACGGCAAGCTCGTGGTCGCGCCGGACGAACCGCAAGGCGGCCTGGTCGTCAAAGGCGGCGCCCCCGGAACGACGCTCAGCTCAACCGGCTCACCGCGGCTGGCAGGCGTCCTGGGCAAGGATCGTCGGCTGATCACCCTGATGAACGACGATGTGGCGCCGGAGTCGGTGACCTTCACCAATCCCAGCGGCTCCGTGTTCACGCAGAGCCGCATCTGCATTCGCGAGCGGACGCTGCGCCGGATGTAGGCCCATGCGCGTCCTCCTGGTCGACGACCACCCGATGAACCAGGAAGTGCTGGGGGCGGTGGCGCGCGGCGTGTTCGGCAATGCGCACATCGAGTTCGCGAGCGACCTCGGGCAGGCGATCGGCAGCGCGGGGAAGGGCGAGGCGCCCGACCTCGTCCTGCTCGACCTGGGCCTGCCAGGCTGCGCCGGGATCGAGGCATTGATCGCCTTCCGCAAGGCCTACCCGCAGATGCGCATCGTCGTGGTGTCAGCGAACGAGGACCGCGGTTGCGTGATGGGCGCGCTGCAGGCGGGCGCGGCCGGCTACCTGCCCAAGACCCACGCGCCGCCCCTCATGGCGGCCGCACTTCGCGTGGTCGCCCAGGGAGGCACCTACGTGCCGCCCATGGGTCGTTGACAGGGGCGGGCACGAGGATGAGACTGGTGCGATAAATCTTCCTGGGGAGGAGGATATGTTCGCGGTATTCCGCAGCGCGCTTCTCGCGCTACTTAGCTTGTCTTTGTTTCCGATTCAGGCCGCCGCGTGGGATCGCGGCCACGTGGACCGCTTCGCCAAGTTGCCGCCGGGGGCGGCGAACCCCGAAGGCATCACCGTGGGCCGGCACGGCGACGTGTACGTGACGACGTTCGACGTCGCCGGGAGCGCGCCCGGCAAGCTGTTCGTGTTCGACAAGCGGGGGCATCTCAAGCGGGAGCTCGAGGTGGTGGGGTCGAGCAACCTGCTGCTCGGGGTGGCGTTCAATCCGGTGACGGACGAGCTGCTGGTGGTGGACTTCGGCGCGGGGAACGTGCTGAGGGTGGATCCGCACAGCGGCGCGGCGAGCGTCTTCTCCTCGATACCGGGCGGCGGGCTGAACGCGCTCGCGTTCGACGGGGCGGGAAACGTGTACGTGTCGGATTCCGGGCGGGGAATTATCTGGCGCACCGGGCCGGCGGGCGGGGCGGCGGTGGAGTGGGTGAACGATCCGCTGCTGACCACGACCGGCTTTCCGCCGTTCGGCGCGAACGGCATGGACTTCAACCGCGCGGAGACGGCGCTGTTCGTCGCGAACACCGGCGACGACCAGGTGATCCGCATCCCGGTGACCGCCGGGGCGCCGGGGGTGCCGGAGGTGTTCGTCAACAGCGTGAACGGCGCGGACGGGCTGATCGTGGACGAGCACGACAACCTGTGGGTCTGCGCCAACCAGGCGAACGAGATCGTGGTGGTGGACAGGACCGGCCGCGCGATCGCCAAGCTCGGCGACTTCGACGGCCTGCGCCGCGGCGCGCCGGAGGGGCTGCTTTTCCCCGCGAGCCTCGCGCGCCACGGCGGCTGGATCTACGTCACCAACCTGTCGCTGGACCTGCGCCTGTTCGGGCTGCCGCAGTCGGTCGACAGCCAGTGGGCCGCAGAGGTCACGACGCACACCATCGCGCGGCTGCGCGCTCGCATTCCTCACCACAAGGACTGACCATGAACCGCTTCGCTGTTGCTTGCGCATTCTTGCTGGCGATGATTGCGCCGCTTGCCGGCGCGCAAAACTGCAAGCCGGTGGTCGGCTCGTTCCAGGCGGTGCTGGTGCCGCCGGGCCAGGAGCACTGTCCGGCCGATCCGACCGCCTTCTGCACTGCGGGGCGCGTCTGGGGCGGGGTGCAGGGAACCTACCGGTTCTCGATGACCGCCGCCGTACCGTCCGCCAACTTCGGCGGTGTGCCGACCATTCTTTTCTTCACAGGCCGGAGCACGGTGCTGCTGAAGAGCGGTGCGCAGATCGTCGGCACCGACACCGGCAGCATCGACCTGCCGCCGGGGCAGGGTGGGTTCGCGTCGCTGATCACCTTCGACCAGGGCGCCACGGGGCAAATTCAGCTGCGCGGCGCGTTCGATGCCGCGGAAGCCACGACGAGCGGCGACTACATCGGCGAGCTGTGCACGCCATGAAATGAAACGGCCGCCGATCGGCGGCCGTCTTCAGACCGGCACTATCAGCGGTGGCCGCGGCCGCGACCGCCCCTGCCGATCTGGCCGCGGATTTCGCCGCCGGGCGAGAGCGTGGTGTGGACGTTGGCGTAGGCCACGCCGGCGCGCATGGCGGCGATGACTTCGCCGATCTCGCCGGCGGTGAGCTGCTGGGTCGGGGCGCCGGGACCGACATCGCCGGCCATCGCCGTGCCGCTCACGGTGCCCGACTGCGGGCAGGCGGGGGTGCCGGCCGGGCCGGGGTTGGCGGCGCTGCCGCAGAGCCAGACCACGATGGCGCCGTTGACGCTTCGCTGCGCAAAGTGGATATGCGCCTGCAGCACGTCGCCCTGCAGGCCGCTGTAGCTCAGCACCCAGTCGAAGGCCTGGCCGTCGGGATGGATCTTGACCTCGAACTCGCCTGCGGCGGCGGTGGAAACCGAGGGCACCTCCTGGTAGCCGGTCATGCGCGTACGGATGCGCTCCTCGGCGAAAGCGCTTGCGGTGGCCAGGGCGAGAACTGAAGCGGTAACGAGTGTGAGCGTCTTCATGCTTGCTCCTTCCCTTTTATCTGGTTGACCGGGACGGAGGCGGGCCCGCGCGGCGCGCCTCCTCCCGGACACGCAAACGGAGGAGGGCGCCGCCGAATTCCCGCGGCTACGAAAAACTTAAGAGGGACAGACCCCCTGGGGTCTGTCCCCTATTTCAGGGCGAGGCGCGTCCAGGCGACGAAGGGCGAGCCCCAGACCTCGACGCGCCTCAGCCCTGGCAGCGGCTCGTCGTCGCGCGCGAGGTGCGTGTCGCCGTGGATCAGGATGACTCTTCCCGGCCGGGCCTGCGCGAGAGCTTCCAGCCTATTTCTCAACGAGGAAAAGCCGTTTCGGGGAAAAACAAAGAACGGATTCGCCTGCATGAGGACCACGAGGCCGCTGCGCTTCTCCGCCAGCGCGGCGGCCTCGTCCAGCCATGACATCACCGCCCGCATGCGCGGCGCGTGCTCGGGGTGGCGGACGTTGTTGTCGTGGCCGGGGACGTTGAGCGCGACGAACACCCAGCCGCCGGCTTCCCAGCGCAGGTGCTCGCAGTGCTCGTTCTGCTGCCGCACCAGGTTGAAGAGCGTCTCGCCGTAGCAGAAGTACTCGCGCCATTTCGCGAGGCGCGCGAGCGGGTCGCGGCAATTGGACCATTCGTTGTCGCCCGGCAGCAGGACGAACGGGTGGCGGATCTGCCCGAGCTGGATTTTTCGCTCGCGCAGCCAGGCGTCGGTGCACGCCTGCGCGCTCGCGCCGATGTCGCCCACGTGCACCACGAACGCGAGCTTCTCGGCGTTCATCTCGGCGATCACGCCGTCGAGGCGCTCGATCTCGCTCTCCGAGTAGGGCGCGTCGCCGAGCACGCCGAACACCACGGCCGCGCCTTCGGGCACGGGGGCGAGCGGGGCGCAGCCCGCGGCAAAGGCGAAAATCAGGGACAGACCACGTTTTAAAACGTGGTCTGTCCCTGAATTCAAACCCCGTATGCCTTGCGTATGAGGGTGAGCGGGTGGG
>DASUUN010000071.1:0-9266 GCA_036374055.1 Burkholderiales bacterium
CCCCAGAACGCCATCGCCGTGAGGCTGTGCGACCAGGGGTAGTGGATGAAGTCGAGGGGCGTCACCCGGGTGATCCCCGGCGCCACCGCCACCGACTCCACGCCGAGCATCACCAGCGTCGGCCACACCAGGTCCGCGAGCTGCGCCGCCAGGAACAGCGTCCCCAGCGACAGCTCCGGCGCCGCGCGCTTGGCGGCAAAGGCGACGGCGAAGTGCCCGATGAACACCGCCGCATTATGGGGTCAGACCCCGAACTTCGCTTCTTCCTGGTTGGGGTCTGACCCCGACTTCTTACCCCGCTAGCTGCTTGGTCCACTCCTGGCCGCCGGAGCGATAGAACCGCACCGCCGCCGCGTACGCCGTCTTGGCCTTGGCGCCGCGCGCCATGCGCCGGAATGCCGCTGCGATGCTCTTGCGAGTGACTTTCATGGTGAGCCTCCTTGAGTTGGATGGCTGCCATCCTCGCCCCCGCACGTAGCGCCCGGATTTCGGCGGATAGCGGGTTTGTTGCGTGTTTGTATCCGGGGCTGTGGCGCGCCGCCTAGCCGCGCAGCGACAGGGCGTCGCGGAGGTCCTGCAGCCGCTTCGCCAGGCTGCGCGAGCGCAGCAGGTTGCCGATGAAGGTCAGCTGCTCATCGATGGTCTTGCGCTCGCGCGGCGAGCCGCCGCCCGAGCGCTTGAGCACCTCGAGGAAGCCGTCGCGCACTTCGTCGATCCGGCCGTTGCCGCGCGGCCGGTCGAGCCATTCCAGCACCCGCAGGTCCGCCTCGAACAGCCGGTCCCACAGGTTGCTCGCTTCCTGGCGCTGCTTCTTCGCCTCGGCCTGGGCGCGCGCCAGCCTGCGGCGGAACTGCTCGCGACCGGCGTCGCGCGCGCGCCGGCCCGCCTTCGTGGCAGGCTCGAGCTGGCGCAGCAGGTAGTCGGCCACCAGCCGCAGGTTCTCCGCGTAGAGGAACCGCTCGCGCGCCTCGCGCCGGCCGCCGGAGAGCTTGAGCTCGCGGGCGGCGAGCCGCGACGCCGTCTCGGCGTGCTTGAGCATGTGCTGCAGCGCCTCGCGCCTGGCCGCGCGCGTGCCGGCGAGCGCCGCCTTGCGCTTGTACGCCGAGGCGAGCAGCGTGCGGCGCTCGCGCGTCTCGCCGATCGCGAGGAGGTTCTCGAGCAGCGCGATCGCCTCCCCGACCAGCTTCAGCGCGGCATCGGCCTTCAGGCTGCCGCCGGAGAAGCTGTCCCAGGCGTGGCGCGCCTTGAGGTTGGCGAGCTCCTTCATCGCCTCCAGGCTGACCGACCCGGCATCCGCCTGCGCTGCCTTCTGGTATAGGCGCGCCGCCTCCGCGAAGTCGCCGATCTCGCCATGGGCGCGCGCGAGCGCCGCGAGCACGTCGCCGCGCTCGAGCCAGCCGGCGGGCAGCCGTCCGGCCAGGTCGCGCAGCCAGTCGGCGCCCTGCCGGCGCTCGCCGGCGCGCTGCGCCTCGACAAAGTCCACCAGGACCTGGACCGCCTCCTGCGGGCCCACGAGATCCTGCGCGGCCCGCGGGCGCGCCGGCATCGTCCCCGGCTCCACGTTCGGCAGCGTGAGCCGGAAATCCGGGTCGCCGTAGCACTGGTAGGCCGCCCAGGTGTTGCTGTACGGCGCGGCGCGGTAGCAGGCGAGCCGCGCCTCGCGCACCGCGCGGCCGAAAGTGCCGCCGGCGAGCATCTCGCGGTAGAAGGCGGAGGCGAATTCGACCGCGGCCGCGTCGTCCACCGCCCATCCCGCGGCCACGACCGCGCGCGCGCCGTCGCGCATGAGCTGCGCGCCGATGTTGGCGGCGAGGCGGTGGAAGGGCGTATGGCCGTCGGCTGTCGTGCGCCCGAGGTAGCAGCAGTTGATGAAGACCAGCTCCGGCACGACCGGCATCTGGCCGATGATCGCCGCGGTGAGGTACTGGTGCTCGCCGAGCACCATGCCGCTCGCCTTGGTCGGGCCGTACTGGTGCACGCCGTGGCCGGCGAGGTGCAGCACCTGCCAGGGCCGGCGCAGCAGCTCGATGACGGCGTCGCCGCCCTTGCCCAGCGCGAGCTCCGTCCGGCCGAAGCCCTGCTCGCCGAGCGCGCGCTGGACCTGTTCGGCCTCCGCGCGCGCGCCGGGCAGCCGGGAGAAGCCGGCGGCGCCGTCGGACGGATCGCCGATCACCAGGGCGAAGCTGTCGCGCGCGACCGCCGGCCGCGGCCGGAACGTCACCGCCTCGAGCTGGCGCACGAACGCGCCGTTCAGCGCGGGCGCCACGCGCTCGGGCCGGTCCTCGCTCGGCTGCAGCATCTCCCACGGATACCCGGCCGAGCTCTCGTCGACCACCAGCACCATGTCGCGGCAGCGCTGCACTTCCTCCTTCAGATCGTTGGGCAGCAGCAGGTGGAACAGCGCGGTCGCGAGTTGGGTGCTCGGGCGCGTGGTGCCGATGGCGCGGTCGACGAAGGTGTCGAGCGCGGCGCGCTCGGTCGCGAGCAGGCGCGCCTCGGCGCGCGCCCTCTCCGTGAACAGCGTGAACTTGAGCTGTGCGGCGTCCCCGGGC
Organism: Burkholderiales bacterium; assembly: GCA_036374055.1. Classification (GTDB taxonomy): domain Bacteria; phylum Pseudomonadota; class Gammaproteobacteria; order Burkholderiales; family SG8-39; genus SCGC-AG-212-J23. Next base: position 2,553 of record DASUUN010000071.1, read on the forward strand.
TTCCCGCCGCCCAGCGACTCGATGCGCAGGCGCATCGGCCAGCCGGCCGCCTCCTCGTAGCGGATGCGGCTGCGCGCCCCGTCGGTGCTGCGGATCTCCGGCGCCACGGCGCAGGGCCCGGAGAAGCGGTCGAGTTGCTGCGCCTCGCGCAGCTTGTGGCAGGCCTCGAGCGCGCGGTCCTGCCACAGCTCGACGATCTCGAGCTTGCCGATCCGCACCGGAACCTGTGCGGCCTCGGCCAGGCTCTGGTTCGCGCGGATCACGCCGTTCACCATGCTCACCACGGCGTCGGCCAGCGCGATTCCGCCGCTCGCCGAGCCGACCAGCAGCGCGCTCAGGCCCAGCTCGAGCGCCTCGCCGTCCGCGTCGCGCGCCAGCGCCTCGACGGCGTAGCTCGACGCCGCGCGCATGATCGTCTCTTCCAGGTCGCGCGGCGTCAGGTCGCCGTATTCGCCCAGGCCCACGATCAGCGCCGGCGGCTGGCCGGTCCTGCCGCGCGGGAAGAAAAGCTGCGAGGTGCCGAGGGGGCCGGGATAAAGCCCGAGGGCGACGCGGCGCTGCAGCTGGCCGTCGAGCGCGCCGTCGAGCGTGCGCTCCGCGCTGTACAGGCCGTAGCCCTTGTAATGCCCGACCACGCGGCAATGCCTCGCGTAGCGCAGGTCGCCGTGCACCACCTCGATCTTCAGCGGCAGCGGCGCGGCGCGCGCCGCGAGCTCCGGCCGGCGCACCCTGCCGCCGAGCGCCCGCGCCACCGCCTGCGCCTCGTCCGCGGCCGGCACGCTCATGTCGGCGAGCACGAACTGCGCCGCGTGCGAGCGCTGCACCGGGGGATCGTGCGGCAGCAGCGCGGTCTCGCCGCGCTGCACGAGCTCGAGGATCGCGCCGAACGAGCGCGCGTGCCGCGCCATGTCGCCGTGCACCTCGTCCATGTAGTACACCAGCGCCCGGTCCATGCCGGGCGGCACGCCGGTCGCCCAGGGGACGCGGCCGTCGCCCTCGGTGGTGCCGTAGAACTCCAGCCCGCCGCTCGCCGTGATGCCGCAGGGAGTCTCTTCGGCGACGCCGGCGACATAGATGACGCGCCTTTCCCGCGCGGCGTGCGCGAAGTCCTGCCGGCGCAATCGGGCGCGCAGTGCCGCGGCCGTCTGGAGCAGGCCGGGCTCGGGAACGTCCCATTGCACGCGGTTGAAAAGATGCTCGCGCTCGCGCTCGTGCAGCCCGCGCCACGTGGCGCCGGCGAAGAAATCCCAGGCGCCGTTTTCCTCGGGCTCCGGCAGCATGTCGTAGATGCCGGGGAAGGCCGCGACCAGCTTCACCACGTCGCGATGCTTGCGCGTGAAATCGAGCGTGGCGATGTCCGACACCATCGGCTCGCGCGTGACCAGCAGCCGCGTGATGACGTGCGAGCCGCGGTTGGGCGTGCCGAGCATGATGAAGCGCGAGTGCGCGTGCGCCATCGCGCGCTGCCAGAGCGCGGGATGGCGCGCCATGAGCGCGCGCACCGCCAGGCCGCCCATCGAGTGCGCGAGGAAGCACAGCGGCCGGGCGGCGTTGACCTGCAGCGCCGCATCGACCCTCGGGGCGAGCGCGTCCGCGGCCTGCTCGAGGGACAGCCGCCAATCGAAGGCGTGCGGCACGACGTGGTGGGTGGCGGCCAGGAAGTCGGCGAGCTCGCCGTAGTAGTCGTCGAGCGGCGCGACCGCCGAGACATGGCGCCCCATCTCGATCCGGCCCAGGCCGCCGCGCAGGATCTCGCGCCAGGCGAACCACACCTTCTCCCCGGCTTCGTGCAGCTCGCTGCCCATGATGCCGGGCAGCAGGAAGACCACCGGCCGCGCGCCGTCGTCGGCGGCGCGGCTCAGCCGCGCGATCACGCCGCGCGCGCGCGCCGCGGGCACGGCGCCGCGCACCACGTCGGAGAAGCCCGGCGGACGCTCGCCCGCCTGCGCCGTCTGCAGCGCGCGCAGCAGCGCCTGGGCGGTGTTGTCGTTGCCGAAATAGCTGAAATGGTTGACCCCGGCGCCCTGGTCGAACAGCCGCCAGGTGCCGGCCAGGCGCGGCATGCCGCCGGCCATCGAATCGGTGTCGACCACGAGGTCGTGGTCGCACCAGAAGAGCAGGTCCGCGAGGAACACGCCGAGCGAGCCGAGCGCGCTGCCGCCCTCGATGTCGCCGGCGATCACCGACAGCGCGCCTTCGAGCTCGACCTTCTGGTCGTTCAGCAGCGCGACCAGCGCGGAGTCCGGCATCATCGCCTCGATGCCGGGCAGCACGGTGGGCTTCGCCTTCTGCGCCACCAGCGCGCGCACGCAGTCGGTGAACAGGTCGAGGACCTCGCCGATCCCCGGCACCAGGCCCAGCAGGTGGGCGAGCACCGAGAGGAACACGTCGAAGCGCTGCGAGGCGAGCGTGGTGCCGCGCGCCGGACAGGCCACGCGCACGAAGCGCTCGACGCGCGGGCGCTTCTCCTCGAGCAGGCGCGCCAGCCTGGCGAGCGCTTCGCCGGCGCCTTGCGGCGCGCCGCCCTGGCGCTCGTCGAGGCGCTCGACGTAGCGCCCGATCTCCTCGGGCGTGAACGCCGCGCCCGCGCTGCGCATGCCGCGCGCGAGGAGCTCGCCGACGAGGCCGCCGCGCGAGTGCGTCACCACGTGCAGGACGGCGCCGGCTGGCAGCGACTCGAGCAGCTGGATCGCGTTGGCCACCGGGCTCTCGGTGAGCGTGCGGTGCTCCAGCGCGTAGACGCGGCCGGCGTAGCGCTCCGCCAGCCCGTCGATCAGCGGCCGGTTGCCGCGCCACAGGTCGCCGAAGCTGCCGCCGCACCAGGAGGCGGTGCCGTGGATGAAAAGCAGCGCGGGGCGCTCGCTGGCCGGCATCCGGGCGACGCGCTCCAGGGCGAACGGCGCCCGCGCGCATTGGTAGAGGGCGCCGAGCTGCGGCACGCCGTTTTTCGCCGCCAGCCGGTCCTCGAAGGTTTCGCCGATATAGGCCGCGGCGGCCGGCGCGGCCGGCCCCTTGAACAGGCCGAGGCGCTTGAGGATCCAGCCCACGGGTCCGCGCTCGCGGGCGCCGGCGCGTCGCGGCAGCACCGCGGCCGGGATGAGCGGAACCGGCTCCCACGGGCCGCGGTCGTCCCCGGCGGCGGGACGGAAATCGCGCTGGTACTGGTCCTGCGTGGTGTAGAGCACGAAGTCGCGGCGCTCGTCGGGGAGCTCGATATGCAGCTCCATGACGTGCTGGTCCGGCAGCGTCTCGGTGCGCGGCGCCTCGCCGGCGGCGCGCGTGGACTGCAGCTCGTAGTTCGCGATCGGCTCGATGCCGAAGCGCGACGCCGCCAGCCCGGCCGCAGCGCCGGTTTCCTCGCGCACGCCCCTTACGCGAAACGGCTCCATCGCGCCCTGCGGATACCGCTCAGAGCCTGAACGGCGCCTGCCGCACGAAGCGGCCGGCGGGTCCGAGCACGAAGAAGTTCGGCGTCTGCGTGGCGGGCAGGCGCGACTTGATGGCGGCGTGGAAGAGCGCGTAGCTGCCCTTGAACGCGCCGTTGTTCCAGACCTGCAGGAGCTGCTCGGTGAAGGCCCCGTTGCGCTCGCCGTCCATCGAGGTCTGGTTGTCCTGGCAGCCCGAGATGAGGATCAGCGCGGGCCTGAATTTCTTGACGATGGCGGTGAGGCGCGAGCTGACGGCGACCTCGGCGAGCGCGGCGTCCGGGTCGGCGACCGCGGCCTTGCCGGCGCGCTTCTCGACGTCCCTCTGCAGCCGGTCGTAGAAGTCGCGGTGCGCCTGGTAGGTGCGCTCGGCGACCGCGGGCGGCATGAGGCGCGAGCGCGCACCGGGCCGCGCCGGGTCGGTGATCGGCGGCGCCGCGCGCACCACGGTGCCGCTGTGGCAGCTGTCGGAGAGCACCAGGATGCGCACCCCCGCGGCGAAGCGGCTGAGCTCGAGGTAGAGCTCGTCGTCGATGAGCTGGCCGTCGAACAGGCACCAGGTTTCGTCCTTCTTGTCGCCCAGCTCGCCCAGGTCGTCCTCGTCGCCGCTCGTGTCGGCGACCTGGCCGCCGTGCCCGGAGAAGGTGAGGAAGAACAGATCTCCCTTCTTCAGCTTCTTCGCGGCGCTGCGGATCGACCGGAGCACCCGCGCGCGCGTGGCGTCGGCGGTGAGCAGTTTGGTGGAGGCCATGCCGCGCGACTTCGCGAGCGAGCTCATGTCGTGCGCGTCGAGCTCGCACGCGAGCAGCGGGCCGTCCCATCCTTCGTAGTGCCCAGGGTCGACCGAGTTCAGGCCCAGGTGCAGCGCGAGGCCCTTCGCCTTCTTGCGGCGGGCCGCTTTCCTTGCCATGGCTCCTCCTCCGAGGTGTGCTGGCAGCACAAACCATACTCGCACCCGGCGCGCCGAGCGTTATCGATGCGTCCGAAAAGGCTCAGTAGCTCAGCACCGCCGTCTTGCGCACGTACGCCGGGCGGCGCAGCTCGGCCAGGATGAAGTCGGCCACGTCGGCGCGCGAGATCTTCGGCCAGCCTTCCAGGGCGAGGCGCTCGCCCGCGCGGTAGCTCCCGGTGTGCGGGCCGTCGGTGAGCAGTACCGGGTAGACGAAGGTCCAGTCGAGGTCCGTGGTGCGCAGGTAGTCCTCGGCGGCCTTCTTGTCGGCGAAGATGCCGTGCAGGAACACGCGGTAATGCAGGCGCAGGAGCGGCGGCGCGTCGCGCAGCGATTCGCCCACGCCGAACGAGGACATGAGCACCAGGCGGCGCACGCCGCGCCGGTCCATCGCCGGGGCGAGCGCCCGCATGCTGCGGCTGAAAAGCTGCCCGGAGCGGAAGCTGTTGCGCACCCCGATGGTGCTCGCCACCGCGTCCTGGCCCTGCAGCGCGCGCTCCAGCGCCGCCGCGTCGGCCGCGTCGCCCGCCGCGATGCGCAGGCCCGGGGCGCGCTCGAGGTTCGTCGGATTGCGCACGTAGGCGGTCACCTGGTGGCCGGCGGCGAGCGCCTGGCTCACCAGCTGCCGGCCGGTGCCGCCGGTGGCGCCGAGCACGAGGAGCTTCATCTGCCGGCGCAGTGTAGGCTAGATTGGCCGCCATGGAACGCCTCGAGCGCTTCTACAAGATCGACCAGCTGCTGAACGCGCAGAAGGCCGTGCCCTTCTCCGTTCTCATGAAAGAGCTCGGGGTGTCGCGCGCCAGCGTCAAACGCGACCTGGAGTACATGCGCGAGCGCTTCAACGCGCCGATCGAGTATGACCGCGAGGCGAACGGCTACCGCTTCGGCGCGCCGCGCTCCGGGCCGCGCTACGAGCTGCCGGGGCTGTGGTTCAACGCCGGCGAGGCCTACGCCCTCCTTTCCATGCACACGCTGCTCGCCGAGCTGCAGCCCGGGCTGCTCGAGCCGCACGTCGGCCCGCTGCAGGAGCGCCTGCGCGCCCTCCTCGGCGGCGAGCCGGCGTGGAAGGACATCGAGAAGCGCATCCGCGTGTTCCAGCCGGGAAGGAGGCTGTCGAGGGAGGAGTTCTTCGGCGTCGTCGCCACCGCGGTCCTGCGGCGGCAGCGGCTATGGATCCGGCACTACAACCGCAAGGACGACCGCGAGACCGAGCGCGAGATCTCGCCGCAGCGCCTGGTGCACTACCGCGACAACTGGTACGTCGACGCCTACTGCCACCTGCGCGAGGACCTGAGGAGCTTCGCGGTCGATGCCATCCGCGCCGCGGAGCTGCGCGAGGCGCGCGCGAAGGAGATCCCGGCCCCCGAGCTAGACGCGCACCTGGGCGCGGGCTACGGCATCTTCGCCGGGCGGGAGGTGGCGTGGGCGAAGCTCAGGTTCACCGCGCAGGCGGCGCGCTGGGTGGCGGCGCAGGAATGGCACCCGAAACAGCGCTCGCACGCCGAGGTGGACGGCAGCTACCTGCTGGAGATTCCCTACGCGCACGAGCAGGAGCTCCTGATGGAGATCCTGAAGTTCGGCGCGGACGTCGAAGTGCTCGCGCCGGCGAGCCTGCGCAGCCGGGTCGCGGACGCCCTTAGACGGGCCGCGAGTCGCTACTAGACAACGATTCGCGCACGGCCTTGCGCAGGTCCTGGGCGGACACGCCTGCCGCTCTCGCCCAGTCCCAGATCTCGTATTCCTTCTCGAGGTCGCGCGTCGCGCCGTCGGCTTCTGCCGGTTCGCTCTTGGGTGGTGCCATGACGCTCATGATGCTCAAGAGCGTGCATAAGGCGTGCCTCCCCAGGTAGTCCTTCCGGACCGGGGCCGTGCGGACTAGGCGACCGCCAGCAGCTCCACCTCGAACACCAGCGTCGCCTGCGGCGGGATGATGCCGCCCAGGCCGTGCTCGCCGTAGGCGAGCCACGGCGGGATCACGAGGCGTCGCCGGCCGCCGACTTTCATGCCGGGCAGGCCCTGCTCCCAGCCGGCGATCATGTGCCCTTCGCCCAGCGGAAAGTCGAGCGGCTCGTCGCGCGCGCGGCTCGAGTCGAACTGCGTGCCGTCTTCGAGGCGCCCGACGTAGTGCACCACGATCTCCTTGCCGGGCTCGGCGGTGGCGCCGTGGCCCACGATGAGGTCTTCCTTGATCATGCTCACGCTCCTTTTCTGCTGTAATCGTTGCGGCCCTGGCGCCGGCGCGGCTCCAGGCCGGGAATTTCCATCAGGCTCACGCGGTTGCCGGTGAAGCGTTCGATCTGGCGCACCAGGTGCCGGTCGGCGTGGCCGAGGAAGGTCACC
>DASUUN010000072.1:0-8851 GCA_036374055.1 Burkholderiales bacterium
GGCATGGAGCTCCTGCGGCGCACCATGACCGGCTACGCCCGGCATCCGAATTTCTTCGCGGTGCTGAACGTCGGGCTGGGCTGCGAGGCGAACCAGATCAATTTCTGGCTCGACGCGGCGAAGCTGAAGCTCTCCGACAGGCTGCAGGCCTTCACCATCCAGGAGAAAGGCGGAACGACGAAATCGGTGCGCGACGGCATCGCGCGCATCAGGGAGCTGCTGCCGCAAGCCGATCGGGTGAAGCGCGAGCCGGTTCCCGCCAGCCACCTCATCCTGGGCCTGGAGTGCGGCGGCTCCGACGGCTATTCGGGCATCAGCGCCAACCCGGCGCTCGGTGCCGCGGCCGACCTGCTGGTAAGGCACGGCGGCACCGCCATCCTTTCCGAGACGCCGGAGATCTACGGCGCCGAGCACCTGCTGACCCGCCGCGCCGTCAGCCGCGAGGTCGGCGAGAAGCTGCTCGCGCGCATCCGCTGGTGGGAGGACTACACCGGCCGCAACCGCATGGAGATGAACAACAACCCTTCGCCGGGCAACACGGCCGGCGGCCTGACCACCATCCTGGAGAAATCCCTCGGCGCCGCGGCGAAGGGCGGGACCACCAGCCTCGTCGACGTTTACGAGTTCGCCGAGAAGGTAGCGGCGAAGGGGCTGGTATTCATGGATACGCCGGGCTACGACCCGGTGTCGGTGACCGGCCATGTCGCGGGCGGCGCCAACGTGGTGTGCTTCACCACCGGCCGGGGCTCGGTCTACGGCTGCAAGCCGGCGCCCTCGCTCAAGCTGGCGACTCACTCGGTCCTGTACGAACGCATGGAAGAAGACATGGACGTCAACTGCGGCACGGTGGTGGACGGCACCGAGACCGTGGAGCAGGCGGGCGAGCGCATCTTTCGGCTGATCGTCGAGACGGCTTCGGGCAGGAAATCGAAATCCGAGCTGCTCGGGTTCGGCGAGGACGAATTCGCGCCCTGGGTCGTGGGCGCCACCATGTAGTGGAGCTCCCGGAACTCGCCATCGCTGCAGCTCTCGCCTGGGGCGCAGGGCTGCGCGCCTATGCGGTGATCTTTCTGGTGGGCCTCGCCGGCACGCTCGGCTGGCTGGAGCTGCCCGAGCATCTGCGCCTGCTCGAGCATCCGCTGGTGCTCGGCGCGAGCGGCTTCATGACCGCGGTGGAGTTCTTCGCCGACAAGCTGCCCTGGCTCGACAGCGTGTGGGACGCCGTGCACAGCTTCATCCGCATTCCCGCCGGCGCGGCGCTCGCCGCCGCCGTGTTCGGCGACTCGGGCGCCGCGGTCGCCCTTGCGGCGGCCCTCCTGGGCGGCACCCTGGCCGCCGGCGTGCACCTCACCAAGGCCGGCACGCGTGCCGCCATCAACACTTCGCCCGAGCCGTTCAGCAACTGGAGCGCCTCGCTCGCCGAGGACGCCATGGTGCCCGCCGGCCTGTGGCTCGCCGTGGCCCACCCGCTGGTCTTCTTCGCCCTGCTCGCCCTGTTCCTCGTCGCCGCGGCGCTGCTCGCGCGGCTCCTCTGGCGCGGGCTGCGCCGCCTGCTTCGCGCATGACGCCGCGCGTCTACGTCGAAGGTCCGCTGCGCGAAGGCATGACGGTCGAGCTTCCCGCGGCCGCCGGGCACCACGCGCGCGTGCTTCGCCTGCGCGAAGGCGAGGCGCTCACGCTGTTCGATGGCCGCGGCGGTGAATGGGATGGGCTTTTGTCAGGCAAGGGAAAAGTCCGGATCACGGTGTTCAGGGATCTGGGGCGCGAATCGCCGCTCGCCATCACCCTCGTGCAGGGTGTCTCTTCGGGCGAGCGCATGGACTACACCGTGCAGAAGGCCGTGGAGCTCGGCGTGGCGCGGATCCAGCCCCTGATCACAAAAAAGGGCGTGGTACGTCTGGAAGGCAAGCGCGCCGAGGCACGGGTGGAGCATTGGCGCAAGATCGTCATCGCCGCCTGCGAGCAATGCGGACGCAACCGCATCCCCGCGGTGGAGCCGCTTCTCGAATTCGGTCACTACGTTCGGGACGTAAAAAGCGATGTGCCGAAGCTGCTGCTGTCGGCCCAGGGGCGCTCCATCAGGGAGCTCGACGTGAAAAGCGAAGCCATCGTTGCCGCCGGACCGGAAGCCGGCTTTGCGGCGGAGGAGCAGGCGGCGCTCGAGCGTGCCGGCTTCGTCAAGGCGAGCCTGGGACCTCGCATCCTGCGCACCGAGACTGCGGCGCTCGCCGCGCTGGCGGCGCTCAGCGCGCTGCGGGGAGATTTCTAGCCAGCAGCTCGGCCACCTGCGTGTTGCCCCGGGCGCGCGCGATCTCGAGCGCGCCCTGGCCGCGCGCATCCTTGCTCGCGAGGTTCACGCCGCGGCCGGCGATGAACAGCTCCACCGCGAGCGCATCGTCGCGCTTCACCGCGTCGAGGAAGTCATTCGGGTCGTGGTAGCGCAGCCCCATGGCGGTCAGGTCCTTGCGGGCCTGCAGGGCGTCGGTGCGCGCCGCGGGCGTGGCTGCTGCCGGGGCGGTTGCCTGTTTTCGCGCCACTGTCGCGATGTCCTTGCCGATGGCCGCCACGCGCTCCCGGTATTGGGACGGCATGTCGGCAGTGGCCTCTTCCAGCAGGCCGGCGATCGCGCGGTTGGCCTCGGTGCTGCGCCCGGCGAGCACGTCGTCGAACCCCTGGTCGGGGTTCTCCGAATGCGCCGCGATGCGCATGAACACCTGGGCCAGCGTAAGCGCGTGGCCGAACGCGCTCCAGCCTTCGTCTTCCCGGGCGGGTGGCTCGGGTTCCGGCACGGGTGCGGCGGCGCATGCGGGCGCGGCCATCAGGAGCAGGGGTAGGAGGAGAAAAAGGCGAATGAGCTTCATGAGAACCTCCGCGGAAGACAGCATAACGCGTACCAGTGCCTTCCGGTTTACGCATTACAATTTGAAAAAACTACACATGGCCACGCTGCAGCATCCCGAGGCGTTCGTCCGCTGGTTCCGCCAGGTGGCGCCTTATGTGCACGCCTTCCGCGGCCGCACGTTCGTGATCGGGTTCGGCGGCGAGATGTTCACCGAGCGCAGCCGCTTCGCCAGCTTCGTCCACGACATCAACCTGCTCGCGGCGCTGGGCATCCGCCTGGTGCTGGTGCACGGCGCACGCCCGCAGATCGAAGCCGAGCTCAAGGAGAAGGGGCTGCGCTCGCGCTATGCCCATGGCCTGCGCGTGACCGACGGGCAGGCGCTCATCGCGGTGAAGCAGGCGGCGGGCGTGCTGCGCGTCGAGATCGAGGCGCTGCTCTCGCAAGGCCTGCCCAATTCGCCGATGGCCGGCGCCCGCATTCGCGTCGCCTCGGGCAACTTCATCACTGCGCAGCCGCTCGGCGTGCGCAGGGGCGTCGACTACCAGTTCACGGGGGCGGTGCGCAAGGTGGACGCGCTGGGCATCGCGCGCGAGCTCGACTCGGGCGAGGTCGTCATCGTGCCGCATCTTGGCTACTCCCCGACCGGCGAGGTGTTCAACGTCGCATGGGAAGACATCGCGGAAAGCGTCGCGGTGGCGCTGAAGGCCGACAAGCTCCTCATGTTCACCGACCGGCTGCCCGTGGACCGCAAGGACCAGGGGATGTCGGAGCTGACCGAGCGCGAGGCGCAAGCGCTGCTGAAGAAGGGCGGCCTCACGCCGCAGACCAGCCGCGCGCTGGAGCACGCCGTCCGCGCGGTCGACAGCGGCGTGGCGCGCGCGCACCTCGTGACGCGGCGCGTTCCCGGCTCGCTGCTGCTCGAGCTCTTCACGCACACGGGGGTCGGCACCATGATCACCGCCGACCCGGTGGAGCAGTTGCGCACGGCGCGCATCGACGACGTGCGCGGCATCCTGCAGCTCATCGAGCCGCTGGAGGCCGAGGGCACGCTGGTCAAGCGCAGCCGCGAGTTGCTCGAGGCGGAGATCGGCAACTTCCTGGTGGTCGAGCACGACGGCGTCATCGTCGGCTGCGCCGCGCTCTACCCGTTCAAGGAGGACAAGAGCGCCGAATTCGCCTGCCTTGCCGTGGCCGAGGGCTACCGCGAGGCCGGCTACGGCGAGGATCTCCTCAAGGCCTGCGAGGAGCGTGCCAAGGACATGAAGATCCGGCGCGTGTTCGCGCTCACCACGCACGCCGCGCACTGGTTCCTGGAGCAGGGCTTCCGCGCCGCCGACGTCACCGCCCTGCCCTCGCGCCGGCAGGCGCTCTACAACTGGCGCCGCGGCTCGAAGGTCTTCCTCAAAAGAATATAATCGCCGTCATGGCAAGAATGGTGAAGTGCGTGAAGCTCGGCCGCGAGGCCGAAGGCCTGGATTTCCCGCCCTACCCCGGCGCGCTCGGCAAGCGCATCTGGGAGAACGTCTCCAAGGAAGCGTGGGCGCAGTGGCTCAAGCAGCAGACCATGCTGGTCAACGAGAACCGCCTGAACCTCGCCGACGCGCGCGCCCGCAAGTACCTCATGGAGCAGACCGAGCGGCATTTCTTCGGCGAAGGCGCCGAGGTCGCCTCGGGCTACGTTCCGCCCGAGGCGTAACTCAGGGCGGCACGCCGCTGCGCGGCGTGCGCAGGCTCGCGGGTCCCGGCGGCCGGCATCTGCGCGGTTTCCAGCACGAATCTCGACATGGCTTGCACCAGGGCGGTAGCCTGGTCCGCCACGCCCTCGGCCGCGGCGGCCGACTCCTCGACCAGCGCGGCGTTCTGCTGCACCACGCGGTCCATCTGCTGCACGGCGGCGCCCGCCTGCTCGATCCCCCCGAGCTGCTCCTGGGAGGCCGCCGCGATCTCCGACACGAGGTCGGTGACGCCCTTCACCGAGACGACCATCTTCTGCATGTTCTCGCCCGCCGCGCCGACCAGCTTGACCCCCGCCTGCACCCGGCCGGCCGAGTCCTCGATCAGTTCCTTGATCTCCTTGGCCGCCGCCGCGCTGCGTTGCGCGAGGCTTCTCACTTCCGAGGCAACCACGGCGAAGCCGCGCCCCTGATCGCCGGCGCGCGCGGCCTCGACCGAGGCGTTCAGGGCGAGTATGTTGGTCTGGAACGCGATGCCGTCGATCACGCTGATGATGTCGGCGATCTTCGTGGAGGACGCCGAAATGCCTTCCATCGTGCGAACGACGTCGCGCACCACGTCGCCGCCGCGCGAGGCGATCTCGGAGGCGTCCAGCGCGAGCTGGCTCGCCTGGCGCGCGTTCTCCGCATTCTGCTTCGATGTCGAAGCGAGCTCCTCCATGGAAGAGGCGGTCTCCTCGAGCGAGGAAGCCTGCTGCTCGGTGCGGCCCGACAGGTCGGCATTGCCGCGCGCTATCTCCGCCGAGCCGTGCTGGATGCGCGAAGCCGCGGCCTGCACCTGCTCGACCGCCTGGCGCATCTGGGAGAAGGCGCCGGCCACCAGGCAGGCAAGCTCGGTGCCGACGTCGACTGCCTTCAGATCGAGATTGATTCGCCCGTCGCGGGTCACGAAGCTGTCCGCCAGGCGCCGCACCTCCTGGGCCTGCCGGGCTTCAAAGGCGAGGAGGTGGGCGATCCATATCTCGACGCCGGCCTGCGCCACCACGTAACCCGCGTGGATCAGCACCTGGTCCCAGCCGGGCTTGGTGAAGCAGAACACGCCCCAGCCGGCCTCCTGCAGCATGTTGAAAAGCGCGTGGTGCACGGCGATCGCCGCCGCTCCGGCCACCACGACGCGCCAGTCGCGGTAGATCAGGAACATGGCCAGCGTGACGAAAACGCCGAAGTGAAACAGGTTCTGGCCGACCCCGACATGGATGTGCAGAGCCACCATGGACATCGAGATCAGGGCGAAGCCCATGCGCGCCAGCAGGCTGCCGCGCGCGATCACCCAGAGCGCGGCCGCGACGAGGACCAGCGGCAAGCCGACCGCCAGCGCGGCGCCCATCCGGCCGTAGGACCATCCGATCGCTACCGCCGCCAGCATCTGCAGCGCTATGACGGCGAGCAGCAAATCGTCGCCGCGCACGTTGATCGCGCGTGCGGCCTGGGAGGCATTGAGCCTCCATGTCGGTTGAATGTCGTGCTGCAAGGCCGCCTCCGTTGAGTTGTAGCCGTCGCCTGACAAAATAGCCGGCAAGGGCTGCAAGCTCAACACCGTGGCGCAGTCGGACGGTCAGCATTTGTCAGCCCGGACACTTCGTCACAAAGCGCCCGAGCCGGCGCGCTCAGGGGGCGATGACGGTCACTTTTCCGGAAGGCTCGGCCACCAGCAGCACGTCCGCCGGGCGGAGGGCGAAGATGCCGTTGCTCACCACGCCGGCGATGTTGTTGAGCTCGGCCTCGGTCTTCGCCGGGTCGAGCAGCGTCAGGCCGTGGCAGTCGAGGATCAGGTTGCCGTTGTCGGTCTTGAAGTTCTGGCGCAGCTCGGGATGGCCGCCCATGCGCAAAAGCTGCCTGCCTACGTAGCTGCGCGCCATGGGGATCACCTCCACGGGCAGCGGGAACTTGCCCAGCACCGGCACGCGCTTCGAGGCATCGCAGATGCAGACGAACTTCGCCGCCACGGCGGCGACGATCTTCTCGCGCGTCAGCGCGCCGCCGCCGCCCTTGATCATCTGCCGGTGCTCGGTGACCTCGTCGGCGCCGTCGATGTAGACCGGCAGCTCGTTCACGCTGTTCAGATCGAATACCCGGATGCCGTGCTTCTTCAGGCGCTCGGCGCTCGCCTCGGAGGCGGCCACCGCGCCTTCGATGCGGCCCTTGATCCCGGCAAGGCAATCGATGAACTTGAATACCGTCGAGCCCGAGCCCACGCCGACCACTTTGTCTTCGACCACGTACTTGAGCGCCGCCTCGGCAACGCGCGTCTTCAGCTCGTCCTGGGTCATTTCTTCCTCTGGGGCGGCAGATCCGTGCATACGCCCTCGAATGCCTCCGCCGCAAACCCGACCGATTCGGAGAGCGTCGGATGCGGATGGATGGTCTTGCCGATGTCGGTGGCGTCGGCGCCCAACTCGACCGCGAGCGCGAGCTCGCTGATGAGATCGCCCGCGCCGGTGCCGACGATGCCGCCGCCGAGGATGCGGTGGCTCTGCGCGTCGAAAACAAGCTTGGTGAAGCCCTCGTCGCGCGCGTTGGCGATGGCGCGCCCGGAGGCCGACCAGGGGAATTTCGACACGCCGGTCTTCGCGCCGTCTTTCTTCGCCTCGTCCTCGGTCAGGCCCACCCAGGCGATCTCGGGATCGGTGTAGGCCACCGACGGAATCACCCGCGCGTCGAAGTGCGACTTGTGCCCGGCGGCCGCCTCGGCCGCCACGTGGCCCTCGTGCACCGCCTTGTGCGCGAGCATGGGGTTGCGCGTGATGTCGCCGATCGCGTAGATATGGGGCACGCTGGTGCGCATCTGCGAGTCGGTCTCTATGAACCCTCTGTCCGTGACGGAGACGCCGGCCTTGTCCGCGCCGATGTTCTTGCCGTTGGGTACGCGCCCGACCGACACGAGCACCATGTCGTAGCTCTTCGCTTCCTTGCCTTCGAAGGAAACCCGGATGGCATCCTTCGCCGGCTCGACCTTCGTGGTTTTCGTTTTCAACATGATCTGGTCGAAGCGCCCGGCATTGAACTTCTGCCACACCGCCACGAGGTCGCGGTCGGCGCCCAGCATCAGCCCGTCCATCATCTCCACCACGTCCAGGCGCGTGCCCAGCGTGGAGTACACGGTGGCCATCTCCAGGCCGATGATGCCGCCGCCGATCACCAGCATTCTTTTCGGCACGGCGGGCAGCTCGAGCGCGCCGGTCGAGTCGACGATGCGCTTGTCTTCCGGCAGAAAAGGCAGCCTGGCCGCCTGCGATCCCGCGGCGATGATCGCCGAGGCGAAGCGCACGGTCTTGCTACCCTCCTTGGTCTGCACGACGAGGTGGTGTGCATCGGCAAAGCTGCCGACCCCCGTGACCACGGCGACCTTGCGCAGCTTCGCCATCGAGGCAAGGCCGCCGGTCAGCTTGCCGACCACCTTGTCCTTGAACGCGCGCAGCTTCGCCAGGTCGAGCTTCGGCTCGTCGAAGCTCACGCCGTGCGCCGAAAGGCTTTTCGCGGCGTCGATCACCGCGGCGGTATGCAAAAGGGCCTTGGAAGGAATGCAGCCGACGTTCAGGCATACGCCGCCGAGGACCGGATAGCGCTCCACCAGCACGGTCTTCAGGCCGAGGTCGGCCGCGCGGAATGCCGCCGAGTAGCCGCCCGGTCCCGAGCCCAGCACGACCACGTCGCATTCCATATCGGCGCCGGTGGACGGCGCGGGGGCAGCCGCCTTGGGGGCCTCGGGGGCTTTCTCGCTCGATTCGAGAAGCAGGATCGGCGAGCCTTGCGAGACCTTGTCGCCGACTTTCAGCCGCAGCTCCTTCACCACGCCCGCGCCCGGCGAGGGGATTTCCATGGTCGCCTTGTCCGACTCGAGCGTGATGAGCGATTGCTCCTTGGCGACCGCATCGCCCGGCTTGACCAGGACCTCGATGACCTCGACGTCCTTGAAGTCCCCTATGTCGGGGACCTTCACGTCGATGGCCATCAGAGAAGGGACTTGCGAATGTCGGAGAGCACCGAGACCAGGTAGGTGGTGAAGCGCGCAGCCGTCGCGCCGTCGATTACCCGGTGGTCGTAGGACAGCGAAAGCGGCAGCATGAGCCGGGCGGCGAATTCCCTGCCGTTCCACACCTGGCGCATCGCCGAGCGCGAAACGCCCAGGATGGCGACCTCCGGCGCGTTGATGATCGGCGTGAAGGCGGTGCCGCCGATCCCGCCTAAGTTGGTGATGGTGAACGTGCCGCCTTGCATGTCGTTCATGCTGAGTTTGCGGTCGCGAGCGGCTTGGGCGATGGCGGTGAGATCATCC
>DASUUN010000073.1:0-32652 GCA_036374055.1 Burkholderiales bacterium
TCGTTCAAGGTCTACATGACCTACGAGCTGCTGCGCCTCAGCGACGGGCAGATGCTCGACGTGCTCGCGGCCGCGGAGCGCGAGCGGGCGCTGGTGATGGTGCACGCCGAGAACCACGAGATGATCCAGTGGATCACCAAGCGGCTGCTCGAGCGCGGCCACGGCGCGCCGAAGTACCACATGACCGCGCACCACGCGATCGCCGAGGCCGAGGCGACCAATCGCGTGGTGGCGCTGTCGCGGCTGCTCGACGTGCCGGTGCTGGTCGTCCACGTGTCGGGCGGCGAGGCGGTGCGCACCATCCGCGCGGCGCAGACGCTCGGCGCGCGCGTGTTCGCCGAGACCTGCCCGCAATATCTGTTCCTCAAGGCGGACGACGCGGACAAGCCCGGCCTGGAGGGGGCGAAGTGGTGCTGCAGCCCGCCGCCGCGCGACGCGGCCTCGCAGGAAGCGGTCTGGCAGGGGCTCAAGGACGGCACTTTCCAGGTGCTCTCCTCCGACCATGCCCCCTACCGCTTCGACGAGTCGGGCAAGCTCCCCAAGGGCGACAAGACCACCTTCAAGGACATGGCCAACGGCGTGCCCGGGCTGCAGGTGCGCCTGCCGCTGCTGTTCTCCGAAGGGGTGGGAAAGAAGCGCATTTCCCTGCAGGAGTTTGTCGCGCTTACCGCAACCAACCATGCGCGGATGTACGGGTTGTCCGAGAAGGGAAGACTGGAGGAAGGGGCGGACGCGGATATCGCGATCTGGGAGCCTGAGAAACAGGTGACCCTGACCGCGGGCATGATGAAAGACAATGTCGGCTACACGCCGTATGAAGGGATGACGGTGACGGGCTGGCCGACCACGGTTCTCCTGAGAGGGAATGTGGTGGTCGAGGGAAACAGGCTCCTGGCAAAACGCGGTTCGGGAAAATTCGTTGCCCGCGGCGTGCCGGCGCCGGTGGCCTCGGCAAGATTGCGCGACGGGCCCGCCGCCATACTGAGAAAGCTGATCGGATGAGAAACCTGAAGATCGCCGCGGCCCAGCTCGGGCCCTTGCACAAGGCCGACTCGCGCAGCGCCGCGACGCGGCGCCTGGTCAACCTGCTGCGCGAGGCGCACGGCATGGGGGCGAAGTTCGTGGTGTTCCCCGAGCTCGCCTTTACGACTTTCTTTCCGCGCTGGTGGATGGAAGACCAGAACGAGGTCGACGAACGCTACTTTGAGAAAAGCATTCCGTCGAAAGAGACGCAGCCGCTGTTCGACGAGGCGAAGAAGCTCGGTATGGGCTTCTACATTGGCTACGCGGAGCTGACGCCGGAGAAACGGCGCTTCAACACCGCGATCCTGGTCGGACCGGAGGGGACGATCGTCGGCAAGTACCGCAAGGTGCACCTGCCCGGGCACGCGGACCACAAGCCCAAGGCGGCGTTCCAGCACCTGGAGAAGAAGTACTTCGAGGTGGGCGACCTGGGCTTCCGCGTATGGCGCTTCATGGACACCATCACCGGCATGCTGATCTGCAACGACCGGCGCTGGCCCGAGGCGTTCCGCGTGCTCGCGCTGCAGGGCGCCGAGATCGTGGCGCTGGGGTTCAACACGCCCACCGAGAACCTGCACTACCCCGAGCCGCCGGCGCTGCGCGTGCACCACCACCTCATCATGGCGCAGTCGATGGCGTTCCAGAACGCCACCTGGCTGGTGGAGACCGCCAAGGCCGGCTTCGAGGATGGCTTTCGCATGTTCGGCCACTCGGTGATCGTCGCCCCGACCGGCGAGATCGCGGCGAAGAGCCAGACCGAGGACGACGAGGTGATTTGCGTCAACGCCGACATCGACCTCGCCGCCAACCTGAAGAAGACCATGTTCAACTTTGCGGCGCACCGCCGCCCCGAGCACTACCGGCTGATCGTCGAGCGCGTCGGCGCCGAAGTCACCCCCGCCAACCAGGAGAAATGAATGTTCGTGCTGTCGGTGCAGATCAGGATCAAGCCCGAGAACGTCGAGCGCTGGATGCCGCTCGCGCTGGAGAACGCGCGCGAGGCGCGCAAGGAGCCGGGTTGCCGGCACTTCGACGTGCTGGTCGACCCGGACGACCGCACCAAGGTGATGCTCTACGAGATGTACGACGACGACAAGGCGTTCGAGGCGCACCAGCAGACGCCGCATTTCAAGAAGTACCTCGCCGAGGCGGTGCCGCTGCTCGCCTCGCGCGAGCGGCAGGTCTGGCAGCGCGCCCTGCCCTGATGGACCTGGCGCTCGCCGAGCTGCCCCCGCTGGAGCGCTACAAGCTGCTCATCGGGCTGGTGATTCCCCGCCCGATCGCCTGGATCTCCACGCGCAGCGCGAACGGCGTGGCGAACTGCGCGCCGTTCTCCTTCTTCAACGTGTTCAGCGAGGACCCGCCGCTGTGCGTGGTGGGCATCAATCCGCGCGCGAGCGACGGCGCGATGAAGCATTCGCTGAAGAACATCCGCCGCACCGGCGAGTTCGTCGTCAACCTGGTGGACGAGGCGACCGCCAACGCGATGCATGTGTCCAGCGAGGAGCTGCCGGAGGAGGAAAGCGAGTTCCGGAAAGCCGGCCTCACCGAGGCCAAGGCGGCCATGGTGCAGCATCCGCGCATCGCGGAAGCCGCCGCCTGCCTCGAGTGCCGCCTGTACCGGCTGCTCGAGATCAGCGCCACGCGCGAGCTGGTGCTCGGCGAGATCGTGCTGGTGCACGCGCGCGAGGGCATCATCGACCCAAAGACCAAGCGCATCTCGGAGCAGGCCTATCGCCCGATCGGGCGCCTGTTCGCCAACCGCTACTGCACCACGAGGCAGCGTTTCAACCTGCCGGGCGCGCTGCCCGAGTAGCTCAGGATTCCCAGGCGAGGCGCACGCGCCCGATGGCCATGACCACCGCCGCCTGCGTCGGTTCTACCACCGGCACGCCGATGGCCTGCTGAAGCGGAGCGCGGTAGCGCGCCATGCCGGCGCAGCCCATCACCACGACGTCCGCGCCGTGCTCCTCGCGCAGGCGCTTGCCCACGTCCACCATGCGGCCGAAGGTCTTCTTCTCGTCCGACAGCTCGACGACGGGGAGTCCGACGGGCAGCTCGCCGGCGAGGCGATCCATCACGCCCAGGGCGCCCATGTAGCGCAGGTGGCGCGGGATGGATTTCTGCAGGATGGCGATCACGCCGAACTTCTGCCCCAGCGTGAGCGCGGTGAGGATGCCGCACTCGGAGATGCCCAGCACCGGCTTCTTCGTCGCCTCGCGCAGCGAATGCAGCCCCGGATCGCTGTAGCAGGCGATCACATAGGCCGCCGCCTCGTTCTTCGCAATGCAATTCAATAGATGGGGAACGACGCCGTCGACATGCTGCTGGGTCTCGATCCCCGGCGGGCCTTCCTTCAGCGTGATGGCGTCGATGGCCGGCCCGCCCGGCATGCGCAAAGGCGCGCAGGCCTCGTCGATGCCGCGCGTCACCGCCTCGGTGGAGTTGGGGTTGATGACGAGAATTTTCACTGGTTTTTCTGAAAGTCAGCGTTCGAAGAACGCAGTGTAGCTTTTAATGTAGTGCGATCTGGCGGTGCTCGAAGCGCGACAGCAGCCGCACCAGCGGCCACAGGCACACGAGGTAGATGATACCCGCGGCGATGATCGGCGTCGCGTTGTAGGTGAGCGACTGCGCCTCGCGCGCCGCGTGCAGCAGCTCCGGCAGCGCGACCACGCTCGCGATCGAGGTGAGCTTGATCACTTCCAGCGTGTTGGAGATGAGGTCCGGGGTCACGTTGCGCGCCGCCTGCGGCACCACCACGTAGCCCAGCGTCTGCAGGGCCGACAGGCCGGTGGAGCGCGCCGCCTCGGTCTGGCCGCGCGGGATGGACTCGATGCCGGCGCGGAAGATCTCGCCGTAGTAGCTCGAGGTGTTGAGCAGGAAGGCGAGCGCCACCGAGCCGAAGGCCCCCAGGCGGATGTCCAGGAACGGCAGCCCGTAGGCCACCAGCATGAGCAGCACCAGCGGCGGAAAGGCGCGGAAGAAGTCGACATACAGCACGACCAGGGTTCTCAGGAAGAAATTCCTGCTGGTTGAAGCCAGGGCGACGGCGAGGCCTCCCGCCAGACCCAGAGGCACCACCACCACGGTGAGCAGCAGCGTCATCCAGAACCCCGACAGCAGGATCGGCCAGGCCTGCGCCAGGATGCCGAGATTGAAAAAGCTCTGGATCAGCGCTTCCATGCGAAGCGCGTCTCGACCCAGCGGCCGAAATACACCACCGGGATGAACAGGATCAGGTAGGCCACCGCGCCGAGCAGCAGCGGCGAGGGGTTGTAGGAGAACGAGTACGCGCTTTGCGCCTGGTAGAGGATCTCGCCCACGGCCACCACCGCGCCGAGCGCGGTGTTCTTGGTGATGGCGATGGTGCGGTTGGTGAGCGGCGGGATGGTCAGGCGCACCGCCTGCGGCAGCACCACGTCGCGCAGCGTCTGCAGGAACGACAGGCCGGTGGAGCGCGCCGCCTCCCACTGCCCCTTGGGCACCGCCACGATGCCGGCCCAGAAGATCTCCTCCGAGAACGCCATCAGCACGAGCGACAGCGCGAGCCAGGTGGCGACCCAGGCCGACATCTGGATGCCCACGGTGGGCAGGGCGAAATAGAACAGGATGATGATCACGAGCGGCGGCAGCGCGCGCAGCACGTCCACCACCACGACGATCGCCAGGTTGGCGAGTCGGAAGCGGAACGCGCGCAGCACGGCGAGTGCCAGGCCGCTCGCGATGCCGGCCAGCACCACCGCCACCGCGATCTGGATCGTGACCCACGCGCCCTCGAGGATCTTCGGCGCGTACTGCGCCATCACATTCCAGTTGAGGAACGTCTCGGCGAACCGGTCCATTCAGTGCTCGATGGAGGCGATGAACTCGCGGATGCGCGGATGGTCCGGCCGGTTGAACAGCTTGTCGGGCGCGCCTTCCTCGAGGATCAGCCCCTGGTCCATGAAGATCACGCGGTCGGCGGCGCTGCGCGCGAAGCGCATCTCGTGGCTCACCACCACCATGGTCATGCCCGACTCGCGCAGCTCGCGCATCACGTTGAGCACGCTGCCCACCAGCTCCGGGTCGAGCGCGCTGGTGGGCTCGTCGAACATCAGGATCGCCGGCTCCAGCGCGAGCGCGCGCGCGATGGCCACGCGCTGCTGCTGGCCGCCGGAGAGCTCGTTCGGGTAGGCGCGCGCCTTTTCGGCCAGCCCGACGCGCGCCAGCGCCTGCCTCCCGGCCTCCTCGGCCTGCGCCCTTGCCTTCTTCAGCACCTTGCGCAGCGCGAGCGTCACGTTGCCCAGCGCGTCCAGGTGCGGATAGAGGTTGAACGACTGGAACACCATGCCGATGCGCCGGCGCACGGCGTTGATGTCCACCCCCGGGGCCAGGATGTCCACGCCTTCGACGCGGATCGAGCCCGAGGAAGGTTCCTCGAGCCGGTTGCAGCACCGGAGCAGCGTCGACTTGCCCGATCCCGACGGGCCGATGACGAACACCAGCTCGCGCGGCTGCACCTTGAGGTCGACGCCTTTCAGGACCTCCAGTTGCCCGAACGACTTGCGCAGTCCGGCAACCTCCAGGATCACTTGCAGCGCGGCTTGTGCGCCTTTGGATCGTGGCCGGGCATGCCCGGCACGCCGTAGCCCGGATAGACGGTGACCGCGGCCGAGCCTTTTTCCGGCTTGGTGCCGAACCACTTGGCGTGCAGCCGCGCCACGGTGCCGTCCATCTTCGCGCACTCCAGGGCTTCCTCGACCTGGTTGCGCAGCGCCACGTCGTCCTTGCGGAAGGCCGCGCCCCACACCAGGCCCTGGTCGACCTTGAGCGTGGCGAGCTTGATCTGGTTCTTCGCCTTGAGCACCGAGTATGCGGCAACGGTGTTGCCCGAGAGGTGCGCCTGGGCGCGCCCCGAGATCAGCGCCTGCACCGCGTCGGCGTTGGTGCCGAAAGACTCGCTCTTGTAGCCGTATTTGGAGGCGTTGTCCTGCAGCCACTTGTCGTAGGCCGAGCCGCGGTTGACCGAGACGGTCTTGCCCTTGAGATCGGCGAAGGACTTCAGGTCCTTGGCCTTGGCCGGCACCACGAACGAGTAGTAGGTGTTGAGGTAGCCCTCGGTGAACAGCAGGTTCGCCGCGCGCTCCGGCGTCACGGTGGTGGGCGCGCCGACGAAGCTGATCTGGCCCGAGTTCATCGCCGGGATGAGCCCGGAGAACTGCCCGGCGAAGATCTCGATCTTGCGGCCCATCTTCTTGCCGATGGCCTCGATCAGGTCGACGTTGAAGCCCTCCACGCCGCCGCCGAGCTTGGGCATCGCGTGCGGCGCGAACGTGCCGTCGACGCCGGCGACCAGCGGCTTGTCCTGGGCCCAGCCGGTTCCCGCGGCAAAAACGAAGCAGGCTGCTGCGACGAGCTTTCTCATGGTGTCCTCCCGAAGGGTCAGCGGGCCATTCTAGAGGAACTTCAGCAGGAACAGCGAGAGCTGCGGGATGTAGGTGACGACCGCCAGGGCGCCCAGGGCGGCGACGATGAAGGGGATCACCCCCGGATAGATGCTGGAAAGCGGCGCCTTGAACACCGCCTGGCCGACGAAGATGTTGAGGCCGAAGGGCGGGGTGAAGGTGCCGATGCTCAGGTTCATGATGACGATCACGCCGAAGTGCACCGGGTCGACGCCGGCGGCCCGGGCGATGGGGGCGAGCAGCGGCGTGAGCACCAGGATGGCCGACACGGTGTCGAGCACCATGCCGACCACCAGCAGCAGCACGTTGATCGACAGCAGCAGCGCCCAGGTGGGCAGCTCCAGCCCGACCACGGCGCCGATGAGCGCCGGGCCGGCGCCCGACACGGTAAGCAGCCACGAGTAGACCCCGGCGCACGCGAGGATGATGAACACCTGCGCGGTCAGGTACATGGAGCGCGCGGCGGAGTCGAACACGTCGCGCGCGCTCGCCTCGCGATACACGAAGGCGGTCACCAGGATGGCGTAGATGCAGGCCACCGCCGCCGCCTCGGTGGGCGAGAACACCCCGGTATAGATGCCGCCGAGCACGGCGACCGGCGCGGCGATCGCCCAGATGCCCTCGCGGGTGGCGGCGAAGAACTCGCGCCGCTGGAACGGCGGCCCGGGGCGGTCGCCTTTGCGCACGGCGTGGCGGTGCACGTAGATCGAGAAAAAAGCGGCGAGCACCAGGCCCGGCACCACACCGGCGAGGAACAGGCGCACGATCGAGGTGTCGGAGGCGATGCCGTAGAGGATGAAGCCCACCGACGGCGGGATGAGGTTGTCGATGGCGCCCGCGCCGATCAGCAGGCCGCTCGCGAAGCGCTCGCTGTAGCCAGCCTCGCGCAGCCGCCGGTAGGTGAGGCTGCCCACCGCCGCCACGGTGGCCGCGGTCGAGCCCGAGATGGCGCTGAACACCACCGCGGTGCCGAGCGAGGTGAACGGCAGGCTGCCGCGCACGCGGCCGATGATCGACTGCACCCAGCGCACCAGGCGCGCCGAGACGCCGCCGCGGCTAAGGAGATCGCCCGCGAAGATGAAGAACGGCACCGCCAGCAGCGCGTACTTGTCGAGCGCGCCGAACATCACCTGGTGCGCCGCGGTCGCGGGCACGCCCGAGAATAACAGCAGCACTACGGCCGCCGTGGCCAGCAGCACGAGGAAGAACGGGAAGCCCGCGACCAGCAGCGCCACGGGCAGGAGCGCCATTACCCAGCCCATGGCCTGCGCCTCAGGGCTTTCCGCTCAGGTACAGGCGCAGGCGCACCAGCACGGCAAGCGCGGTGAGCGCAAAGCCCGCGGGCAGCGCGGCGTGCGGGATCCACTTGGGCACGCCGGCGGAAACGCTCACCACCCCGCCCTGGTAGAAGAGGGTCACCACCTGCCAGGACTGCACCAGCATGAAGACACAGCAGCCGAGCAGCGTCGCCGTCAGCGCCACGTTCATGGCGCGGGTCGCGCCGGCGCCGAAGGCGCGCGAGAAAAGGTCCATCTTGAGGTGCGCCCGGTCGTAGGCGGCCGCCGCCACGCCGATGAACACGCCCCAGATGGTAAGGAACACCATCACCTCCTCGGCCCAGAAAAAGGCGTGGCCGAAGAGGTAGCGGCTCACCACGTTGGCGAAGCCGATCACGACCCCCGTCAGCATCAGGCTGCCCATGACAAGCCAGGGCAGCCTGACGAACAGGAAGCGCATCAACTCAATACTTCTTGCCGGTGGCGACCAACCGCTTGTAGAACGCGCTGGCGCTGGGATGGTCCTTGGTCACCTCGTCGCCCACGCCGGCGAGCAGCTGCTGCACCTTCGCCTGGTCGGCGGCCGGGAGCTTGACGAGCTCGCCGCCGGCGTCGCGCCAGCGCTTCACCATGCCCTGGTCGAGCACGCGGGAGTGCGGGTTGATGCGCGCCTGCAGCTTGTGGCCCTCCTCGATCACCGCCTGGCGCAGGTCGGCCGGCAGCTTGGCGAGCCACGGGCGGCTCACCACGCCGACCGAGACGATCATGGTGTCGTTCACCTCGGTGAGCACCTTGCCGATGTCCCCGAACTTGAGGTTCACGTACACCGCGGCCGCGCTCATCGTGCCGTCGATCACGCCCTGCTGGATGCCCGGCACCACCTCGGACAGGTCCATCGGCACCGCCGAGGCGCCGAACTGGCGCATCTTCGCGCGCTCGGCCGCGGTGGCGTTGACGCGCAGTTTCTTGCCCTTGAAGTCATTCAGGCTGCGGATCGGCTGCTTGCCGAAGTAGTGCGCCGGCGCGTAGGTGTACACCGACACCACCTGTACGTTCTTGTCGGCGCCGAGCGCGAGGATCTCCTTGTTCATCGACGGGTCGAGCAGCACCTTCTCCGCGTGCTCGGCGTTCTTGAACAGCAGCGGGATGCTGAAGGTGCCGAAGCGCGGGTCCATGCCGGCGAAGAAGTCCGCCGGGGTGGTGAAAGCCTCCACCGTGCCGAGCTGCAGGCCCTCGATCTGGCTCGCGATCGGGCCGAGCTGGTTGCGCGGGAACAGGCTCACCGCGATGCGTCCCTTGCTGCGCGCCTCGAGCGCCTCCTTGTACCAGTTGGCCCACTGGTGCTGCACATCGTTCATGGTGGCGAAGCCGATCTTCATGGTGTAGTCGGCCGCCATCGCCGGAGCGGCGGCGAGCGCCGCCGCCAGGAACACGCCTTTGCATCTCTTGAGCATCGAAACCCTCCTCCTTGTAACCGTGGGACTTCTTCTAATTACCAGACCAGGTCGCCCTCGCGGATCAGCATCATGCAGCGCTCGTCCTCGGTGTACGGCGCGTGCGGCACGCCGCACGGCATGCGAAACCACACGCCGGTGCTGTAGGCCGCGTACTCGTCCTTCAGGCAGCCCTTGATGACGAAGGTCTCCTCGCCTATGGAGTGGTCGTGCGAGGGCAGCTTCCTCTGCGTATGCACGTTGCCGATGCGCCCGGTCTCCAGGCCATTGGGGTCCTTGTGCAGATGCAGCACGTCGGCGCCGCGATGCGGGAACTCGAGCCACTTGGCGCTCTTCGCGTCGATCACCTTGCGCTCGCGCTTCGCCTCGTCCTTGTAGATGGGCACGCGGCGCTTGGCATAGAACACGCAGCCCTCCTTCGACGACAGCGTCTGCGTGAACCCGGGTGGATTCCAGATCCAGGTGTGCTGGCCGTAGCTGCCGTGGCCGTCGGAGAAGCTGCCTTCGAGCACGAAGATCTCCTGGCGCTCCTCCAGCGTCTCGGCCGGCAGCGACGTGCCGGGCTCGAGCTTGAAGAGCGCCGTTTCGCGGCCCTTCACCGGGTCGTTCACCCGCTCGAGCACCTTGATGGACAGGCCGGGGTGCGCGGTCGGCTGCCACGGCATCTTGTTGGTATCGACGACGGCGCACTGCGCCGGGTCGGCATTGACCTGCTCGGCAGCGAACATGGCGCTCCTCCTCCTTGACGTTCGAATTAACGATAATGAAAATGCGATACGTTAGTCAAGCCGATAAACGAACGGGAGGACGCGTGTCTACCACCACCGAAGAGCCGGTCATCGCGCAGAAGGGTCCGTACAAGGTCGAGCTGCTCGGCGGCTATCGCTATGCGTGGTGCGCATGCGGCCTTTCGAAATGGCAGCCATTCTGCGACGGCTCGCATACCGGCTCCAAGGTGCCGGGCATCAAGCCGCTGGTGTGGACGCAGGAGAAGGACCAGACGGCGTGGCTGTGCGGCTGCAAGCGCAGCGCCAAGTTCCCCTTCTGCGACGGCACGCACAACAAGCTGTGAGCCAGACGGATCTCGCCCCGTCCGGCACGCTCGCCGCGGCGATCTGCACGCGCGTGCGCAGCGAGATCCTGTCGGGCGTGCGGCGCCCCCAGGAGCGCATCCGGCTGGAGGAGCTGAAAGCCGAGTTCGACGTGAGCTGGAGCCCGCTGCGCGAGGCGCTGTCGCGCCTGCTGGCCGAAGGGCTGATCCAGACCGACGAGAGCCGCGGCTACCGCGTCGCGCCGGTGTCGCGCGCCGAGATGAGCGACGTCATCCGCATGCGCAAGGCGCTGGAGAGCATGGCGCTGCGCGCCTCGATCGAGAGCGGCGACGACGCCTGGGAGGCCGACGTGCTCGCCGCGCACCACCGCCTGAGCAAGCTGGAAGGCCGGCGCAACCAGGACGTCGAGCAATGGGAAGCCTGGCACCGCAACTTCCACGACGCCCTCAGCCGCGCCTGCGGCTCGCCGCTGCTGCTGCAGTTCTGCGCCCAGCTGCAGAGCCAGTTCGCGCGCTACCGCAAGCTGTTCCTGTCCTCCAATCCCTTCGATACCGAGGTCGCCGGCGAGCACAGCCGGCTCGCCGAAGCCGCGCTCGCGCGCAACGCGCCGGACGCCTGCGCGGTGCTCGAAGCGCATATCGAGCGTACCGGCCGCAACATCCTCGCCGCCGTGCGGGACTAGCCCCGGGATGGATCTGGGCATCGCCGGCCGCCGGGCCATCGTGTCCGGGGCGAGCAAAGGGCTGGGCCGCGCCTGCGCGCACTCGCTCGCGCGCGAAGGGGTGTCGGTGGTCATCGTTGCCCGGACGTACGCCGATCTTGCCCGGACCGCCGAAGAAATCCGGAAAAGCGCAAAGGCCGAAGTTACCCCGGTGGCAGCCGACATCACGACCGCCGAAGGCCGCGCGCGCGTGCTCGAGGCGCTGCCCGAGCCGGACATCCTGGTGAACAACGCCGGCGGGCCGCCCACCGGGGACTTCCGCGACTTTTCGCGCGACGACTGGATTCGCGCGCTGGATGCCTGCATGCTCGCGCCCATCGAGATGATCCGGGCCACGCTCGACGCCATGATCGCGCGGCGCTTCGGCCGCATCGTCAACGTGACCTCCTACTCGGTGAAAATGCCGATCGACGTGCTCTGCCTGTCCAACGGCGCGCGCAGCGGGCTGACGGGCTTCATCGCCGGGCTGGCGCGCAAGGCAGCCGAGCACAACGTCACCATCAACAACCTGCTGCCGGGGGTGTTCAACACCGCGCGCCAGCAGACCACGGTCGCGGCAGTTGCGTCTCAAAAAGGAATAACGCTGGAAGAGGCGAGAAAGGCGAAGATCGCATCCATCCCCGCCGGGCGCATGGGCGAGCCCGAGGAGCTCGGCGACCTGTGCGCCTGGCTGTGCAGCGCGCGCGCCGGCTACATCACCGGGCAGAACGTGCTGCTCGACGGCGGCCTTTACCCCGGGACCTTCTGATGATGCACGCGATCGACGTCCACGCGCACTGGTACCCGCGGGCCTTCCTCGATGTCCTGGGACGGGAGGGCCCGGCGCACGGCCTGGAATGGCGCGAGACCGAGGCCGGGCCGCAGTTCAAAATCCGCAGCGTGCTCACCGGCCCCGCCGGCCCGCGCTTCGTCGACCTCGATGCGCGTCTTCAGGCGATGGACGAGCAGAAGGTCGCGGTACATGCGCTTTCGCTCACGCAGCCGATGGTCTACTGGGCGGGGCGCGAGCTCGGCCACCGGCTTTCGGTGATCTACAACGACGAGGTGGCGCTCGCCCACGAGAAGTCGCCGCAGCGCCTGGTCGGGCTCGCCATGCTGCCGATGCACGCGCCGGACCTCGCGCGCCGCGAGGCCGAGCGCGCGGCGAAGCTGCCCGGCGTGCGCGGCGTCTACGTGGCCACCGCAGTGCTCGAGCGCGAGCTCTCCGACGAGGCGTTCTTCCCGGTGTACGAGATCCTCGAGGGGCTCGGCCTGCCGATGTTCCTGCATCCCGTGTTCGTCATCGGCGAGGAGCGCCTGAAGAAGTTCTATCTCACCAACCTGCTCGGCAACCCGTTCGAGAGCGCGATCGCGGCGGCGCACCTCGTGTTCGGCGGCGTGCTCGACCGGTTTCCGCGGCTCGAAGTCGTGCTGCCGCACGCCGGCGGCGCCTTCCCGTGGCTGGTCGGGCGCTTGAACCGCGGCTGGGAGAAGCGCCAGGACCTCAAGCACATCCGGCAGGCGCCGATCGACTACCTGCGGCGCTTTCACTACGACACGATCGGCTACGCCGATCCGGTGATCGACTACCTCGTCAGGGTGGTGGGCGCGGACCGTATCGTCATGGGCAGCGACTACTGCTTCCCCATCGCTTACGAGCAGCCGGTGGACGTCGTCACCTCGAACCCCCTGCTTTCGGCCGAAGCGAAGGCCGCCATCCTCGCCGGCAACGCCCGCAAGCTGCTGAAGCTCTTTTAAAGGAGCACGGCGCCCAGGATTCCTCCGCCCGCCAGCATCCAGAGGGGATTCACGTTGGCCGCGAGCATGGCGGCGGCGCTCGCGCCGGCGATGAGCCACAGGCGCCAGTCAGGCGCGCCGGGGGTGGCGATGATCACGCCGCTGGAGAGGATGAGCGCGACGACCACGGGCGCGATCGCCTTCTGGATGGCGCGACGCCAGGGCGAGTCCTTGAAGCGCTCCCACAGCTCGGAGACCCACCACGCCACTACCGCCGCCGGGCCGCAGATGGCGGCGAGCGCGACCAGCGCGCCGGGAATGCCGGCGACCTTCCAGCCGATCAGGCTAGCGATGAGGATGTTCGGCCCGGGCGCCGCCTGGCCCACGGCGAAGGCTTGTAGGAACTCCCCCGGCGTGAGCCAGCCTTTCACGTCCACCACCATGCGCTGCAGCTCGGGCATCACCGAGGGCATGCCGCCCACGGAGATGAGCGACAGCAGCCCGAAGTAGAGCGCGAGCTCGAGCAGGATCAAAGCCACTCCTTGCGCGCCGCGTAGAGCGCGACGAGGAATCCCACCGGGATCACGTAGAGCAGCGAAACGCGCGCCACGGCGGTGAGCAGGAAGCAGGCGGCGATGAGGACCAGGGCGGCCGGCTTGCGGGCGAGCGCCCTGCCGAGCTTCACCGCGGTGCCGATGAACAGCCCCGCGCCCGCCGCGCCCACGCCGGTGACCACGGCGTTCACCGCCGGGTTGGAGGAGAAATCGTTGAACACGATGAACAGCGCGAGCACCCACACGAACGGCAGCGCCATCAGGCCGAGGAAAGCGACGATCGAGCCCGACAGGCCGAACCAGCGCTTGCCGAGCACGATGGAGGCGTTGCCGATGTTCGGCCCGGGCAGGAACTGGCACAGGCCGATGGTCTCGGTGAAGTCGGCGTGGGTGAGCCAGCGCCGCTCCTCCACCATGGTGCGGTAGGCCCACGGCAGCACCCCGCCGAAGGAGCGGGCGCCGATCCAGAGGAATCCGGTAAAGAGCTCGCCGAGGTGCTTCGGCGGCGCGACGGTCATTTTCGCTATTGTAGACTGGCGACGTGCGAGCTCTGCTGGCAGGACCATTGGTCCTCTTCAGTACCGCGGCAATCTGCCAGGTATTGCCGATCTTCGACGCGCACTTGCACTACAGCCACGACGCCTGGGAGACGGTGCCGGTCGAGCAGGCGATCGACATCCTGCGCAAGGCGGGATTGAAGCGCGCGCTGATATCGAGCTCGGGCGACGAAGGCCAGCAGCGCCTGTACCGCGCCGCGCCCGACCTGGTGATCCCCGAGCTGCGGCCTTATCGCACGCGGGGCGAGATCGGGACGTGGTTCCGCGACGAGACGCTCATCGCGTACCTGGAAGAGAAGCTGGCGAAGTACCGGTACGTGGGCATAGGCGAGTTCCACCTCTACGGCGCCGACGCCGACCTGCCGGTGCCGCGCCGCATGGTGCAGCTCGCGCGCAAGCACGGCCTGTTCCTGCACGCGCACTCCGACGCCGACGCGATCGAGCGCCTGTTCCGGCAGTGGCCGCAGGCGCGCATCCTGTGGGCGCACGCCGGCTTCGAGCGCCCCGAGCGCGTCGCCGAGATGCTGCGCAAGCATCGGAACCTGTGGTGCGACCTCGCCTTCCGCACCGATCACGCCTCCGGCGGCAAGGTGGACCCGGCGTGGCGCGCGGCGTTCCTGCAGTTTCCCGACCGCTTCATGGTCGGCACCGACAGCTATACGCCGGAGCGCTGGCACTACGTTCCCGGCCACGCCGACTGGTCGCGCGAATGGCTCGCCGACCTGCCCAGGGACGTCGCGGAGCGCATCGCATGGAAGAACGGCGAAACCGTGCTTGGTTCGCTCTTGCAGCGGCACTGAGCTTTCCCGCGTGGGCTTGCGATCCGGGCCTGCAGGGGACTCGCCTCGAATCCGCTCGTTTCGTTCTCGTTCATAAGATAGAGAAAGTCGAGGTCGCGAAGCATTTCGCGCTCGAGGTGGCCGCCTGCGCGAAGCCCGGCCATCCGGCGCCCGAGGGCCTGAAGGTCGACGCGCACATGCCAGAGCATCGCCACGGCATGAACTACGCCCCGGCGGTGCGGGCGCTCGGCCCGGGCCGCTGGCGCGCCGAGGGGCTGCTGCTGCACATGCCGGGGCGCTGGGAATTCGTGTTCGAGCTGCGAGCCGCCGGGGTGACCGACCGGCTGGCCCATCCGCTGGTGCTTTCGCAGGTCCTGGACTTCTCCGGACAAGAGAAGGCCAGGATCCTGCAGCACGGGCCCTGGCCGCCGCCGCTCAAGCCCGATCCGAGCAACCGGGTTTCGGGCCAGCCGGCAGCAATCGCCCTGGGCGAGAAGCTGTTCTTCGAGCCGCGCCTGTCGGGCCCCGGCTCGGTGCTGTGCGCCACCTGCCACGCGCCGTTCCGCGCTTTCCAGGACGGAAAAGCGCGCGCCTTCGGGCTGCAGCAGGTCGACCGCAACACGCTCACGGTCGTCGACGCGCGCTTCTACCGCTGGTTCGGCTGGGACGGGGCGCAGGACAGCCTGTGGGCGCAAAGCATCCGGCCGCTGCTCGACCCCAGGGAGATGGATGCGAGCGCGGCGCATGTCGCCGGGGTGATTCGAAAGATCTTTGATGAGCCTTACCGTCGGGCGTTCGCACGTCCCCCGCCCGGAAGCGACGAAGAGCTGCTGGTCGATGCGGCCAAGGCGCTCGCGGCGTACCAGGAGACGCTGGTCAGCGGCCGCACGCCGTTCGACGATTTCCGCGATGCACTCGCCCGGAACGATGCCCGACGCATGAAAACCTACCCCATTGCCGCGCAGCGCGGCCTGCGCATCTTCATCGGCAGGGGCAACTGCAGCGTGTGCCACTTCGGCCCGCAGTTCACCAATGGCGAGTTCGCCGACACGGGCGTGCCGTTTTTCGCCGCGCCCGGGCGAGTGGACGCGGGGCGGCACGCGGCCATCGCCAGGCTCAGGCAAAGCCCGTACAACCTGCTCGGCCGCTACAACGACGATGCGGCGCGAAGCACCGCTGCCGGCACGCGGCATGTCGAGGCGCAGCATCGCAACTTCGGCGAGTTCCGCGTGCCGGGACTGCGCAGCGTCGCGCTGACGGCGCCTTACATGCACAACGGCAGCCTGCCCACGCTGCGCGACGTGGTGAAGTTCTATTCCGAGCTGAACGAAGAGCGCCTGCACGCCGACGGCGAGAAGATCCTGCGGCCGTTGCACCTGTCACGCGAGGAAGCCGACGACCTGGTCGCCTTCCTGGAGTCACTGTCGCCGGCCGGCGACAGATAGTTCCTGTGTCATCTGCGCTTCACCTGTTTGCTTTAGCATCCGGCGGTTCGCAAAACCCGGGAGAGACTCATGTTCCTACCGCGCGCCGCGGCCGTTGCACTTCTGATCGTGTTGCCCCTGGCGGCTTGGGCCGAGAACGAAGAGCAGCTCGTCCGCGACTACACCCGCCTCGCGGGCTCGGAAGCCAATGCGGAGTCGCTGGTCAATGGCTTGCGCAACGACGAGACCATCAAGCTCACCTCGGATGGCAAGACCACGACGTTCAAGCCGGCGACCGACCCGATGGGTTACGGAAACGTGAAGATCGCCCTGGAGCTCGCCGAGGCGTCGCTCGCCGAGCAGGGGATCAAGAACCCCACGCCGGAGCAGATCCGTGCTGCGCTCAACGGCGGCACCCTCACCCTCAAATCCGGCAAGGAGGTCGAGCTGACCGGCGTGCTCGAGATGCGCGCGAGCGGCATGGGCTGGGGCCGGGTCGCGCAGGAGCATGGCTTCAAGCTGGGCGAGCTCATGCGGCGCGATGACGTTCATAAAGCGAGCTTGGATCGTCCGGATCACGCGCGCCCGCAGAAACTCGAGAGGCCGGAGCGGCCGAGCCGCCCGGAACGGCCGGAGCGCCCTGAGCGCGCTCACCGGCGCTGACCCCCAGTCAGGGAGGCAAGAAGAAAACATGAAGCGGATTCTCATGGTGGCGCTCGCCTGCGCGTCGGCGAGCGGCGGGACGGCGCTCGGCGCCGACTACGAAGGCCTTACGCTCGGCGCGGGCGTGCACTACACCGAAGGCAACTACGGTACGCCGGTGTCGACTGAAATCACCTCGCTCGCTTTTACCGGCCGCTATGACGCCGAGCGCTGGATTTTCAAGGCGACGGTTCCGTGGCTATCGGTGTCGGGCAGCCCTGGCGTGGTGCCGGGCATCGGAAGGCTGCGCGGCCCGGTGGTTGCGGAAAGGTCCGAGTCCGGCCTCGGCGACGTGGTGCTGTCGGCCACGCACAAGACGTACTACGACACGGCGCAGCAGGTGGGTCTCGACCTCACCGGCCGCGTCAAGCTCGCCACCGCGGATGAAGCCGAAGGCCTGGGCACCGGAGAGCACGACGTCGGCTTCCAGGCCGATGCGTTCAAGAGCTTCGGGCGCATCACCGGGTTCGTCGGCCTCGGCTATACCATCTTCGGCGACTCCCCGGCATTCCCGCTGCGCAACGTGTTCAACGCCACGTTCGGCGCGACCTACCGGCTGGACGAGCGCGACAGCGCAGGCATCGCCTACGACCGGCGCGATGCGGTTGCGCGCGGCGCCGACGACCTGAGCGAGCTCACGGCGTTCTGGTCGCACCAGCTCGACCGGGCCTGGAAGTCGCAGGCCTACTTCCTGTTGGGACTGGAGGACGGCAGCCCGGACTGGGGCGCCGGCCTAAGCCTCGCGTACTCGTTCTGAGCGCCGCAGGAACCACTCGCGTGAAGCGAGCAGCGCGACCGCGGCCGCGAGCGTAAGCCCGGCGTAGGACAGCCACGCCCCGTTCCAGCCCACGGCGTCGCGCAGCAGGCCGCTGAAGAACAGCGCGCTGCCCATGCTGAACGAGCTCACCAGCGTCCAGCCGCCCTGGTAGGCGCCGCGCCGCCCGGCGGGCGCGAGGCGCGCCACCGCCGCGGGCACCGCGGAGCTGAACACCAGCTCGCCGAAGCTGAAGACCACCGTGCCGGCGACGAGCGCCGCGCCGGCATGCGGGATGCCCGCATAGCAGGCGAAGCAGGCGGCCACCAGCAGCGCCGCCCAGCCGAGCCAGCGGAACGGGCCGGCGTGCTCCATGCGCGCGGCGAGCGGCACGGCGAGCAGCGCGACGATGATGCTGTTGGCGCCGAGCACCAGGCCGATGAAGCCCTCGCCCAGCCCGCGGTCGGCGGCGAACAGCGGCGAGGCGAACACCACCAGGCCCATGCCGAACGGGAACACCAGCGCGATCGAGACGAAGGCGAGGAAAGTGCGGTCGCGCAGCACCGAGAGCGCCTCGCCGAAGAAGCTGCCGCTTGCGCTGCGTTCCAGCGGCAGCGGGCCGCGCAGGCCGAAAACATACAGCAGCAGCACCAGCAGGTAGCCCGCGCTGCTCAGCGCCGCGAGCAGGCCGTAGCCCTGCTCGGCGACGTAGCCCGCCGGCATCACGGCCAGCGTGTAGGCAACGCTCACCACCGTGTAGTTCAGGGCGAGCATCGACTGGCGGCGCTCGGGCGGCGCAAGGTCGAGGAGCAGCGCGGCGCCCACCGGCATCTTTACCGCGCCGGCGACGCCCATGGCGACGCTCCAGGCGAACAGCGTAAGCGGCCCGCTCACCAGCAGGAACGAGGGCAGCACCGCCGCGGTGGCGAGCGAAGCGCCGATCAGCAGCCCGCGCCGGCCGACGCGGTCGCTCAGCGCGCCGAACATCGGCGCGAGCAGCCCGCGCAGCAGGTTCTCGCACAGGAACGCGAGCCCCACCGTGGCGAGCGCGATGCCCGCCTCGCGCACGAACCAGATGCCGAGGAAGGTCACCAGGCTCATGCGGGCGGCGACCGTGATGAAGTTCGCCGCCAGGACGACTTTTATGCGGCGGCTCAGAATCCCCAGTAATCGAGACCTTCGGGAAGCGGCTCCCCGAGCGTGAGGGAGGCGAGCTTCGCGTACTGGCCCTCGGAATAGAGCAGGGGCTTGCCCTTCTGGCCGAACAGCACCTGCTCGACCTGGCCGAGGAAAATGGTGTGCGTGCCGTGCGCCAGCTTCTTCACCACGCGGCAGTCGAAGCTCACCAGCGCGTCGATCAGCACCGGCGAGCCCGTGGCAAGCCTGGTCCAGTTGCCCGACTTGAAGCGCGCCTCGCCGCTTTGCGCGCCGCTGAAGGTGGTCGACAGCTCCCAGTCCTCCGAGCGCAGCACGTTGACGCAGAACACGCCCGCCTTGGCGACCGCGCCGTGCGTGGTGGCGAGCTTGTTGATGCACGCCAGCACCGTCGGCGGCTCGGCGGTGGCCGAGCACACCGCGGTGGCCGTCATGCCGTAGCGATGCCCCGCGTGCGCGCTGGTGATGATGTTCACCGCGCCGGCGAGGGTGCGCATCCCGGCCTTGAACTGGCCGGCGTCGACAGGCTGGGGATCGGGCACGGCGCGATTCTACAGGGCTCGTGCTAGATTCGTTTCATGGAGCACGCGCTCGGCAGCGATACGGCGGACTTCACGCTGGTCGAGTACGGCAGCTACAACTGCCCTTTCTGCCAATCGGCGCACGAGGTGGTGTCGAGCCTGCGCGACCGCTTCGGCGAGCGCATGCGCTACGTGTTCCGCCACCGGCCGATCACCGGCGACGAACAGGCGCTGCGCGCGGCCGAGCTCGCCGAATACGCGCACGAGAGCGCCGATCGCTTCTGGGAGGTGCACGACCTCCTGATGAAGCGCGGCCCGGGTCTCGCCCAAGGCGAGCTCGAGCGCTTCGCGCGGCAGCTCGGCCTCGACACCGGCGACGAAGCAGCGTGGCAGCGGGCGCGCGCGACGGTGCGCGGCGACCGGGAAGAAGCGCGCCGCCGCGGCGCCGCCTACGCGCCCACCTTCCTCATCAACGGCCGCCGCTACGAAGGTCCCTGGGACGAGGCGACGCTCGCCGAGGCCGCGCTCGGCTCGCTCGGGCACCGCGTGCAGGCGGCGGCGCTCGGCTTCGCGCGCTGGGCGCCGTCCACCGGCCTCGCGCTGCTCGTCATGACGCTCGCGGCGCTCGCCGCGGTCAACTCCCCGCTCGGCGAGCGCTTCGCCGCGCTATGGGACCTGCCGGTGGGCCTGGCGGCGGGCGATCTCGGCTTCGTCCTGCCGCTGCGCGGGTGGATCAACGACGGGCTGCTGACCTTCTTCTTCCTGGTGGTCGGGCTGGAGATCAAGCGCGAATTCACCGTCGGGCGCTTGGCCACGCCGCGCCTCGCCGCGTTCCCGGTCGCCGCCGCGCTGGGCGGCATGCTGCTGCCGGCGGCAATCTACCTCGCGCTGGCGCCGGCGCCGCTCGCCGCCGGCTGGGCTATCCCCACGACCACCGATACCGCCTTCGCCATCGCGCTCGTCGCCCTGCTCGGCCAGCGCGTGCCGGTGGAGCTGCGCATCTTCCTCACCGCGGCGGTGATCGTGGACGACCTGGCGGCGATCGCCATCGTCGCGCTGTTCTATTCGCAGGACCTGGATCTGGCGTACGGCGCGGCGTCTGCCGCAGTGTGCGTGGCGCTCGCGCTGCTCAACCGCGGCGGGGTCTATCGCGCCCTGCCTTATGCGCTGCTCGGCATCGTGCTGTGGGCCTGCCTGCACGGCGCCGGGCTGCACGCCACGCTGGCCGGCGTGCTGCTCGCGGTGTTCACGCCGACGCGCCCGCCGCCCAACCTCAAGGCGCTCATGGCCCAGGCCGAGGCAGTGCTGGACCACGAGCAGCGCCACGCGAGCGAGCGGGTGATGCGTCATGGCCCTTCCGAGCCGAGCCTGCGCGCGCTCGACGCGATCCACGACCGCATCGAATCGCCCGCCGACAAGCTGCTGCGCTCGGTCGAGCCGTGGTCGAGCTACCTCGTGCTGCCGCTGTTCGCGCTGGCGAATGCCGGCCTGGTTCTTTCCGCCGGGATTTTTTTCGAGAATCGACCGCTGGTGCTCGCGATTGTCTTGGGACTGGTCGTCGGCAAGCCGGCAGGCATGCTGCTGTTCGCCGCGGCGGCGGTGCGGCTGAAGCTGGCGGTGAAGCCCGCGGCCTACTCGTGGCGCCAGCTCGCCGGCGCCGGCGCGCTGGCCGGCATCGGCTTCACCATGTCGCTGTACATCGCGGCGAAGGCGCTCGCCGGCCCGGCGGATTTCGCCGCCGCCCAGCTCGCGGTGTTCCTCGCTTCGCTGCTTGCCGGGGCGCTGGGCGCGGCGCTGCTCGCCTCAGCGCCGCAGGTTGACCAGCGCGATGCCGCAGGCGACGAGCAGCGCGCCGGCGGCGAAGTACGCGGTTAGCGGCTCGCCGAGGAACACCACGCCCGCGACCACGCCGAACATCGGCGTCATGAAGGACAGCACGCCCAGCCGCCCGGCGAGGTAGCGGCGCAGCAGCCAGAACCAGGCGAGCAGGCTGACGAAGCCCACCAGGACGCTCTGATAAGCAAGGCTCGCAAGCGCAAAGGCGCTGAGCGACACCACGCCGTGCTCGCCGATCGCCCAGGAGGCGAGCGGCAGCACGAGGGCGGCGAGTCCGATCTGGTAGAACAGCGTCTTGGTGGCGCTCGCGTGCGACAGCCGCGTGGCGCGGATCACCACCGTGGTGCCCGCCCAGAGCAGCGCGGCGGCGAGGCCGCAGGCGTCGCCCAGCAGCGTATCGCCGGCGGACCACAGGAAGCCCTCGGAGAACGCCAGCGCGACGCCGGCGAAGGCCAGCAGCACGCCCAGCCACTGCGCCGGTGCCAGCCGCTCGCCCGGGACGAAAAGGTGCAGGCCGAGCGCGGCGAACACCGGCGCGAGATACACGAACACCGACATGCGCGAAGCCGCGGTGTGCCCCAGGCCGAAGTAAATGAACACGAACTCGAACGCGAACAGCAGGCCGGCGGCGATTCCGGTCGGCAGGGTGCCGTCGCGCGCGAACAGCGCCACGCCCTGCCAGCGCGCCCACGCGAGCACGAGCAGCGTGGCGACGATCGAGCGGATGCCGCCCTGCATCAGCAGCGACACCTCCGGCGCGGTGAGCTTGATCGGCACCTGCTGGAAGCCCCAGACCATGGCAAGCACCACCATCGCGCCGAACGCGGTGCCGTCGAGCGCTCTCCGATCTTGACTCATCGCGCGGATTTTGGCGTAACATCACCTGATGGAACGCAAGAAGCGCAGCGCAGTTTCACGCGAGGAAGCCGAGCTCGGCCCGATCATCAAGCGGCCCGACGGCTACTACTGGGAAGCCAAGCCCGGCGAGCTGCGCGGGCCGTTCGTCACGCGTGCCGAAGCCGAGGCCGATCGCCTGGCCGGCGGCGCCGCGGCGGGCGAATTCGAGGCGGGCGAGACGCTGCAGGAAGCCGAATCCGAGATCGGCATGTCCGAGTGGATCGACCCGGACACCGGCGGGCCGGCCGAGGACAACATCCCGCGCATCGAAGACCACTGAAGAAAAAGGGGGTCAGAACAATTTTTCCGCCGGTGACGGCGGCAAGACGAAAATTGTTCTGACCCCTTTTTCTTCTACTGCTTGCCGTCCAGCAGCGCCCTGATCCTGTCGATCTCCACCGGCTTGACCAGGTAGTCGTCGAAGCCGGCTTCCTTCGCCTTTTGCCGGTCGCTCGGCTGGCCCCAGCCGGTGACGGCCACCAGGATGGTGTCGGCGGTAGCGCCGAGCGCGCGCAGCTTGCGCGCGAGATCGAAACCGTTCAGCTTGGGCAGGCCGATATCCAGGAAGGCGATCTGCGGCTGGAACTCGCCGGCCGCGGCGAGCGCCGCGGCGCCGTCGTGCTCGACGCGCACCTCGTTGCCCAGGCCGCGCAGCACGAGCGCCAGGCTCACCGCGAAGTCCTGGTTGTCGTCGGCGAGCAGGATGCGCCGGCGGGCGGAGCCGGCGCTCCTCGAGCGAGGGTCATTTGCCGGTGACACCCGGGTTTCGCCCGGCTGCATCGGGATGCGCACCACGAACTCCGAGCCGCGGCCGGCGCCCGCGCTGCGCACCTTGATGGTGCCGCCGTGCAGCTCGACCAGGCGCCGGGCGAGCGACAGGCCGACGCCCAGGCCCATGGTGCTGCGCTCCAGCGAGCGGTCGGCCTGCGCGAACATGTCGAAGATCTCTTCGCGCATCGCGGGGGCGATGCCGATGCCGTTGTCGCGCACGCGCGCGACCAGCGCCGCGTCCTCCAGGGCGACGGTGAAGTCGATGCGCCCGCCCGGGTCGGTGAACTTCGCGGCGTTGTTGAGCAGGTTGAGGAACACCTGCGCGAGGCGCGTCGGGTCGGCGTTCACGTACAGGCCCGGCGGCGGCAGCTCGACGTGCAGGGCGTGCCCGCGCGCGCGGATCATGGATTCCACCGCCTCGAGCGCGCTCTGCGCCACCGAGCGCAGCTCGACGCGCTCGCGCCGCAGGGCGAGCTTGCCGGTGGTGATGCGCGAGACGTCCAGCAGGTCGTCCACCAGGCGCACCATCTGCGCGAGCTGGCGCTCGATCAGGGCGCGCGCCTCGGCGGTGGCGCCGGGATTGTCGCCCGCAGCCCGCATGAGGAAGAGCGCGTTGCGGATCGGCGCGAGCGGGTTGCGCAGCTCGTGCGCCAGCGTCGCCAGGAACTCGTCCTTGCGCCGGTCCGCGAGGCGCAGCGCCTCCTCGCGCGTCTGCACTTCCTTCAGCATGCTGTTGAACGCGTCGGCGAGCACGCCGACCTCGTCCTCGGTGCTCTTGCCGGCGCGCCCGGTGTAGTCGCGCCGCTGCACCACCGCGCGCGCGGCGTCCGCCACTTCGAGGATCGGCGCGGTCACCGCGCGCTGCAGCCACGCCGAGATGAGCAGCGCCGCCGCGAGCGCCGCGGCCAGCACCACGGCGGTGATGCCCAGGTACGCGAGCAGCCGCTCGCGCACGCCGTAGCGTGCCTGGATGTACACCGTGCCGATGGCGTCGCCTTTCTCCACCACGGCGTGGAACAGGCCCACCCGGTCCCCCGCGATGCGGTAGCCCGGCGCCTCGGCGCGCGCCGGCACCGCCTCGCCTGGGGAGCGAAGGTAGGACGCGAACAGCGTGCCGTCCGGGCCATACAGCGCGGCCGCCTCGATGTCGGGCCGCGCCTGCAGCGTGGACAGGTCGCGCTGCGCGTCGGTGCGGTCGTTGAACGCGAGCGCCGCGGCGCTCGCCCGCCCGAAGATCTCGGCCTGCGTGCGCACGTCGGCAAGCTGCGTGCTGCGGTAGTCGCGCACCGTGTAGTACACCAGCGCGGCCGCGTTGACGAGCAGCGCCACCAGCGTGGTGGCGACGACCACGGCCGTCATCTTGGCGCGCACCGAGCGGCGCAGGAAGCCCGGCAGCCTCACAGCCGGCCCTGCACCACGTTGTGCGCGACGGCGAGCATGCGCGAGCTGATGCGCAGGGCCCTGCGCTCGGCGGAGTCGAGCGATACCTCGAAGCGCACGCGCCCCTCGTCGCGCAGGAAGTTCACCACCGCGCCCTGCTGCAGCGCGCCCTGCCATTCGCACACGATGAGCAGCGGCTGCGCGGGCGCCTGCCGCACGATCTCGGCGAGGCGCGCAGCCTGCCCCCGTCCGAGGAACAGGACGTGCAGCCCGTCGGGCCGCTCGCCTTCGCGCAGGCGGCGCACCGCCACGGGCCGCCCCTGGATGCTGCGGCCCGCGGCGATCTGCTCGAGCTCCGCCGCCACCGCGTCGTTCCCGGCCACCCCGATGACGATCGAGCCGACACCCGGCGCCTCGCGCGGCCACTCGACGAACGACGGAAACTTGAACAGGAACGCCGCCTTGACTTCGTGCTCCAGCGGCTGCGCGTGGAGCACGCAGGACACGAGGAGCAGCAGCGCGGCGCAGGCGGCTCGCATCGCGCGCTAGAGGTCGACCCGCAGCCTGAGGTGGGCGCTGCGTTCAAGCTCGGCGCCCGGCGCCCATTCCACATGCCGCGGATCGAGCAGGTTCTGCAGCAGCAGCGCGAGCTCGACGCGGCGCGACGCGCGCCAGGCGAAGCGCACGTCCACCGCGGTGTAGTCGCTTACCGTGTTGCCGGGCAATGCCTCGTAGTGGCGCACGAGGAAGTCCAGCTCGCTCGCCGCCCCCAGGTCGAATGCCGCCTGCGCCTTCCACCAGCTTTCGGGGTCGCGCGCGTCCGCGGCCGGCCCGAGGTCGACCGCGCCGGGCACCACGCGCAGCGACTGGTGCAGGCGCACGAAGCCGGCGCTGAAGCGCGCCCATTGCGCGGCGCGCCAGCTGCCCCAGGCTTCCATGCCCGAAGTGCGGCCCTCGGCATCGTTGGCGAACACCAGCCCGCCGGGGGTGAGCGCAATCGAGCGCAGCTCCTCATGCTCGTGATAGAAGCCCGTCACCGAGACCGACAGGCGCGAGGCCGGCTGGGCCCGGTAGCCCAGCTCGAACACGTTGGACACTTCCGACTGGAACTCGGGGCCGCCGGCGAGCGGCCCCTGGAAAAGGTCCCGGTCGATGCGCGAAGGCGCGCGCACCGCGCGCGACAGGGCGCTCCACACGAGGTGCTGCGGCGCGGGCCGCCACGCCAACCGCACGCTCGGCAGCCATTCCGTTCCGGTGTAGCTGTTGGTCTCGGCCTTCGCGCCCAGCGTGAGGTCCAGGCTCTCGAGCAGCGCGATCTCGTCCTGCACGAAGACGTGGTTGCGCTCGAGGTTGCGGTTGGGCGGGATGAACGCCACCCCCGAGCCCGGGTAGTTCTGCACCCTGTCGCGGTAGTGGCGCAAGCCGAAGCCCCACAGCAGCCGGTGCCGGCCGCGCGGAGCGAGGGCGTGCTGCAGCTCGAAATCGTATGTGTCCAGGTGCTCTTTCACGATGCCGGTGTGATGGCGCGAGGTGCGGTCGAAGTACGCCTGCGTGCGCAGGCTGGCGCCGCCGCCCAGGTCGCGCGTCCAGCGCCCCAGCAGGTTGAGCCCGGCAATCTCGCGCTCGATCGGGCCGAGCTGTCCGCCATAGAGGTCGCCCTGCAGCGTGAAGCCGTGCCCGCGGCGGCCCCAGTCGGCGCGAAAGCCGGCTTGCGCGTGATCTGCGTGGTCGGCGGTGGGCGTTCCGCCGGGCAAAGTGGTCGTGTCGCGGCGCGTCGCCTTCGCGTATCCGCGGTAGTGCCCTCCGGCCACGGCACCGCCGTAGCGGAAAGCGCCGTCGCGCTGGGCCTCGCCGGCGCCGGCCGTGGCCATCACGCCCTGCGTATCGGCGGCCGGCCGGGTGATGACGTTGATGACGCCGTTGACCGCGTTCGCCCCCCACAGGGTGGCGCCCGGCCCGCTGATCACCTCGATGCGCTCCACGTCCTCCAGCAGGACGTCCTGCGCCTCCCAGAAGGTGCCGGAGAACAGCGGCGAGTACACGGTGCGGCCGTCGATCAGAATCAGCAGCCGGTTGGCCAGGATGCCGTTGAAACCGCGCGCGGTGATGGCGTATTGGTTGGCGTCGGGCCGCGCCACCTGCAGGTTGGGCGCGAGGCGCAGCGCTTCGCTCAGGTTGAGCGCGCCGGAGCGCCGGATGTCCTCGGCAGAGATGACGTAGACCGAAGCCGGCGCCCGCGAAAGCGGCTCCTCGCGTCCCGAGACGGTGCTCACCACGATGCTGCTCAGCTGCTCGAGCGACAGGTCGACCAGGCTGGCCGCCATCTGCACCGGGCTCGCCGCATGGGCACAGGCCCAGCCGGTCAGCCCCAGCGCCGCCAGAATTCTGCGCACGCTTCCCCTCCTATTCTTTTTTCCGGCCGACGCCCGCCAGCAGATCATTCAGCGCGCCGGGCTCGACGGGCTTGGTGAGATGGTAATCGAAGCCCGCTTCCAGGGCGCGCCGCCGGTCGCTCTCCTGGCCCCAGCCGGTGAGGGCGATCAAGGTCGTTTCGCGCCCGTAATGCTCGCGCAGCCCGCGCGCGACCTCGAAGCCGCTGGCGCCCGGCATGCCGATGTCGAGCACCGCCACTTGCGGCCTGAACTCGCCCGCCAGGCGGATCGCCGAGTTGCCGTCGTAGGCGACCTGCACCTCGTGCCCGTAGATGGCCAGGATGCGCCGCAGCGAGTCGGCAGCATCGCGGTTGTCGTCGGCCACCAGCACACGCAGGCCTTCGGCGGGCGCCGTGCGCGCCGGCGCGACCGCCTTCGCCTGCGCCGCGCCGGCATGCGAAGGCAGCGGCAGGCGCACCACGAACTCGCTGCCCTTGCCCGGGCCGGCGCTGCGCGCCTGGACGCTGCCGCCGTGCAGCTCCACGATGCCCTGCACCAGCGACAGCCCGATCCCCAGCCCGCCGTGCGAGCGCTCGTGCGCGCTGGTGAGCTGCGAGAATGGCTCGAACAGGCGGCCGGCGACCTCCGGCGGAAAGCCGATGCCGTTGTCCTCCACCGTGATCGCGACGTGCCGGCCCTGCACCTCGGCGCTGAGCGAGATGCTGCCGCGGCCTTCGGTGTAGCGCGCGGCGTTGTTCAGCAGGTTCGACAGCACCTGCGCGAGGCGCGTGGGGTCGGCCTCGAGCGTCACGGGCTCGCTCGGCAGCAGCACCGACAGGCTGTGGCCGGCAGCGGTGATGTTCAGGCGGCTGGTTTCCAGCGCCGCGTCGATGGCGCGGTCCAGCGCCATGCGCTCCTTGCGGATGCGCAACTTGCCGCTCGCAATGCGCGCGATGTCCAGCAGGTCGTCGATCAGCCGGGACATGTGGCCGACC
Organism: Burkholderiales bacterium; assembly: GCA_036374055.1. Lineage (GTDB taxonomy): Bacteria > Pseudomonadota > Gammaproteobacteria > Burkholderiales > SG8-39 > SCGC-AG-212-J23. The sequence continues at coordinate 27,388 of DASUUN010000073.1, forward strand.
TGGCGGTCGATCACATCCCGGCTCCAGTCGAGCTCCGGGTCGAGCGGGCCCTTCTTCGCCAGGATGGCCACGGCGTTGCGCACCGGCGCGAGCGGGTTGCGCAGCTCGTGCGCCAGCGTGGCGAGAAACTCGTCCTTGCGCCGGTCGGTCTCGCGCAGCGCCTCCTCCATCAGCTTGCGCTCGTGGATGTCGGAGATCACCGCGACCCAGCCTTCGGTGCCCGGCGCCGGGGAGAACGAGGTGCGCACCCAGCGCTCGCCGAACACCGGGTAGCGCACGAAACGCTCGTACTGCACCTGCTCGCCGGCGAGCACGCGCGCGATGTAAGGGCGCATGGCGGCCAGGTTGTCCTCGCCCACGATGTCGAGCATCGGGCGGCCGGCGAGCTGCGCAGGCTGCATGCCCAGCCAGTCCGCAAAGTGGCGGTTCACCCAGACGAACCGCAGGTCGCGGCTGCACAGGGCGACCGCCGCGGACATGCTGTCGGCGATGAGCTGCAGCTGCTCGCGCGCGGCGGCGAGCGCCTCCTCGGCCTGCTTGCGCTCGTGGATGTCGGACACCACGCCGACCCAGCCGTCCGGCCGGCCGGCGGCATCGTAGGTCGGCTCGGCCACGGCGTGGATCCAGCGCCGCTCCAGGTTCGGAAAGGAGGCGAGCCGCTCGTAGGCCACGCGCTCCCCGCGCAGCACCCGCTCGAAGTACGCGCGGTTGGCCGCCAGCCCCTCGGCGCCGATCACCGCCTCGATCGGCAGCCCGGCCATCTCCTCGGGCGTCCTGCCCGCCCAGGCGGCGAACACGCGGTTGGCCCAGATGTACTTCATGTCGCGCGAGCAGCGCACCACGCCGACCGACATGGTGTCGGCGATCAGGCGGATCTCCTGGGCGCTGCGCACCTGGTCGGTGACATCGACGGTGATCGAGCCGACCAGCGGGCTGCCGTCGGCTTCGCGCAGCGCGAACTTGGTGCTGAGCAGGTGGCGCGGACCGTCGGCGGCGGGATACAGGAGGGCGAAGGAGGCGGGCGCATCCCCGGCGAGCACCCGCGCATCGTTCTCGCGCACCTTGTGCGCCGCCTCGGCCGGGATGATCTGCTCGTCGGTCTTGCCGCGCCAGTCCTCGACCCCCACCAGGCGCTGCGCCGCCGCGTTCATGAACACGTAGCGCCCGGCGGCGTCCTTGATGAACACGCAGGCCGGCGAGTTCTCCATGAACTTGCGGAAGCGCTCGTCGCTCGCTTCGGCGCGCGCCGCCGCCTTGCGCATGGCGCCGCCGAGCACCGCGATGAGCAGGCTCGACAAGGCGAAGGCCGCGATCTCGGCCGGCACGAGCAGCGACCCGCCGACATACAGCGAATGCGCAACGGCGTAGCCGCCGGCCGCTGCGAGCAGCCCCGGCCCGAAGCCGCCGAACCAGGCGGCGACGATGACTGCGCCGAATACCGTGATGAACGGAAAGCGGTCTCCGAGCCACGGGTCGAGTAGCAGGCGCAGGCCAATGGCGGCCGCGAGCGCGGCGAGCGCGACGAGATACCGGATATTTCCCCCTCAGCGTACGAAGGGAAGATAGTACTGAAAGCCGATCAGCGCGCGGTGCTTATCGCTGCTTCGACTACAACCTCCGGCCGCAAGCTCGCGCCCTGGCGCACCAGCTCCTGCTGCACTTCGCTTGTCGGAACGTCCCTGACCGGGACGTTCCGCTTCGCGGCCTGCGCGGCGCATACGCCTGCGGCCTGGCCCGTGGCCATGACGATCGGCATGACGCGGTAGGAGCTGTGCGCCTCGTGCGTCCCCGAGATGCAGCGGCCGGCGACGATCAACCGCTCGGTGTTCCTGGGCAGCAGGCAGCGCAGCGGGATGTCGTACGCTTCGCCCGGCGGCAAGCGCTTGAGCAGCGTGCCGCTGCCTTTCGGGTTGTGGATGTCGACCGGGTACGCGCCGCGCGCGATGGCATCGTCGAACTTGCGCGCCCCCAGGACGTCCTCGGCGGTGAGCTGGTAGTCGCCCAGCACGCGCCGGGACTCGCGCACGCCGACCTGCACGCCGCTTTGCACCACGTAGGAGTCCTCGAAGCCCGGGACGTAGCGGCGCAGGAAGGCCGCGATCTGGCGCATCTGGCGCCGGCTGCACCATTCCGCATACGACAGGTCCCAGACGTCGGCGCCGAGCACGCGGGTCACCCGCGTGCTGTTGACGCTGACCTCGGTCGGGTGCGGCGTGGCGAAAAACAGCATGTCCTCGCGCGGCAGCTCGAGCTCGCCCGCCTCGGTCGCCCTGCGCACCAGCGCCCACAGCCCGTGCACGCCGCGCCATTCCTTCGGGTTGTCGCGCACGTACGCCTCGAAGGCGGCGCGGCGGAACTCGTTGACCCGGAACATGAGCGTCATCGGCTGCACCAGCCCGTCGTAGCGCCCGACCTCGAACGGGGCGCCGGCCTGGACGGCGACGTCGCCGTCGCCGGTGCAGTCGACGATGACCTTCGCGCGGATGACGAGCGGGCCGGACTTCGTCTCGAACACCACGCCCTGGTTGCCGGGCAGCACGCCGCTCGCGAAGGCATGGAACAGGAATTCCACGCCCGCCTCGTCCAGCAGCTCGAGCGCGATCAGCTTGAACCACTCGGGATCGAACGGCACCACGTAGCCGGTGGCGAGCGTCGGCCGGATCGCGCCGCCGGCCGCCACCAGCCGCTCGAGCAGGCGCCGCAGCACGCCGTGCACCACCGCCTCGCCCGGCCCGTGGTCCGAAGGCAGCAGCGCCGTGCTTCCGGTTTGCGCTTTCCTTCCCTTGTCCGTATGAAAAGACATGAGCGGCATGACCAGCGCCGCGGTGGCGTTGCCGCCCAGGAAGCCGTAGCGCTCGGCGAGCACCACGCGCGCGCCCGCATCCGCCGCGGCGACCGCGGCGCCCAGGCCGGCCGGGCCCCCGCCGACCACCAGCACGTCGGTTTCCCCCGCGAGCAGCCCTTCCCGCGGCGGCAGCAGCAGCCGCGCGGGTGCCTCAGGCCGCTTTAGGGCTGGCAAGCTGCAGCTTCTCCCGCCGCGTGAGCAGCTCGACGAGGATCCGGTGGGTCTCCTGCGCGCGCTTCTGCAACGGCGCCACGTTCCTCTCGAGCTTGGCCTTCATCGTGCGGCTCTGGTCCCACGACTGGTCGATGTACGCGATCAGCCGCCCCGCGTTCACCAGCTTCATGGGCGGCGCCGGCACCTGCAGGTCCTCCAGGAAGCCGCTCACCTTGCCGGCGTACGGCAGGGCGACGAACGGCACCCCGCGCAGCGCGGCGAAGATGAGGAAGTGCAGGCGCATGCCGACCACGAAGTTGAACTTGCTCATGAGCGACAGCAGCTGCCCGGAGCTGTACTGCGCCTTGAGCACCGTGGCGCGCTGCGCGCGCAGCATCTGGGCGATCACCGCATGGCTGTGCTGCGAGTCGAGCACCGAGCGCTCCATCGGCACCAGGCACACGTCGGCGTCGAAGCGATCGACCATGAAGTCGGCGGCGTTGGCGAGCAGCGCGTGGTATTCCTTCGGGTCGATGTCCGGCGCGGCCACCCCGGGCTCGCGCACCGACATGCCGATCAGGCGGCGGCGGCCTTCGAGGCCTTCGAGCTTCATCACGCCGCGCGGCAGCGGCTCGGGCTTGAGCAGCAGCGCCGGGTCGGCCGTGACGATGATCTCGCGGTGCACCCCCGCCGCCTCGAGGGTCTGCTGCGCGGCGCGCTCGCGGACGGTGATGACCTCGACCTGCTCCAGCACCTCGCGCACCGCCGCCTGCACCGTCGGGTCCTTGAGCGGGCCCGCGCCGACGGCATACAGCATCACCGGCACGCCCTTCTCCTTCGCGATCTGCGCCTCGCGCAGGTAAAGGCGCGCCTCGGCGTCGAACAGGATGCCGCCGCCGCCGACGATGAGCAGGTCGAGCCGCTCGATCTCGGGCACGACTTCCGCGCGCGAGAGCTTGCGCACCGGCACCGCGCGCTCCACGGCATGGCGCGCCTTCGTGTCCTCGGGATCGCGCGAGAACACCGTGATCTCGACCGGCAGGTCGCGGCGCAGCTGCGCGATGATCGATTGCAGGATCGCCTCGTCGCCGAGGTTCAGGCCGCCGTAGGAGCCGGAGATGCCGATGCGGTAGAGATCCTTCGCCATGGTCCGCTCGGACGCAATAAGCATGCCGGGGCACGAAGCTTGCATGCCGCCGGGCATGGATGTCCGTACTCGCTACACGGAAACGCTGCAGTTCGCCGCCGCCACCATCGGGGGCGCGACGCGGTTGGCGAAATTCCTGAACGTGCCGCGCAGCGACGTGCTGCGCTGGCTGGCGGGCGAGGCCGCGCCTCCCCACCAGGTGTTCCTGGACGCCCTGGACGTCATAGCCGACGGTCCCTACGCCGACCCCGACCGCCGCCGGATCCGGGTCAGCGTCCTGCCGCCGCGCTGAAGAAATCCTCCTCCGCGCGCCCGACCTCGCGTCTTGCTTGGCTGGCACGGGCTGCATGGCGCGCTGCCACCCGCTGCAATGCTTCGGTGAGTGCCTTCGCAAGAAACTGTCGCTCATTGATGACGACGCCGAGATGGGTCCCCGGTATACCCCGCGTGTTGACCGTTGCTGCGAGCCGTCGCCAGAAATTCGGGTCGGTGCGGTTGTGGTTGCCTTCTTCGGCAATGAAGCAGGTGACATCGACATCGAGGCGCGGGGGAACATAACGGGAAATCATTTGTGCCAGGAAACCATCCTCGACACGGCCGCCCAGACGGGACGTCGACCCGTCCAGTACCTGCACCCGTGGTGCTGAGCTGAGTCTCTTCCGGGCGAAGCGGTATAGCTGTCGGGCGAAGCTGGCGTCGCTCCGAATCCGGTTCCAGACGTGGGGCATTGCGCGTCGTTGGAGAAATCTGCCTGCCCTGCCAGGCACGATAGTGCCCGCGGTATCGAAGAGCTTGCGCAGCCAACGCAGCGGCGGGCGCGCATTGAACGACAGGGTTTCAATCAGTAGAAGTTCCAGGACCTCGATACCCTTGGCCCGCAGCAAGTGGGCGAGATGCCAGGCTGTAAGGCCCCCATTGCACCAGCCCCCAAGAACGACGGGCGAATCGGCCGCAATGCGCAGGACCTCAGGAAGATACGCCCGCGCAATAGCTTCGACGGTGGTCGCGTCGGTAAGGCCGTCCAGTTCGCAATGCAGCAGGAAGACCGGTTGATCGTCAGGAAGCAGCGCGGCAAGCCTGTGCGCGTAGATGCCTCTGGAGAAATAGTCTCCGTGACAGA
>DASUUN010000074.1:0-4649 GCA_036374055.1 Burkholderiales bacterium
CTTCCGCTGGTTTTCCTGGGTGAGCGGCGCGCTGGTGCTCGCGCTGGTGTACGTCTCGGGGATCAACGGCTACATGCTGCCGTGGGACCGCCTGTCGCAGTTCGTGGTGGTGGCGACCGCGGAGTGGTTCGACTGGCTGCCCCTCTTCAACGGCGCGCTGGTGCGCAACTTCATCTTCGTCGAGAACGTGAACGACCGCCTGTTCTCGCTGCTGTCGTTCATCCACATCGGCGTGCCGCTCGCGGTGCTCGGCGTGCTGTGGATCCATACGCAGCGCGTGCCGCAGGCGCGCACCGCGCCGCCGCTGCCGCTCGCGGTCACCCTCACCGCGGCGCTCGTCGTGCTGTCGCTGCTGAAGCCGGCGGTGAGCCAGCCGCGCGCCGACCTCGCGGCGGCCGCCACCGCGATCGAGTTCGACTGGTTCTACCTGCCGGTGTACGCGCTGCTCTACCGCTGGAGCGCGGGCGAGGTGTGGCTGCTGATGGCCGGCGCGGGCCTGCTGTTCGTGCTGCTGCCGTGGCTGCCGCCCAAGCGCAGGGTTGCGGAGCACTTCATGCTGGCGCGGCCCGACAACCGCATCATCGCGCTGCGCGCCGGCGAGACGCTGCTCGACGCCGGCCTGCGCGAGGGCCTCGCCATGCCCTACGAGTGCAGAAACGGCGGCTGCGGCAAGTGCAAGTGCACGCTCGCCTCCGGCACCGTGGACTACGGCGCCTACCAGCGCGACGCCCTGCCCGACGCCGAGCGCGCCGCAGGCAAGCTGCTCGCCTGCACCGCGACCGCGCTCGGCGACATCGAGATCGAGTACCTGCCGACAGCGGCGCCCGGCGGCGTCAAGGTGCGCGTCTGGCAGGCGAGCGTCGAGTCGCTCGGCAAGCTCGCCCCGGACGTCATGCGGGTGGTGCTGAAGCTGGATGGAAAGATAGAGTTCTATGCCGGACAGTACATCAACGTGCTGCTCGAGGACGGCGAGAAAAGGAGCTTCTCCTTCGCCACCGCGCCGCAGGTGAACGACCGCATCGAGCTGCACATCCGGCGCATCCCCGGCGGGCGCTTCACCGGCCACGTGTTCGAGTCGATGCGCCCGGGCGAGCGGCTCGCCTTCGAGGGCCCGCTGGGCTCGTTCTTCCTGCGCGAGGACACCGACAAGCCGATGATCTTCGTCGCCGGCGCCACCGGCTTCGCGCCGGTGAAGAGCATGCTCGAGTACGCCTTCCAGCGCGGCGTGCGGCGCCGCATGCTGCTCTACTGGGGCGTGCGCAGTCTGAAGGACCTGTACCTGCCCGAGTTGCCGCGCCAGTGGGAAGCCGAGCATCCCAACTTCAAGTTCGTCCCGGTGCTCTCCGACCCGCAGCCGCAGGACCGCTGGCAGGGCCGCACCGGCCTGGTGCACGAGGCGATCCTCGCCGACTTTCCCGACCTCGCCGGCTTCCAGGTGTACGCCTGCGGCTCGGTGGCGATGGTGCAGGCCGCGCACCCGGCGTTCCGCGCCAAGGGCCTGGCGCAGGACGACTGCTTCTCGGACGCCTTCCGCCTGTCGCCGAAGCTCGAGGTGGCCAAGCTCGGAGGCACGGCATGAAGCAGGCGCTGCGCCTCGCCGCCCAGCTCGCGCTGTACGTGCCGCTGATGGCGCTGATCGGCTATTTCTCCACCCAGCCGCGCTTCTCCGTGCTCGAGCCCGACCAAGCGCTGGTGCGCCTGTCGTTCATCCACGCCGCGGAGCGCCGGGAGCCCTGCCGCACGCGCAGCGCCGAGGAGCTCGCCAAGCTTCCGCCCAACATGCGCGCGGCGCAGGACTGCCCGCGCGAGCGCGCGCCGGTGCTGGTGGAGCTGGAAGTCGACGGCCAAGTGGTGCTGCGCCGCGAGGTGCAGCCCGCCGGCCTCAGCCGCGACGGCAACGCCACCGTCTACCACCGGCTGCCGCTGCCTGCGGGCAAGCACCACGTGGTGGCGCGGCTGCGCGACCGGCCGGGCGCGGGCTTCAATTTCGAGAAAGAGCAGACCCTCGATCTCGCGCCCGGGCAGGCGCTGCTCATCGACTTCGTGGCGGCCAAGGGTGGCTTCGTTTTCCGAACTTAAGAAGTACCTGGGGACGCTGGGGTTCTTCCTCTTCTGGGTGCTGGCGGCAAGCGGCATCTACCTTTACCTGCGCTTCGACACCAGCATCGCCGGCGCCTACGACTCGATCGGCGAGCTGGAATGGTGGTTCGGCGGCGTGCTGAGGAGCGTGCACCGCTACGCGGCCGACGCCTTCGTGGTGGTGGTGCTCGCGCATCTCGTGCGCGAGCTGCTCGCCGGACGGTTCCGCGGCTGGCGGGCGTTTTCCTGGATCTCCGGCGTGCCGCTGCTGTGGCTGCTCTACGCTTCGGGCATCGTCGGCTACTGGCTGGTGTGGGACACGCGCGCGCAGTTCTCGGCGCTCGCCACGCTCGAGTGGATGGGCATGGCCGACGCCGGCGCGGAGCTGGTCTCGGATCGGCTGTTCTCGCTGTTCGTGTTCCTGCACATCGGCCTGCCCCTCGCGCTGCTCGCCGGCATGTGGATCCACGTGCAGCGCCTGGGCCGCCCGCGCACCGTCCTGCCGCGCGCGCTTGCTTTTCAGGTCGCAGGATTGCTCGTAGTCATGGCGGTTGTATTGCCGGCGACCTCCGAGCCGCGCTGGGACGCGGCGCGCCTGGCCCAGACCGTGGCGCTCGACTGGTTCTTCCAGTTCCTGCACCCGCTCATGTACGCCACCTCACCTGGATTTTTATGGGGAGTGCTGATTGTGACGACGGGTCTGCTGGTCGGGCTGCCGTACCTCTCGAAAAAACCGACGCTCCTGGCGGCGCGGGTGGATCCGGCCAACTGCAACGGCTGCGGGCGCTGCGTCGCGGATTGCCCTTATGAAGCGATTCAACTGAAGGACAAGGCCGAGGTCCTGGCGGAGCGTTGCGCCGCGTGCGGCATCTGCGCCGGCGCGTGCCCCTCGTCCACGCCGTTTCGCAGCGTGGCCGAGCTCGCCTCGGGCATCGACCTGCCGGACTTCACGGTGCAGGACCTGCGCCGGCGGCTGCGCGACGCGCTGCCGGCGGAGGAAATCGTGTTCGCTTGCGAAAGATCAAGCCGCGCCGGTGGCATCGGGCTACGTTGCCTGGCAATGCTGCCGCCCGCGTTCATCGAATACGCGCTGCGCAACGGCGCGCGCCGGGTGACGGCGCGCGGCTGCGACGCCGAGTGCGCCTTCCGCCTGGGCCTGGAGCTGGCGGAGGAGCGCTTCGCGCGCCGCCGCGAGCCGCGGCTGCGCGCCACCGTCGTCGCCACCCGGAACGACCATGGATACTCGTTCGCTCTACGCTGACGCCGCGGCCCCGGCCTCCGCGCACTACGCCCTGGCGGTGCCCGCCGGCGCGCGCCGCGCGCTCGCCGCGGGCTGGATGTGGCTCGCGCTCGCTTCCCTGGTGGGCTCGGGCCTGTTCTCGATCCTGCTGGTGCTGTCGCGCGCGCCCTACGTGAAGGACTTCTTCCCGTTCGCCGATTTCTTCCGCGTGGCGCTGGTGGTGCACGTCGACCTCTCGGTGCTCGTCTGGTTCGCCGCCTTCGGCGGGCTGCTGTGGAGCCTGCACGCCGCCCCGCGCCTGCTCGGCCTGGGCTGGGCGGCGCTCGCGCTGTGCGCCGCGGGCACGCTGGTGATGAGCCTCGCGCCGTTCGCCGAGAACGCCGCGCCGGTAATGAGCAACTACGTCCCGGTTCTCGACGGCGGCGTGTTCCTGTCCGGCCTGCTGGTGTTCGCGCTGGGCTGCGCCGTGCTCATCCTGAGGTCGATGGCGGTCACCCCGCGCGTCGGTATCCGTCCGGGAGGCGCCGGCGCGCTCGGCTTCGGCCTGAACGCGGCGCTGGTGTCGGCGGCGGTCGCGCTCATCGCCTTCGCCTGGTCGTGGCTCGCCCTGCCGGGCGGCCTGGACGGCAAGGCGTACTACGAGGTGCTGTTCTGGGGCGGCGGGCACGTGCTGCAGTTCACCTGGACGCTGCTCATGTTCGTCGCCTGGCTCGCGCTCGCCGACGCCATCGGCGCGCGCGTGCCGCTGTCGCCGCGCGTGGCGATCCTGCTGTTCGCCATCGGCCTGGTGTCGGTGTTCGTTACGCCGGTGATCTACCTCGCCTACGACGTCACCTCGGTGGAGCACTACCGCCTGCAGACCTGGCTGATGCGCATCGGCGGCGGCCTGGCGATCGCGCCTTTCGCTTTTTCAATGATGTATTGCTTGCTGAGCTCGCCTAAGCCTTCCCGTGAACAAAAGCCGTTGCGTGCCGCGCTCGCCTGGTCGCTGCTGCTCTTCGGCGCCGGCGGGCTGATCGGACTGGCGATCAGCGGCAGCAACGTGAAGATCCCCGCGCACTACCACGGCGCCATCGTCGGCGTGACGCTGGCGTTCATGGGGCTCGCCTACCACCTGCTGCCGCGCATGGGCTACGCGCGGCCCAGCCCGCGCCTGGCCGCGCTGCAGCCCGCGCTCTACGGCGCGGGCCAGCTCGCGCACGTGATCGGCCTGGTATGGTCGGGCGGCTACGGCGTGCAGCGCAAGGTGGCGGGCGCCGACCAGGTGCTGCGCGGCTTCGAGCAGGTGGCCGCGATGGGCCTGATGGGGCTGGGCGGCCTCGCCGCCGTG
>DASUUN010000075.1:0-15989 GCA_036374055.1 Burkholderiales bacterium
ACGCCGAACACCGGGATCAGGTAGGTCACGGTGAGGGCGCGCGCGGCACCGACGTCGGCGATGAGGCGGAAGTACAGGACGAACGCGACCCCGCTCGCGAGCAGCGCGAGCGCGAGCAGGTTGGCGATCACGAGCGCCGAAGGCGGCCCGAGCGGCGGCGCGAGCGGCAGCAGCGGCAGGAGCACCACGGCGGCAGCGAGCTGGTTGCCCGCCGCCATCGCGCGCGGCGGCACCTGTCCGGCGAAGCGCCTGACCAGCACGCCGACTGCGCCATAGCAGAAGCAGGCGCCGAGCGCGGCGGCGACCGCCCAGCCAAAAAGCGGGCTCGCGCCGGCGCCGCCCGGGCGGGCGATCAGCGCCACGCCGACCATGCCGAGCCCGAGGCCGATCGCGCGCGGCAGCGTGACGCGCTCGTCGCGGAAGGCCGCGCCCCATCCGAGGCCGAAGATCGGCGCCGTGGCGTTGACGATCGCGAGCAGGCCGCCCGGCGCGTGCATCGCGGCGAAGGCGTACAGGGCGAAGGGCACGGCGATGCCCGCGCCGCCGACCACGAAGTAGGCGCGCCAATGCTGGCGCAGGTCGACCTCGACGCCTGCCAGGCGCAGCCAGGCGAAGAGCGCGAGCCCGCCCAGCAGCACGCGCGCCTCGGCCGTCCAGACCGGCCCGAGGACCGGCGCCGCAACGCGCATGAACGGAAAGGAGCCGCCCCAGATCGCCGCGAGGAGCAGGAGGCGCGCAGCGTCCGCGCGCCTCATTTACGGCGTTTCTCGAGCTCCAGGAGAAGTCTTTTGCGGGGCAGACCCCAGGCATAGCCGCCAAGGCCGCCGTCGGTGCGCACCGCGCGGTGGCAGGGCACGGCGAGCGCCACGGGGTTGGCGCCGCAGGCGCTGCCCACGGCGCGCACCGCGGCCGGCGCGCCGACCTCGCGCGCGAGCTGGGCGTAGGTGCGCGTCTCGCCGCGCGGGATGCGGCGCAGCGCGTCCCAGACGCGGCGCTGGAACACGGTGCCGCGGATGTCGAGGGGCACACGCGCCAGGGAGGCTTCACCGGCCAGAAAACTCAACACCTTGCTCTGAAAACTTTCCAGCTTCTTCGGTAGAAGCTCGGCGCCGCTGAACTCCTCCTTCAGCTCGCGCTCCAGCGCCTCGGCGCGATCGCCGATCTTCACCGAGCACAGGCCCTTGTCGGTCGCGGCGATGAGCACCGTGCCGAGCGGCGAGGCGAAGCTGCAATAGCCGATCGTCTGGCCCTTGCCGCGCGCACGATACTCGCGCGCCTTCATGCCGAGGTCGGACTTCTCGTAGAAGCGCGACACCGACCCGTATCCCGCTTCGAAAACGGCATCGGCGACCCGCGTCCCGTTTCTCAAGGAGGACTTGAGACTCTGGAAGCGGACGGCGTCCTGATAGCCGCGGGGGGACACGCCGAAGGTCTCCTTGAAGCGCCGCTGCAGGTGGAACGGGCTCGAGCCGACTGCCTGCGCAAGCTCCTCGAGCGTCACCCGCTCGCCGCGCCGGGCGTCGAGATAGCCCTTTGCTTTGCCCACGAAATCGTCCATGCCCACAGTCTAGGCGCGAGTCCGCTCGCGATCTATCCGGATGTTGCGAAGTTTAAGCAATCGGTAGGTGATCGGTAAGCGGTGTGTCTGCGGCCGCTTCCGATCATGGGCGCAGGAAACAAGGAGAAAACATGGAAGCGGCTCGCTTGACGGGAAGGGAAGCGGATGCGCTGCGGCGCCATCGAGCTGCGCCTGATCCCCTGATCGTGGGATAGGCAACGCGCGGCGCGATGCCTAGGATGAAACAGGGGGATCAAATGATGATCAGAACGATTGCGCTCTGCCTCGCACTTCTCGCCGTGCAAGGCTGCTCGGTACGCGAATACGCGCTGCGCTCGGTCGGCGACGCGCTCGCCGGCGGCGGCGACGTGTACGCCTCCGACGAGGACATCGAGCTCGTCGGCGCCGCCACGCCGTTCGGGCTGAAAACCATCGAGTCGCTGCTCGCCGAGGTGCCGGACCATGAGGGGCTGCTCCTCGCCGCGGCGCGCGGCTTCACGCAGTACGCCTATGTGTACGTGCAGCTCCCCTCCGAGGAGGCGATGGAGCGCGACGTGGCGCAAGGCTACGCGCAGCAGGCGCGCGCCCGACGCCTGTTCCTGCGGGCGCGCGACTACGGCCTGCGCGGACTTAAGGTCGCGCCCGACGATGTCGGCCTCCTCTACTGGACCGGTGTGGCCTGGGCGGCGGCGATCGCCCTTTCCAAGGACGATCCGGCAACGCTCGCCGGCCTGCCGCAGGTGGACAAGCTCATCCGGCGCGCCGAGAAGCTCGACGCGGACTACGACCACGGCACGCTGCGCACCTTCCTCATCGGCTACGAGGTGAGCCGGCCGAACGCGGGCCCCGACGCGGAGAAGCTCGCGCGCGCGCACTTCGCGCGCGCAGTGGACCTCTCCGGCGGCCGCCATGCCGGGCCCTACGTATCACTCGCCGAGTCGGTGTGCGTCGAGCGCCGCGAGCGGCGCGAGTTCGAGGCCCTGCTCGGCCGCGCGCTCGCCGTCGACCCGGCCGCGCGCCCCGAGTGGCGCCTCGCCAACCTCGTCATGCAGCGGCGGGCGAAGACGCTCCTCGCGCGCGTCGACGAATTGTTTCCGGAGTAATCGCCATGAGATGGACGCTCCTCTTGCTCCTCGCCGTTTCGGTGTCTTGTTTTTCGCAACCGACCCTGAAAGTGGCGACCATCGCGCCCAAGGGATCCATCTACCACCGCACGCTGCAGGAGATGGGAGAGGCGTACCGCAAGGCGAGCGTCCCGGGCGCGCGCTTCCTCATCTACACCGACGGCATCCAGGGCACCGAGGCCGACACGGTGCGGCGCATGCGCGTCGCCCAGCTCGACGCCTCGATGCTCACGGTGGTCGGGCTCTCGGAGATCGACCGCTCGGTCGCCGCGCTGCAGTACATGCCGATGATGTTCCGCTCCTGGGAGGAGCTCGACCACGTGCGCGAGCGGCTGCAGGACGAGCTCGAGGCGAAGCTCGCGGCGAAGGGCTTCGCGGTGCTGATCTGGGGCGAGGGCGGCTGGGTGCAGTTCTTCACCAAGGAGCCGCTCCTGCATCCCGACGAGTTCCGGCGCGCGCGCATCTTCGCCTGGTCGGGCGACATCGCGCAGGCCGCGGTGATGAAGCAGCTCGGCTACCAGCCGGTGCCGATCCCCATCGCCGACATCCTGCCCGCGCTCGAGACCGGCATGGTCGACGCGGTGCCGGTGGCGCCGCTCTGGACGCTTGTCGGCCAGTTCGACCGCATTACGAGCTACATGCTGCGCGTCAACTGGGTGCCGATCGTCGGCGCCACGGTAATGCGCAAGCAGACGCTCGAGTCGCTCAAGCCCGAGGCGCGCGAGGCGCTGCTCGCCACGGCGCGCCAGGCCACCGCGAAGCTGCGCGCGTACCGCGCGGTGCAGGACGAAGAGTCGATCCGCGCCATGGAGAAGCGCGGGCTCAAGGTGCGCGAGCTGACCCCGGAGCTTGAGCGCGCCTGGCGCGAGCTCGCCGAGCGCTCCTGGCCGCACGTGCGCGGCTCCATGGTGCCCGCGGAGACCTTCGACCGTGTGCGCGAGATCCTTGCCGAATATCGAAAGGCCGGAAAGTGATGTTCGCGCGCATCGAGAACGCGGCGCTGGCGGCGCTCTTCGCGCTCACGGTGCTGCTGCCGCTCGCGGAGATCGCATTGCGCGCAAGCCTGCGCGTTGGCATCGACGGCGTCGCCGCGCTGGTGCAGCACCTCACGCTCGCGCTCGGCATGCTGGGCGCCGCGGTCGCGGCGCGCGACCAGCGCTTGCTTGCGCTCGCCGTCACGACGCTCTACGCCGGCCGCATGGCCGCGGTGGCGCGCTTCGCGAGCGGCGCCGTATCGGCGGCGGTGGCGGCGATGCTCGCGCTCGCCGCCGCCGACTTCGTCGCCATCGAGCGCGAGTCGGGAAGTACGCTGACCTACGGTATCCCGGTGTGGCTCGCCGAGCTGCCGCTGCCTCTGGGCTTCGCGCTCGTATCCGCTCGGCTCGCGTGGCACGCCGCGCCGTCGTGGGCTGGGCGGGCCGCCGCGCTGGCGCTCACGCTTCTCATCGCCACCGCCTATCGCTTCGCCGGCTTCGACCCGGCCGGCGTCCTGGCGCCGGTGCTTGTCGTCCTTGGCGCCGCAACGCTGCTGGGCGCCCCGATCTTCGTCACCCTTGGCGGGGCGGCGCTCTTCCTGCTGCTCGCGCAGGACGTGCCCGCGGCTTCAGTGGCGGTCAACCACTACAGCCTGGTCGTCAATCCCTCGCTGCCCGCGATTCCCATGTTCACCCTGGCCGGGTACCTGCTCGCCGAGAGCGGCGCGCCGCGCCGGCTCGTGGAACTGTTCGATGCCCTGGTCGGCCGCGTGCGCGGCGGCGCCGCCGTCGTCACCGTGCTCGCATGCACTTTCTTCACCTGCTTTACCGGTGCCTCGGGCGTGACCATCCTTGCGCTGGGCGGGCTGGTCATGCCGTTGCTCGTCGCCGCCCAGTTCCCCCCGCGCGCTGCGCTCGGCTTGGTCACCGCCGGCGGCTTGCCGGGCGTGCTGCTCATGCCCGCGTTGCCGCTGATCCTCTATGCCATCGTCGCGCGCGTGAGCATCGAGGACATGTTCCTCGGCGGCGCGCTGCCTGCCGCTGCCATGATGCTCATCATCGTCGCCTGGGCGCTGTGGCGCCAGCCGCGGCGGCGCGAGCCCGCGGCCAAGTTCGACCCGGCACGCGCACGCGCCGCGTTCGTCGCCGCGAAATGGGAGCTCAGCCTGCCGGTCGTGCCTATCGCGGCGCTCGCTAGCGGCCTCGCGACCCCCGTCGAGGCCGCCGCGCTCACCGCCGCCTACGCATTGCTGATTGCCGCGGTCATCCACCGCGACCTGGCTTTCGGCCGCGATCTGCCGCGCGTCATGGCCGAGTGCGGGCTGATGATCGGCGGCATCCTGCTCATCCTCGGCGTTGCCCTGAGCCTCACCAACCTGCTTGTCGACGCGCAGGTGCCCGAGCGCATGGTCGGCTGGGTGACGGGCCTCATCGAGAGCCGATGGGTGTTTCTGCTCGCGCTTAACGCGCTGCTCCTAGTTGCGGGCTGTGTCATGGATATCTACACCGCGATCGTGGTGCTCGCGCCGCTGGTGACGCCGGTCGGCCTCGCCTTCGGCGTGCACCCGGTGCACCTCGGCATCCTCTTCCTCGCCAACCTCGAGATCGGCTACCTGACGCCGCCGGTCGGCATGAACCTGTTCTTCGCCTCGTACCGTTTCGGCAAGCCGCTGACCGAGGTGTTCCGCGCGGTCGCTCCGCTGCTCTTGGTGCTCGGGCTCGGCCTGATGGCGATCACGTATGTGCCATGGCTGAGCACCTTCCTGCCTGCGCTTCGCTCCTGACCGAAAGGAAGTCATGAAAACCATCCCCATCGCCAAGGCCGAAGCCGCCGTCCCTGCGGGCATGCGCGCCGTCGCGCCCCCGGTGCGCAGCTCGAGCACGCCCTACCGGGCGTATAAGCCTCGCGCCTTCACGCGCGCGGAGCGAGACGAGGTGACGGTGCTCTTTGGGGGCCTGCACTGGCGCGCGGAGCGCGTCATGCAGGGTGCGATGGAGAACCTCGGCTACCGCACGCAGGTGCTTCCCACGGCCTCGCGCGCGGATCTGCTCACCGGGCGCGAGGTCGCCGACATCGGGCAGTGCTGCCCGACGAGCTTCACTACCGGCAACCTCGCAAACTTCCTGCGCGGCGAGGCGGCACGCATCGGCGCCGACAATGTTTCCAAAAAATACGTGTATGTGACCGCCGGGTCGTGCGGTGCCTGCCGCTTCGGGCAGTACCACCAGAGCTACGAGCTCGCGCTGCGCAACGTGGGGCTCGAGTCCTTCCGCATGTTCCTGCTCGGCCAGGAAGGGCTAGACCAGGGGGCCGCGGCCGGCGGCGGCCTCGAGCTCAACCTGCCGTTCACCCTCGGCGCGGTCTGGGCCATCGTGCTGAGCGACGTGGTGCAGGACCTCGAGTACCAGATCCGCCCGTTCGAGGTGCGCAAGGGCGAGACGGAAAAAGCCGCGCGCGAATCGATCGAGTACCTCTACGAAGTGTTCCGCAAGCGGCCCTGGCGTGGCAGCAAATGGGGCTCGCTCGCCTGGCACCTCGCCACCGGGTACTTCGCGCGCGCGATGCGCGACGTGCGCCAGCGATTCGACGAGGTCGAAGTGGATCGGCTGCGCGTGAAGCCGGTGATCAAGATCACCGGGGAGTTCTACCTGCAGACGGTGGAGGGCGATCCTAACTACAACATCCACCGGTGGCTGGAAGCCGAAGGCGCCGAGGTCTACCCCGCCGCGATCACCATCTGGCTCGACTACCTGATGCGCCTCGCCGCGCAGAACTTCGAGGACCACGCCGGCATCGAGCGCCACGCTCGCCTCAAGCTCGCCGGCATCCGCGCCGGGCAGGCGCTGCTGCGCTGGACGCACGCGCGCATGCGCCGAGCCCTGAACGACGTGCCGCGTCCGCTGCCCGACCAGTACGAGCTGCGCCGCCTCGCCGCGCCCTACTACCACAGCCGCCTGAACGGCGGAGAAGGCGACATGCTCGTCGGCAAGGCGCTCTGGGCGCACCGCGAGAAGAAGGCGCACATGATCTGCGAGCTCTCGCCTTACTCCTGTATGCCGAACACGATGAGCATCGGCGCCATGGCCGCGGTGATCGGCAAGCATCCGGACCTCCTCTACGCGCCGCTCGAGATCAAGGGCGACGCCGAGGTGCACGCGCTTTCGCGCTGCCAGATGATCCTCACAGAGGCGAAAAAGCGGGCGCACAGGGAGTTTGACGAAGTGATGAATCGTGTCGGAAAGCTCCCCGAGGTGCCGGCTGAAATGAGGAAAGCCACCTTTGCGGTTCCCCGCTACGGGGTCGCCGGGACCGCCGCCAACTTTGCGCTGCACCTCGCCCGATGCTGATCGCCGGCCTCGACGTAGGCTCCACCACCGTCAAGGCCGTCGTCTCGCGCGAGGGGGAGACGCTGTGGCAGGACTACAAGCGCCACAACACCAAGCAGGCGGAGATGGTGCACGAGTTCCTGCGGCGCATCGAGACCGAGTGCGGCTTCACGCGCGGGCGGGACCGCGTCTTCCTCACCGGCTCGGGCGCCGGGATGCTCGCGCCGCTGCTCGGCGGCAAGATGGTGCAGGAGGTGGTTGCGGTCTCCGCGGCGGTCGAAAAGCTCCACCCCGACGTCAACTTCGTCTCCGAGATCGGTGGCGAGGACATGAAGACGCTGTTCTTCACGCCGAGCGGCGACGGCAAGTCGAAGCAGGTCTATATGCAGTCCGCCTGCAGCGGCGGCACCGGCACCTTCATCGAGAAGACGGCGCGCAAGCTGCAGGTCGACCCCGAGCGCCTCGCCGCCGCGCGCTACTCCGGCCTGACCTTGCACAAGGTGAGCTCGAAGTGCGGCATCTTCGCCGAGGCCGATGCGAATACGCTCGTCAAGTCCGGCGTGCCGGTGGAGGAGATCATCGCCAGCCTCTACGAGGCGGTGGTTTACCAGAATCTGGCGACCCTCACCAAGGGCAACACGCCGCAGCCGGGCGTGCTGCTCCTCGGCGGACCGAATCTTTTTTTCCGCGGCTTGCAGGAAGCGTGGCGCCACCACCTCGGCAAGCTCTGGGCCGAGCGCAAGGTCGCCGGCGACCCCGCCACCGCGATCCAGATCCCGACCGAGGCGCTCTACTACGCGTGCCTGGGCTGCATCGAGATCGCCCGCGTCGAGCCGGAGGCCGGCGGCTACGCCGGCACCGAAAAGCTCGCGTGGTGGATCGAGAAGGGCCAGTGGGAGACGAAGGCGAGGGAGGGGGCGAAGGGACTGGTGCGCGACGAGGCGGACCTGTGCGAGTTCGTGAAGACCTATGGCGGCGAGCAATGCCCGCTTCCGGTCTCCGGCAAGCCGAAGGACGCGCCGGTGCTGGTGGGATGCGATTTCGGCAGCACGACGGCGAAGGCGGTCGTGCTGTGCCTCCCCGAGGGCGAGCTGCTCTCCAGCATCTACGTGCCCTCCAACGGCAACCCGATCGAGGATGCGAAAGCGTTGTTCCGTCAGCTCCGCGAGCGGGGCTTTGCCAACATTGCCGGCCTCGCCCTGACCGGCTACGGCAAGGATCTGCTGAAGGACATCATCGGCGCCGACGTCGCCATCGTCGAGACCGTCGCGCATGCCACCGCGGCGCTGCACTACTTCCCCGACGCCGACGTGATCTGCGACGTCGGCGGCTGCGACGTCAAGATCATGATCCTGCGCCAGGGCACCGTGTCGGACTTCCGCCTGAACTCGCAGTGTTCCTCGGGCAACGGCGCCTTCCTGCAAGGCGTTGCCGAGCGCTACAACGTGCCGCTCGAGCAGTACGCCGAGCAGGCGTTCCGCGCCAAGTCGATTCCGGCGCTCGCCATGGGCTGCGGTGTTTTCCTGCAGTCCGACATCGTCAACCAGCAGAGAAAGGGCTGGTCCTCGGAAGAGATCATGGCATCCCTCGCCGCCGTGCTGCCGCTCAACGTCTGGGTCTATGCCGGGCAGCTGCAGAACCTCGCGGCCGCGGGCCGCAAGTTCGTGCTGCAGGGCGGTACGCACCGCAACATGGCCGTGGTCAAGGCGCAGGTCGACTTCATCCGCGGCAAGGTGCCCGACGCCGAGATCGCGGTGCATCCGTACTCCGGCGAGGCGGGCGCGATCGGCGCCGCGCTGTGCGCGGGAGAATGGCTCGCGCGCGGCACGGCGCCGACGCGCTTCCGCGGCTACGAGGCGATCGAGGCCCTCGAGTACGTCAGCACCACCAACGAGCACACGGTATGCAACTGGTGTCCGGTCAACTGCAAGCGCACCTTCATCGACGTGCGGCTTCGCGACGGCAAAGGCCGCAGCTGGAGCAAAGTGGCGCTCGCCGAGGGCTGGGAGCGGGTCATCAGCGGCAACTCCTGTCCCAAGGGGTTGCTCGAGGACGTGAACGAGATGCGTGTCGTGAAGAAGGCCATGGAGGCCGTCAAGGATGCCCACCCAAACACTGCTGAGATGGTTCGAGAAGCCGGCTTCAGGCGCGCGAAACTCAGCGCCTGAAGCGGCCTTCCGCCAACGCTCGGAGATCCGCGTCGGGATGCCGCGGGTGCTCAACCTGTGGTCCACCCACCAGTTCTGGATCGGCTTTCTCGACGCGCTCGGTATAGAGGCGAAGCGCATCGAGTTCTCCTCGGACAGCTCGGAGGAGCAGGCGCGTAACTACGGCAAGGGGCGCGGCACGGTCGACTGCTGCTATCCGGTGAAGTGCAACTCCGGGCACTACGGCGAGCTGCTCGCGCGCGACAAACACCACAAGATCAACGTGCTCCTCTCGCCGATGATCTACTCGCTGCCCTCGTACCTGAACGGCCACGTCGCCGCCTCGCTCGCCTGCCCGCGCGTCATGGCGGCACCGGAGAACATCAAGGCGGGTTTCCTCAAGGAGAGGGACGTCTTCGCTGAACATGGCGTGCGCTTCGTCGCGCCGCTCGTCGCGCTCGGCGACGCGCCGCTCGTGCCGAAGCAGCTGTTCGAGGGGCTGCGCGAGGTGATCCCCGGCCTGACGCTGGAGGAGACGCGCCAGGCGGTGCAGGCGGGCTTCGTCGCATTGGAATCGTATTCCTCACATCTGAGGGCGAAGGCGCGACAGGTCCTCGAGGCTTGCGCGCGGGCAGACACGTCGGCGCTGCTTGTGCTGGCGCGTCCCTACCACATGGATCCCGGCATCGGCCACGAGATCGAGGTTGACCTCCAGGCCTACGGCTATCCGGTGCTCTGGACGCAGTACCTGCCGCTCGACGAGGAGCTCCTCGGCTGGATGTTCGGTCCCGACCTCGCCGCGGGCGAGATACGCTCGCCGCGCGACATCGGCGACGTGTGGCCCTCGTCCTACAGTGCCAACACCAACGAGATCCTGTGGGCGGCGAAGTTCGCCGCGCGCATGCCGTGGATCGCCTGCGTGTTGCGCCTCTCCAGCTACGAGTGCGGCATGGACCAGCCGACCTATTCGCCGGTGCAGCAGATCGTCGAGCGCTCCGGCACGCTCTTCTTCTCCTTCCAGGATCTCGATTCGACCAAGCCCGGCGGCTCGGTGAAGATCCGCGTCGAGACCATCGCGCATTACCTGCAGAAATACTCGGCGCAGATCATCGCCAGGAAGAAGGCGGCGTCGCCGGACGGATGCCCGCTCCTCTGAACACGGCGGCCGCGGTCGCCGCCGGCCTTGTCCTCGCCGGCTGCGCGACGACGCCTGCCGAACGGGACCGCTGGATGATGAGCCTGGCGCGCAGCGTGCGCACCGTGACTCACGACACGCTGCTCGGCGCCGCCGGTGGAGCAGCGCTCGGGCTTGCAGTGCCGGCGCAGGGCTGCACCGATACCCGGATATGCGCGCCGATCCTGGCGGTAACCGCGGCCGGCGGGGCGGTGATCGGGGGCGTCAAGGGGCTCGAGCGCGGGGTCGCGCGCGCGCAGCGGCACTGGCAGCCCGCGGAGCAGGACGGTCATCAGAGCCGTAACTCATCGGTGATCCATCGGTGAGCGGTCCGGATGCGCCCGTAGCGCAATCTGTCCCCGAATCAGGGGAGACAGACCATGGATCGCCAACAGCTCGCAAGCCCCGCTCGCCTGCCCTGGGGCTCGCTGCTCCTCGCGGCGCTCGTCACGCTGCTGCCCGGCTGCGCCACCAGGCTCGAGGCGCCGGGGCTCAGGTTCCAAACCTCTGCCATCGGGACCGACGGCACGGTGCTCGCGTTCGAGGATCTGCGGCCGGGCGACATCATCCTCAGCTCCGCGCCGACGCTTTCTTCGGCCGGCATCCAGCTCCTGACCTTTGCGCCGGTGAGCCACGCCGCGCTCTACATCGGCGAAGGCCGCGTCGTCGAGGCCATTCCGCCGCGGGTGCAGGTGCGCTTCCTCGAGCGGCTGCTCGCCGAGGAAGACATGGCGTTCGTGCTGCGCGATCCCGGGCTGAGCGACGAGCAGGCCGCCAGAATGGCCGAATACGCCCTCGGGCAGACCGGCGCCGCCTTCAGTTATTTCGGCGTGACCCTGCAGGCACCCTTCTCGCTCTCCCGCAGGCTGTGCGAGCTGCCGCTCGTGCCCTCGGCGCTCAGGGATGCGTGCCTTCGCGGCTTGGGGCTCGTGCACTACCTCGCTTCGAGCGAAACGCGGTTCTTCTGCTCGCAGCTCGTGCTGAAAGCCTATGCGCGGGCCGGCACGCCGCTCACCTCGGCCGACCCGCGCATGATCGCCCCGGCGGACATCTTGCACATGCGTGAGGGAGACGTGCCCTCCGTGCGCATCCGCCAGCCGCTGCGCGTCGTCGGGCACCTCAAGCACGCTGCATTCGCCGTCGCGGCGCGCTAATGTCCGCGACAAGGTCCCTCTATCTCATCGAGTACGCTCATGCAATGCGCAAGTGTCCGCTGCTCGCAATTGCTGTGCTGTTCATCGTCGGCGCGGCGCTCGATGGCGCGGCGCTCAAGCCGGAGAACACGCACGCCCCCTTTGAGTGCGCGGCCTGAAGGTCTCCGTCTGGACGGTGAACGACGAGGCCCGCATTGCGGAGCTCATCGCGTTCGGCGCGAGCGGCATCATCACCGACCGGCCGGATCTGCTGCTTCGCCTGCGGGAAGCGCGGCGTTGACGTACTTGCGTGAGGTGCGGGGGTCGAGGCCCGTGCGCCGCGCCACCTCGGCGTAGCTTCCCAGGCGCCGGTAAAGCATGGCGCTGTAGCGGGCGAGAAGCTCGTCGGCGGTCAGGGCGCCCGCGCGCACTTTCTCCGCAAGCGCCTCGTCCTCCGGCGCAGCGCCTTCGGTCGCCTGCGGAACGTAGCGGCCGGTCAGCAGGATGCGCCGCAGCGCCTGCTCGAGCTCGCGCACGTTGCCGGGCCAAGGATAGCCGCGCGGCAAATCGCGCTCCAGCGCCTCCAGCACCTGCGGCAGCAGGGTGTCCGCGCGCTCGCCGGCGATGCGTTCGAGCAACCGGCGCACGAGGTGCTCGAGCTCCGCACCCGATTCGGCGATGCGCTGGCGCAGCGTCGGCACCTCGATGACGTCGGAGCACAGCCGGTAGAAGAAGTCGTCGCGGAAGCGCCCTTCGCGGCGCAGGTCCTCGAGGCGCCGGTTGGTGGCAGCGATGACCCGGCCTGAAAAGCGCTTCTTTTCTCGTCCGCCGACCGGCGTAAAGGTGCGCTCCTGCAGCACCTGCAGCAGCTTGATCTGTACCGGGATCGTCACCTCGCCGATCTCGTCGATGAAGAGCGCCCCGTGCGGACTGCAGCGCTCGAACACGCCCTGGTGATGGTCGATGGCGCCGGTGAACGCCCCCTTGCGGTGGCCGAAGAGCTCCGACTCGAGCAGCGACTCGGAATACTGCGAGAGGTTGATCGCGATGAAGGTCTCGGTGAAGTTGGCGGCGAAGCGGCGCTGCTCGGGCAAGTAGGGAATGAAAGCCGAGCGGCCCACGGCCGCGGCGACCTGGCCCTTGCCCGTGCCGGTCTCGCCGAGAAGCAGCGTCGAGAAGTCCTCCATCCGGCTCCACAAGGCCGCGTCGAAGCCCCGCATATCGTGGGTGAAGAGGTTGTTCCACAGCGCTTCGCGAAGGCGCCGCATGGATTCGCATTCGCCCGCGAGAAGGCGCTGGATGAAGTAGTAGCCGCGTCGGAGCTGGAAGAAGAGCGCGAAATAGCGCGCCGTGCCCTCGTGCGGGAACCCCGAGCGCACGAGCTCACCAATCACCTCGTCGGCGAAAGGCAGTGGCAGCGGCTCTCCGCCCTGGCGCGCCTGGCGCTCGATGTGCGGATCGATGTGCGGGATCGAGCGGTGATACCAGACGTATAGAAAGGCCGCCTCGAGCGCCCGCCGCTCCTCGGCGGGAAGACGCAGGAGGCGGGCGCCGTCGCGCCAGGGCTGGAGACGCGGCTCGACCACTCGCACCAGCGCCTCGGGGTCGCGGGCCAGATCTACGATCTTCGCTCCGGGCACCAGCCGCAGGATCAGCGCTGCGCGCTCCGCGGTGAACGGATTGCCGAAGACCACGTCCGCCAGCGTGGTGAAGAACTCCCGGTCGCTACGGCTTAACGCGGCTCGCGCAGATATCACAGACATGAAATGTATCCCCCCCACGCACAAAATGCCATCTTCTGATCCGACGTTGTTCCAGCGGGTGATAGTAACTTTAATTAAAACAATTGGTTGTATCTATGGCACGCAACATGCGAGGACGCCAACGGGGGGAACCACAAATGACCACCATCTGGAAGAAGCTCGCTGCGGCGGTACTGACCGTGTCCTTGACCCTTGGACAGCTGCCGGAGACGGGGGCGAGCCCACTCGTTTCAGGCGAAGGCAGTAAGGAGGAACGCCAGCGAATCGCTCTGCTGTTGAGAGTGCACGGTGTCGATGCCGCCCAAGCGAACGCGCGCGTCGCCGTCATGACGGATCAGGAGGTCGCCATGCTGGCAGCGGAAATGGACCGCCAGCCGGCGGGGGGCGCAACGCCGCATTTCGACGCCTTCGAGGCGTCTGTGCGGCACGCGCAGCTCGCCTTTCTCCTCGCCATCCTGGCCGGGTTGGTAGTCCTCGCAGTGGTCCGGGCGATCAGCCAGTCGTTCAAGCAAGGGAGGCAGTCATGATTCTTTCCGGCGTCATCGCGATCGAGCGTCTCACTGCCCGTGAGATCGAGGTCCTGCGCCTGCTTGCGCGAGGCTGCACGTACTCGCAGGTCGCCGACCGGCTCGGGATGTCCGCGCATACCGTGGGCACCCACATCAAGAACGCCTACCGCAAGCTCGACGTGCACTCGGGGCGCGCTGCGGTCTGGCGCGCAACGCAACTTCGCCTTCTGCCGGAGCCGGGGGCGGCCACATGACTTGCCGCGATCCGCGCCGGAAGCCGGCAACGCGGCTGGCCGCCGGGGTCGTGTGGATCGCTGCAATCTGCGCCGGCGCGGGCTTGTCGAGCGGCTGCGCCACGAAACCGGCCACGGCACAGGAGGAGCTTGCGGTGTGGCTTTCCGAAGCTCCCCGCACGGTCGCGGTCAAGGTGGCGCCGACGCTTCCCTCGCCAGTCGTGCGTGTGCGCGATCACAAAGTGGGCGAGCGAGTGCTCAACGGCACGAGCGCCGCGGTCTACTCCGGCATGTACACGGTTGGGAGATCGTGCGGCGCCGGCGCGGCCGGGTGCGTCGTCGGCCTTGTAGCGGCCCCGTTCGCAGCGGCGATTGGAGGAGTAGTCGGCGCTGCATCGGTAGACTCGATCGACCGCATGTTCCCCATCGGCGAAGCTGGCGGTGCCTCAGAGCTATACGCGACCACCGTGCGTTCGCACGAGCTGTCTGCGCTGCTGACGAGTGCGGTGGTCGCGAAAGCGAAGGGACGGCGCCATGCACTGCACGCGCATGCCCTTGGCGAAGCGGTTACCGACGGCACGCTCGAGCTTGCCTTCGCCGCGATCGATCTTGCCGGACAGACCGGACAAGACCCTCGCGTGCATCTTATTGTCGAGGTGGACGCTTCCCTTGCTTCCAGCGACGTCTCTGCGACTTGGGCTCGCTTGGTCTACAAGGGATGGCCGCGTGCGGTCTCCGAGTGGAAGGCCTCGGAGGGAGCGCTCTTCCGTGCGGAGCTGGAGAAAGCGATCGACGTCATTGCGGGCGAGGTAGCGCCTCGTCTCGAGGCGCGGCCACCCTTGGGTGCCGCGATGCGGACGAAAGAATCGCGCCGCCTTCGGGCTGAACGGCTGAAACGCTCCGGCTCGCTGGGTCAGGTTGGCTCATGATTGTCTCCGGACTATGCGTCGCGGTGTGGCGCGCCGCACAGCTCCGGCTCCTCGGCGAACCCGAGGAGGCGCTGTGACCGGCCGTCTGCTGCTGCTTCTAGCCATCGCCGCCGGCGCCTTCGCGTGGGGCGTTTTGGGGTCCGCCGTGGCGCAGTCGCAGGACTACCATCACTTCGCCGACACGCGTTCCTTGCTGGGAATCGGCAACGCGGCCGACACGATCTCGAACCTGGCGTTCCTCGTGGTCGGCGTCATGGGCATGGCCTTCCTGCGCCGCGAGGCGGCGCGTTTCGCTTCGCGGCAGGAGATGCTCGCCTACGGCGTGTTCTTCGCCGGCGTCGCGATGACCAGTGCGGGCTCGGGGTACTACCACCTCGCCCCGGACGACTCGCGGCTGGTGTGGGACCGCCTGCCGATGACCCTGGCGTTCATGTCACTCGTTGCCGCCATCGTGGGCGAGCGCATCAGCGTACGCGCGGCGGGCGTGCTTCTCGCGCCGCTCGTTATCCTCGGCATCGCCAGCGTCGTTTACTGGCGAGCCAGCGCGGCAGCCGGCGCCGAGAACCTGCGCCCCTATCTCGCGGTGCAGTTCGGATCGATCGCCGTAGTGCTCGCTATCGCCCTGCTCTTCCGTTCGCGCTATACGGGCGGCGGTGTCATCTTCGCGCTCGCCGCGGCCTACGCCATCGCCAAGGTCCTGGAGCTGTTCGACCGCGAGGTCTATGCCCTCGGCGGCTGGTTGAGCGGCCACACCTTGAAGCATCTCGCCGCGGCGGGCGGCGTCTACCTTCTTCTGAGATCGCTGGAGCGGCGAGTACCGCAGGGCGAGCACGCCGTTCGCAGCCCATGAGCCGCTTCGCGCGCTGCAAGCCGAGGGCAGGGCTCGCTCCAATCCTCGCGGCGCTCCTCGGCGCCTACGGCACGGCGCCCGGCCTTACTTGGGGCGCTTGTCGATGACGCGCTTCGCCTTGCCGATCGAGCGCTCGATGGAGCTGATCGGCACTTCCTTCACGTCGACCGTGATACCGATGTAGGACTTGATGTCGTGGCGCAGGGCCTCGCCGCCCTTGCCCTCGACCAGCACCGTCAGGTGATCGAGCGGCCCGTCCTTGGAGAGC
>DASUUN010000076.1:0-2421 GCA_036374055.1 Burkholderiales bacterium
GTGTACGCGGCGGCGCGCCACACGCTGGAGGCGGGCCGCGAGCGCCTGCCGCAGGGGCGCGCGCTGCTCTTCCCGACGCTCAACCTGTCGGCCAACGCGACACGCTCGCGCATCGAGTCGGAGTCGCGCAACCCGGCCCTCGTGCCGGACTTCGAGCGCAAGCCGAGCTCGACCGGCTATACCCTGACCCTGGCGCAGCCGCTCTATCGGCCGCAGAACTGGCTGCAGTACCGGCAGGCCGAGTTCCAGGTGGCGCAGGCCGAAGCCGCTTTCGGCCAGGCCGGGCAGGACCTCGTCATCCGCACCGCGCAGGCGTACTTCGACGTGCTGGCGGCGCAGGACACGCTCGCGCTGGTGCGCGCGCAGAAGGCCGCGATCTCGGAGCAGCTGGCGCAGGCCAAGCGCAACTTCGAGGTCGGCACCGCGACCATTACCGACACCCACGAGGCCCAGGCGCGCTTCGACCTGATCGGCGCGCAGGAGATCGCCGCGCTGAACGACGTCGAGAACCGGCGCCAGGCGCTGACCCTGATCACCGGCAAGCAATACGCCGAGCTCAAGCCGCTGCGCGGCGACGTCACGCTCGCGCCGCCCAACCCGAACAACATGGAAAGCTGGGTGGAGCTCGCCGAGAAGCAGAGCTACCCGGTGCAGGTGCAGGAAGCCGCCGCCCAGGTGGCCGCGCTCGAAGCGCGCCGCGCAAGCGCCGCGCATCTTCCCACCCTCGACGTGGTGGCCACGCACGGCGAGACCGGCCAGAGCGCCTCGACCGTGTCCTCGGTGGGCTCGGATGTCACCAGCACCACCATCGGCCTGCAGCTCGCCATGCCGCTGTACCAGGGCGGGGCGCTGAGCTCGCGCGAGCGCGAGGCGGCCGCCCTGTCGCTGCGCACAAAGGAGGAGCTGGAGAACGCCCGGCGCACCGCCGCCCTCACTACGCGCCAGAGCTATCTCACGGTGATCAACGGCATCTCGCAGATCGGGGCGCTGGAGCAGGCGCTGGTGTCCTCGCAGAGCGCGCTCGATTCCAACAAGCTCGGCTACGAAGTGGGCGTGCGCATCAACATCGACGTGCTCAACGCCCAGCAGCAGCTTTTCTCCACGCGGCGCGACCTCGCGGTGGCGCGCTACAACACCATCACCAACCAGCTGCGCCTGAAGGCGGCCGCCGGCAGCCTGCGCGAAGAGGACCTCGAAGAGGTCAACCGTGCGCTTGCCCCTCAGTAAGGGGTTCCTGCCGGCAGATGCAATCGACCTTCCTGGCATCCGGCGCGTGCTGGTGGTGAAGCTGCGACACCACGGCGACGTGCTGCTGACCACGCCGGTGCTCGCCACCCTGAAGCGCCACTTTCCGCACCTGGAGGTGGACGCCCTGGTGTACGCCGAAACGCAGAGCATGCTCGCCGGGCATCCGGCGCTGGGTCATCTGTTCGTCGTCGACCGCGGCTGGCGCGGTCTGTTCCGGAAGCTGTGGAGAGAATGGCGGCTGTTCCGGCAGCTCCGCCAGCGGCGCCACGACCTTCTCATCTGCCTCACCGAGCAGTGGCGCTGCGCCTGGCTTGCCCGGCTGCTGCCCGTGCGCCATGCCGTGGTCGGCGAGTACCCTCGCCGCCGCTCCCCGCTCTGGCTGCGCAGCTTCACCCACCACTACGCGGTGCCGGTGCCGCGCGACAAGATCGAAAGCCACCTCGATGCGCTGCGGCGCATCGGCTGTCCGGTCGCCCCCGACGACCAGCGCGCCAGCCTGCCGGCGGCGCCGGAGGCGGCCCGCCGGATCGCCGGCCTGCTCGCCGAGCATGGCCTGCAGCCCAAGGGCTTCGTGCTGGTGCACCCCACCTCGCGCTGGATCTACAAGTGCTGGATGCCCGAACGCTATGCGGAAGTGATCAACAAGTTATCGGGCGGGGGGGTGCGCGTGGTCCTCACAGCGGCGCCCAGCGAGGCGGAGCGCAGCTTTATCGAAGAAACAAGGAAGCATCTGAAAAGCGAAGTCGTGGATCTGACGGGCAAGCTCACGCTGCCGGAGCTGGGAGAGCTCATCCGCGAGGCGGGCTGCTTCCTGGGGGTCGACTCGGTGCCGATGCACATGGCGGCCGCCGCGGGCACGCCGCTGGTGGCGCTGTTCGGGCCGTCCAGCCAGGCGATCTGGGCGCCGAAAGGCGCCGGCGCGACGGTGCTTTCTTCGACGACCCGCGCCTGCCTGCCCTGCATGAAGCACGGCTGCGGCAACTCCGGCTACAGCGAGTGCCTGGAGGACGTGACCGTCGAGCGCGTGCTGGCCGAGGTCATGGGGCGCTTCCACTCGCGGCGGTAGAACCCCTCGGCGCGGCGCCTCACCGCGCGCCAGAAAGCCGCGTCTTCCCGCAACGTCGCTCTCAGGGATTTGCCCGTGTACAGGCGCGCGAAACGGAGCAGGTCGCG
>DASUUN010000077.1:0-2244 GCA_036374055.1 Burkholderiales bacterium
GGGCATCTTCGCCGCCGAGGGCCAGAAGTACGAGCCGGTCGACAAGGACCAGGTGATGTTCTACCGCGAGGACAAGCAGGGGCAGATCCTCGAGGAGGGCATCAACGAGGCGGGCGCCTTCTCGTCGTGGATCGCCTCGGCCACCTCCTACAGCCATTCCAACTACATCACCGTCCCGTTCTACATCTACTACTCGATGTTCGGCTTCCAGCGCTTCGGCGACCTCGCCTGGGCGGCGGCCGACCAGCGCGCGCGCGGCTTCGTCCTGGGCGGAACCGCCGGGCGCACCACGCTGAACGGCGAGGGCCTGCAGCACGAGGACGGGCATTCGCACGTGCTGTTCTCCGTCATCCCGAACTGTGTGTGCTACGACCCGACCTACGGCTACGAGGTCGCGGTGATCGTGCACGACGGGCTGCGGCGCATGGTGACCGACCAGGAGGATGTCTTCTATTACATCACCCTGATGAACGAGAACTACGAGCATCCCGCCCTGCCGCAGGGGGCCGAGCAGGGCATCCTCAAGGGGATGTACCTCCTGCGGGAAAGCAAGTCGAAGGCGAAATCCCGCGTGCAGCTGCTCGGCTCGGGCACCATCCTGCGCGAGGTTTTGGCGGCGGCGGAAATGCTGGAAGCCGACTGGGGGGTGGCGGCCGACGTGTGGAGCGCCACGAGCTTCACCGAGCTGCGGCGCGACGGCCTGGCGGCCGAGCGCTGGAACCTGCTGCACCCCGAGACGAAGCCGCGCGTGCCTTACGTGACCCAGGCGCTGCAGGACAGGCCGGGCCCGGTGATCGCGGCGAGCGACTACATGAAGATCTTCGCCGACCAGATCCGCCCGTTCGTGCCGCGCGGGCGCGTCTACAAGGTGCTGGGCACCGACGGCTTCGGCCGCTCCGACTCGCGCGCCAAGCTGCGCCACTTCTTCGAGGTGAACCGCAACTTCGTGGCGCTCGCCGCGCTCAAGGCGCTTGCCGAGCAGGGCGAGGGCAAGGCCAAGGCGGTCGCGGACGCGATCAAGAAATACGGCATCGACCCCGAGAAAGCGGATCCCACTACGGTATGAGCCAGGTTGTCGTCCCCGACATCGGTGATTTCGAGGAGGTCGAGGTCATCGAGGTCCTGGTGAAGCCGGGCGACGCCGTCTCCAAGGAGCAATCCCTCATCACGCTGGAGTCCGACAAGGCGACCATGGAGATCCCTTCGCCGAGCGCCGGCGTGGTGAAGGAGATAAAGATCAAGATGGGCGACAAGGTGTCGAAAGGCTCGCCGATTCTGGTGCTCGAGGACGGCGCCCGCGGAGAAGCCCCCAAAGCGGCGGCGCCTCAGCCCGCCGAAGTAAAGAAAGTCGGGCCGGGGACGGCGCAAACCGTTGCCGTGCCGGACATCGGAGATTTCAAGGAAGTCGAAGTGATCGAGGTGTTGGTCAAGCCCGGCGATGCGGTCGACAAGGAGCAGTCGCTCGTCACGCTTGAATCGGACAAGGCGACGATGGAGATCCCCTCGCCCGGCGCCGGCGTGGTGCAGGAGCTCAAGCTCAAGGTCGGCGACAAGGTGTCGAAGGGCTCGCCCATCCTGGTGCTGGCGGCCTCGTCCCCGTCCGCGCCGCAAGCGGAAACGGCGGCGCCGCAAGCGGAAACGGCCAAGCCTGCGAAAAGCGCTCCACCCGCGCCTCCACCGCCTGCGGTCAGCACCCGCCCGGTGCCGCGCGAGCCGCGCGAAGCCACCGCGAGCAAGCCGCACGCCAGCCCGTCGGTGCGCAAGTTCGCGCGCGAGCTCGGCGTGGACCTGGCGCGCGTGCAGGCGAGCGGCCCCAAGGGCCGCGTGCTGCACGCCGACGTGCAGGGATTCGTCAAAGGCGCGCTTTCCGGAAAAGCTGCTCCAGTTGAAAAGACAGGCGGCGCGTTGCCGTTCAACCTGCCGGCCTGGCCGGAGGTCGACTTCGCCAAGTTCGGCCCGATCGAGTCCAAGCCGCTGTCGCGCATTCAGAAGCTGTCGGGGCCGTACCTGCACCGCAACTGGGTTTCGATTCCGCACGTCACGCAGTTCGACGAGGCGGACATCACCGACCTGGAGGCGTTTCGCAAGGCGCAGACCGCCGAGACCGAGAAGAAGGGCTTCAAGCTCACCCTGCTCGCCTTCCTGATCAAGGCCTGCGTCACCGCGCTCAAGCAGTATCCGCAGTTCAACGCCTCGCTCGACAAGTCGGGCGAAAACGTGATCTTCAAGAAGTACTACCACATC
>DASUUN010000078.1:0-39328 GCA_036374055.1 Burkholderiales bacterium
ACCAAGAAGCGCATCGAGGGCACGCCGGATCCGACGGTGCTGCAGCAGCAGATCGCCGAGCTGCAGGCGGCCGCCGGGCTGAACGCCGCCAACGTGAAGGAGCTCGCGGCCCAGCTGCAAAGCACCGTGGCTGCGCTGGAGCAGGCGGCGGCGCTCGCCGAGCACCGGCTGCGCCGCGCCACCATCATCGCCGCGGTCGCTGCCGCGTTCTCGGTCTCCGCCCTGTTCATCGCCTTGGTGGCCGTTTTCCGCTAGCGCGTCGGGCTGGCGCTACACTTGCGCCATGAACATCGAAAAGATCAAGGTGCGCGTCACCGAAACCGGCCAGACCGTGGAAGTCACCGTGCTCAACAAGCGCGCGGACTTCATCGAAGTCGTCATCGGCGAGGGCGTGCATAGCGTGCGGGGCCAGCTCTCGCCGACGCGCAACGGCCTGGCCTACGCCGGCAAGGTCATGGGCCGCGAGATCGTCTACGAGCGCAGCCGCGAGCAGGTCCAGTCGGACATCGACCGCTTGAATCCGGCGCTGAAAAAGCCGCGCGGTCGCTGATGCGCAACGGGGTGATCATTGCCATGGCGGTGTCGGCGTTCGCCGGGCCCTGTCTGGCGACTCCCCGGATCGAAAGCGTATCCGTGCGGCCCAATCCGGTGCCGTTCACCACCGGCAAGGTGGGCGACGTGGTGATCGCGGTGTCCATCGAGCGTCCGACGCCGCTCGACCTGCGCTGCGAGGCGGCGGTCGACCCGGGCGACGGCGGACCCGAGGTCCACCTGGCGTGGAACATCGGCGACAGCCGCACCAAGACCGCGCGCTACGAGTACCGCAAGCCCGGCACCTACCGCATCAAGGTCACCGGCAGCGGGCCCAACGCGTGCACCGGCGAGCGCGAGCTCACGGTCAGGGTCGGCGGCGCCTCGGCCCGCGCGCGCCCGCCCGGGAAGGCGCCCGCCTGCCCGCTCGGCTGGGTGCTGATCGAGGACTCGGTGGACGGACCGCGCTACACCTGCCGCCCCCGCGCGCCCACGCGCCCGCTGCGCTGCGCCGAGGGCACCAGCTACTTCTCCGAGCGCGGGGAAATCGGCTGCCGGTAGGGAAATTCGGGGTCAGTGTCGTAATTCAAGGTAGCGCATAGCGCTTCGGCGAATTACGACACTGACCCCGAATTCTTGCCGAGCAGCTCCGCGCATCCGGCGCGGGTGGCCCAGTATTCCCAGGCGCGCCAGGTTTCGGGCGAGTGCGGCTTGTAGCCGGCATTGCGCGCGGCGATCTCGCCGGCCGAAAGCGGCTTGACCGCGCCGAGCTGCATGGCGGCCATCTGTACCCGGGCGTTGCGCGGCACGTAGACCGACATGCGCACCACCTCGATGAGCGAGCGCGCCGCCGCGACGAAGCCGTGCCCGCGCATCAACGACACGTTGTGGCCGCCCAGGCGCATGGCAAGGTCGCGGCCCTGCGGCATGCTGGTGACGAGCAGGTTGGTGTCGCCGAACCTGTCGCGGATGTCCCATACCGGGACCTGCTCGCCCATGAAGCTGCCCGAGTGGATCACCGGACGCAGGGCGGCGCCGCTTATGCCGAAAGGCAGCACGTCCTCCGCGTGCGCATGCACCACCGCGACGACGTCGGGCCGGGCCTCGTAGATCGCGCCATGGATGAAGCGCTCGAGGTAGGGCTGGCGCGCGTCGCCTGCCAGCGCGTTGCCCTCGAGGTCGAACTGCATGATGTCGTCGGGTCCCACCATCGACGGGGCGAGCGAGCGCGCCAGCAGGAAGCGTTGCGGGTCGGCAGGATGGCGCACGCTGACATGGCCGTAGGCGTCGACCACGTTCTCGTGGGCAAGGATGCGGTTGGCGATCACCAGATCGCCGAGCACGCGGTCCAGATCAGTCATTGCACTTTTCCTTGTAACGGCGCCCATGCTAATCGTAGCGCATGAAAAAAATAGGGTACGTCCCCATTTTCGGGCGCAGCCCAATCATCATCATGCCGTACCTCGGGTACGGCACGCGCCGCCGGGTGCGGTTGTGCGGCCGGCTGCTCCAGGACAAAGGTTTCCGCCCGGCGCGCACGGCGGACGGGCGCTGGCGCAACCTGGTCGCGTTCTACAAGCGGCTGGAGTCCGACGAGGTTCCCGGCGCGAAGCTGCGCGCCGCTCTCGGCGGACGGGAAACGCAAGTGATCACCGATCGCGAAGGCTACTTCTCCGCCACCCTGGACGGATTGTCGCTCGCGCCCGGCTGGCACGAGGTGCGCCTCGAGCTGGTTCGCGACCCGGCCGTCGAGGCGAAAGGCCGCGTGCTCGTCCCCTCTCCGCGCGCGCGCTTCGGGGTGATCAGCGACATCGACGACACCGTGGTGCGCAGCAACGCGCGCAACAAGCTGAAGATGGTGCTCGCGCTCGCGCTGTCGAACGCGCGCACGCGCAAGCCGTTCAAGGGCGTGGCGGCGTTCTACCGCGCGCTGCACGCGGGGATCAATCCGCTGTTCTACGTCTCCAAGAGCCCGTGGAACCTGTACGCGCCGCTGGTCGAGTTCCTCGAGGTGCAGGACCTGCCGGCGGGGCCGCTCGCGCTGCGCGACTTCGGCTTGCGCATGAGGAAGAGCCACAAGACCGAGGCGATCGAGCGGATCCTGGGCACCTATCCGGAGCTGCCGTTCGTGCTGATCGGCGACAGCGGCGAGCAGGACCCGGAGATCTACGCCGACATCGTGCGCCGCTTTCCGGGCCGCATCCGGGTGATCTACATACGCTCGGTGAACGCGAACCGGATCGCGGCAATCCAGGATCTGGTCGAAAAGGTCAGGTCTACCGGCGCCCAGCTGGTGCTCGCGCCCGACAGCGAGTTCGCCGCGGCGCACGCCGCCGGCGAGGGCCTGATTCAGGCCTCGGACCTGCGCGCGGTGCGCTCGGACAGGAGGTCGGACGAAAGCAGCTCGCCGAGGCCGCCCGCGTCCAGCGGCGCGCTGAAGTAGTGCCCCTGCCACTCCTCGACGCCGAGCGCGAGCAGGCGCGCGAGCTGCGCCTCGTTCTCGATGCCCTCGGCGGCGGTGCCGATCTCCAGCGTCCTGGCGAGCGCGGCGATGGCGCGCACGATCGCCTCGTCGGCGGGGTGCGAGTCGATCGCGCGCAGGAACGAGCGGTCGATCTTCAGCTTGTGGATCGGCAGGTGGCGCAGGTAGGCCAGGCTGGAGTAGCCGGTGCCGAAGTCGTCGATCGCGATGCGCACGCCGAGCGTGCCCAGGCGGCGCAGCGTCTCCAGGTTCTCGTCCAGGTGCGACATCATCACCCGCTCGGTGATCTCGAGCTCCAGCATCGACCCCGGCAGGCTGTTGGCCTCGAGCGAGGCGGCGACCTTCTGCACGTAGGCGTCGCCGTGCGCGAGCTCGGTGGCGGAGACGTTTACCGCGAGCCAGAGGCGTCCGGGATGCTGGCGCTGCCAGGCGCCTGCCTGCGACAGCGCGCGCTCCAGCGTCCACTCGCCGATCTGCCGGATGAGGCCGCACTCCTCGGCGAGCGGCACGAAATCCTGGGGCATCAGCAGCCCGCGCCCGGGGTGCTGCCAGCGCACCAGCGCCTCGGCGCCCACCACGCGGCGCCGCCCCCGCACCACCGGCTGCCACTGCAGCACGAGCTCGCTGCGCGCCAGCGCCCCGCGCAGCTCGTTTTCCACCTGCAGGCGCTGCACCGAGCGCGCGTGCAGCGCCGGCGAGAAGAACCGGAAGGTCCCGCGG
Organism: Burkholderiales bacterium; assembly: GCA_036374055.1. GTDB lineage: Bacteria > Pseudomonadota > Gammaproteobacteria > Burkholderiales > SG8-39 > SCGC-AG-212-J23. Next base: position 3,734 of record DASUUN010000078.1, read on the forward strand.
CCGCCCTCCTTCGCGTGGTACATGGCGGCATCGGCGCACTTCAGCAGGCCGGGCAGATCGCGGCCGTCGTTCGGATAGATGCTGATGCCGATCGAGGCGCCGACGCTGACGCTGCGCCCCTCGAGCGTGAACGGCCGCGCCAGCGCGTCGAGGATGCGCTGGGCGTGGCTGGCGGCCTCTTCCGCGTTGCGGATCTGCCGCAGGAACACGTATTCGTCGCCGCCGATGCGCGCCAGCGTGTCGCCGCCGGCTAGCGGCTCGAGCCGCTCGGCCACCGCGCGCAGCAGGCCGTCGGCCGCCGGGTGGCCGAACGAGTCGTTCACCAGCTTGAAGCGGTCCAGGTCGATGCACAGCAGCGCGAGCTGCGCGCGGCTGCGCGCCGCGTGCAGGATCGCCTGGCTGCCGCGGTCGGCGAGCAGGATGCGGTTGGGCAGCCCGGTGAGCGCGTCGCGCGTGGCGAGGTACTCGATGCGCGCCTCGGCCTGCTTGCGCGGCGTGACGTCGGCGGCGGTGCCGCGGTAGCCGATGAGCCGGCCCTCGGCGTCGCGCACCGGCACGCCGCTCACCGACTGCCAGATCACGCCGCCGCCCTTGGTGAGCGAGCGGTGCACCAGCTCGCGGAACGGGCGCCCGTCGGGCGCGTGCTGCGCGAGCCACGCCTGCACCGCGCGCTCTTCGCCCAGCGGCATGAACTCCTGCGGCCGGCGCCCCAGCAGCTCGGCGCGGCTGTAGCCCAGCACCGCCTCGACGCGCTCGGACAGGTAGGTGAAGCGCCAGGCGGCGTCGGTCTCCCACACGTACTCGCCGGAGGCCTCCGCCACGTCGCGAAAGCGCTGCTCGCGCTCGGCGAGCGCCGCGCGCGCGGCGCGCTGCTCGGTGACGTCGCGGACGACCGTCAGCACCACCAGGCGGTCGTGCTCGGGAAAGGAGATCGAGGCCACTTCCACCGTGATGGAGGTGCCGTCCAGGCAGCGGATGCGCCGGTCCTCGAAGCGCGTGACCCCCGGAGCCGACTCGAGCTGGCGCAGGCGCTCGTCGTAGCGCGCCAGCGACTCCGGATGCATCAGCTCCGCCGGGCGCAGGCCCACCAGCGCGGCAGGCGACGACGCCTTGAGGATGCGCGCCGCGGCGGGGTTGGCGTACTCGACCACGCGCTGGAAGGACACCAGGATGCCGTCCGGCGCGAGCTCCGCCAGCACCCGATAGCGCTGCTCCGCCTTCTGCTGCGCCTCCTCGGCGCGCTTGCGGTCGTCGATGTCGCTCACCGTGCCCGAGGCGCGCGTGGCGCGCCCCTGGCGGTTGCGCTGGGTCACCTGCCCTTTCGCGTGCACCCAGCGCCAGGCGCCGTCCTCGGTGCGCACGCGGCACTCGACCTCGCAGATCGTCTTGTCGCCCTTCAGCCCGGCGATGAACTCGGTCTTCACCGCCGGCCGGTCATCCGGATGCACCATCTCGTTGAGGTCGGTGCCGCTGGTGATGCCGGCGACCGGGCGGCGGCCGAGCAGCCCGGCCCAGCCGGAGCCGAGGTAGATCGCGTCGGACTCCAGGTCGTAGTCCCACTCGGCGAGGTTGGCGCCGCCGAGGGCGAGCTCCAGGCGCTCCTTCGCCTCGGCGAGCGCCCGCTCGGCGCGCCGCTGCTCGGTCACGTCGCGCCCGACGCCGCGGTAGCCGAGGAAGCGGCCGTCGGCGTCCTTGCGGCTCTGGCCGGAGATGATGTGGATCTGGCGCGCGCCGCGGTTGTCGGTGCGCGCCATCTCGAGGTCGAAGAACGGCAGCCGCTCGCCCAGGCCTTCCTGCAGCGCCTCGAGAGCGCGCAGGTCCACCTCGACGCCGGGGATTTCCCAGAAGCGCTTGCCGTAGGTCGGGGTGCCGCCGAAGAAGGTCGCCACCGGCGCGCCGCCGGAGATCCAGGTCACCTTGTGCTCGGCGTCGGTTTCCCAGAACCAGTCCGCCGACAGCTCCGTGAGGCCGCGGAACCTGGCCTCGCTGATCCTCGCCTGCCTGAGCTCGCGGTCCTTCTTCCGCGAAAGAAAATACATCACGCCGTAGACGGCGCCGCCGGCCACCAGCACGAGCAGCACGAGGTCGACGATCACCTGCGCTCGCGCACCGGGGGCGCGACCTTGAGGATCTCGTCGATGGTGGTGAGGCCGGCGGCCACCTTCATCGCGCCGCTGATGCGCAGCGGCTTCATGCCTTCCTTGAACGCCTGCTCGCGCAGCGCGGCGATGTCCGCCTTGTCGGCCGCCAGGCCCTTGATGGCGCTCGTGAACAGCAGTGTCTCGTAGATCCCCACCCGTCCCATGTAGCCGGTCATGCGGCACTCGAGGCAGCCGCCCGGCTTGTACACGCGCGCCGGGCGGTTGGACTTCCACGGCGCGACCAGCGCATCCCAGGCGTCGTGGTCCTCGGCGCGGTTGAACTCGGACTTCTGCTTGCAGTGCGGGCACAGCGTGCGCACCAGGCGCTGCGCCATCACCCCGTTCAGCGTCGCGTTGAGCAGGTACGGCGCGACTCCCAATTCCAATAATCTGGTTACTGCACTGGGAGCATCGTTGGTGTGAAGGGTGGAAAGCACCAGGTGCCCGGTGAGCGCCGACTGCACCGCCATCTCCGCGGTCTCCAGGTCGCGAATCTCGCCCACCATGATGATATCGGGGTCCTGGCGCATCAGCGCGCGCACGCCCTCGGCGAACCCCAGGTCGATCTGCGCCTGCACCTGCATCTGGTTGAACGCCGGCTCCACCATCTCGATCGGGTCCTCGATGGTGCAGACGTTGACCTCGGGCGTGGCGAGGCTCTTCAGCGTCGAGTACAGCGTGGTGGTCTTGCCCGAGCCGGTGGGCCCGGTGACCAGCACGATGCCGTTGGGCCGGTCGGTCATCTCGTGCCAGCGGCGCTGGTCCTCCTCCGAGAAGCCGAGGTCGGTGAAATCGCGCACCAGCACCTCGGGATCGAAGATGCGCATCACGATCTTCTCGCCGAACGCGGTGGGCAGCGTGGCGATGCGCAGCTCGATGTCGCCCGCGTCCGGAGTGCGCGTCTTGATGCGCCCGTCCTGCGGCCGGCGCTTCTCCACCACGTCCATGCGCGCCAGGATCTTGATGCGGCTGGTCATCGCCGCGAGCACCGCGGCCGGGATCTGGTACACCTGGTGCAGCACGCCGTCGATGCGAAAGCGCACGATGCCCTGCTCGCGCCGCGGCTCGATGTGGATGTCGCTCGCGCGCTGCTCGAAGGCGTACTGCCACAGCCAGTCGACCACGCGCACCACGTGCTGGTCGTTGGCGTCGATCTGCTTGTCGGACTTCCCAAGCTCGACCAACTGCTCGAAGTTGGATAATCCCGTTACAGAAGAATTCTTCGTCGCGCCCTTGATGGACTTGGCCAGGTTGTAGAACTCGACCTGGAAGCGCTCGATGTCCTGCGGGTTGGCGATCACGCGCCGGATGTCGCGCTTGATGATGCGTGCGAGCTCCGGCTCCCACTCGCGGATGTAGGGCTCGGCGGTGGCGATCACCGCCTCCTTCGCGGTCACGGCCACCGGCAGCACGCGAAAGCGCGTGGCATAGGCCGAGGACATCACGTCGGTGACCGCGGCGAAGTCGATCTTCAGCGGATCTATGTGCAGGTAGTCGAGGCCGACGCGCCTGGCCAGCCACTCCGAGAGGTAGTCGAGCGTGAGCGCCGCGCCGCCCTTCTTCCACTTCTGCTCGGCGACGATCGCCAGCGGATGCTGGTTGCCCCGGTAGTAGCGCCGCTCCTTCTTGAACTCCTCGGCCGCCTGCGCCCCCACCAGCCCGTCCTCCACCATCCAGCCGAGCACCTCGGCCAGTGCCAGCCGGCGCTCCGCCGCACTACTCTTAACCGCTTGTTGCATAAGGAAATCACTATACCTCAAGCGAGCCGACTACACTGGCCGCGGGGCATGCCGCCCCGACCAAGGAGGAGACCATGGCGTACTACATGCACCAAGTCTCGTTTACCGCCGAAGCCTGGGCAAAGATGATCCACGAGCCGCAAAACCGCGAGACGGCGATCCGGCCTACGCTCGAGAAGCTGGGCGGCCGGCTGGTCGGCTACTGGTTCGCCTTCGGCGATTCCGATGCCGTAGTCATCACGCAGATGCCCGACAACGTCTCGGCCGCGGCCGCCGCGCTCGCTGCGACTGCGGGCGGCGCGACGCGCTCGCTCAAGACCACGGTACTGATGTCGGTGGACGAATCGATGGAGGCGATGCGCAAGGCAGGCGGCGCCGGCTATCGCGCCCCGACCTGACCCGATCAGCCGCCGGACGCATGCCCCGCGCCCTGGCCTCCGATGTGCATCTGCGCGAGGTCTGGGCGTGGAGCATGTACGACTTCGCCAACTCGGGCTACACGACGGTGGTGATCACCGCCGTGTTCAGCGCGTTCTTCGTCTCCACCATCAGCGGCAACCAGGCGTGGGCGACCTTCGCCTGGACCGCCGCCCTGTCGGTCTCCTATGCGCTCATCCTGGTCACCGGCCCGCTGATCGGCGCCTGGGCCGACGCGCACGCGGCGAAGAAGCGGCTGCTCCTTATGTCCACCGTGGGCTGCGTGGCTTTCACGGCGTTGCTGTACTTCGTGTCTCCGGGCATGGTCGGGGTGGCGCTGCTGCTGATCATTCTGTCCAACTATTTCTTCGGCACCGGCGAGAACCTGATCGCGGCGTTCCTGCCGGAGCTCGCCGACTCGCGCGCCATGGGGCGCGTGTCGGGCTGGGGCTGGAGCTTCGGCTACCTCGGCGGCATCGCCGCGCTCGGCCTGTGCCTTTTCTACATTCTGGGAAGCGGCGAAGAAGCGGTGCGCGCGGTCCCGGTCACCATGCTGATCACCGCGGCGTTCTTCGCCCTCGCGGCGACGCCCACGTTCCTGTGGCTGAAGGAGCGCGCCGCGCCCCAGGGAAAATTCGCCAACCCGTGGCAGCGAGTGAAGCAGACGCTGCAGCATTCCAGGGACTTCCGCGACCTGCGGCGCTTCCTGGTGTGCGTGCTGTTCTACCAGGCCGGCATCACCGCGGTGGTGTCGCTCGCCGCGATCTACGCCGAGCAGGCGATGAAGTTCACCATGCAGCAGACCATCGTGCTGATCCTGGTGGTGAACGTCACGGCGGCGCTGGGCGCCTTCGGCTTCGGCTACCTGCAGGATGCGATCGGGCACGTGCGGGCGGTCGCGCTCACCCTCGTCGGCTGGATCGCCGTGGTGGTCGTGGCCGGGCTTTCCCAGTCGTCCGCTTCCTTCTGGGTCGCGGCCAACCTGGCCGGCCTGTGCATGGGCTCGGCGCAGGCGGCGGGGCGCGCGATCGTCGGCTACCTCGCGCCGCCGGCGCGGCTCGCGGAGTTCTTCGGGCTGTGGGGACTGGCGATGAAGGCCGCGAGCATCTTCGGCCCGCTCACCTACGGCGCGGTCACCTGGGCGTTCGCCGGCAACCATCGCCTGGCGATCTTCGCCACCGGCCTGTACTTCGTCCTCGGGCTGCTGTCGTTGCGCGGCGTCGATGTCGAGCGAGGTCGCCGCGCCGCGCTATCGGCGCCGTTGCCGCGAGTGTAGTCTTTGCGTGCAGGAAGCGGTGCCCCATGGCGCGCCACATCCGCATCATCAACGCCCGCGACTTCGTCTCCGCGAAGCCGGACGGCGCGCTCAACCTCGAGGAAAGCGAGCAGCTGCTGCGCGAGGTGGTGAGCGTGTCCGATCCGCTGGAGGAGTTCGACATCCTGGTCGATACGCGCGAGTCCGCCAGCACGCTGTCGGCGACCGACCTGTGGTACCTCGCCGACCGCCTGGTGAAGTACCCGAGGACCTTCGCCGGCCGCACCGCGATCCTGTGCCCGACCGAGCGCTTCGACCACGCCAGCTTCTTCGCCCTGTGCGCCGAGAACAAGGGCGTCGAGATGCAGGCCTTCACCTCCTACGAGGAGGCCATGACCTGGCTCAGCGCTGCGCGCTGACCGGGATGCCGTTGCGCTGCAGGGAGAGCCAGCGCAGGCGCGCGCTGCGCTCGTGCACCCGCGCGGCGTCGCGCCGCAGGAACGCCGAGTCGGTCATGCCGTAGGCGAGGCGCGCGTCGAGGCCGGCCTGCGCGGCCAGGCGCCGCGCGAGCTCGTAGTCGCGCTGCGCGAGCGCTTCCTCGGCGCGCTGCAGGACGTCTTCGGCCAGCCGCAGCTGCGCCGGCGCGAACGCGGCGATGGGGGGCTCGGCCCGGGCCGTCCCGCAGGCAAGCAGAACCATCGCGGCGAGGATCACTCGGCGGAGCATTTGCGCGGCGCGATGCCGTTTTGCCTGCGGCGATCCTCGGGCAGCGGCGCCACCCAGTCGCTGATCGCGTTCCAGCGGCGGCCGTCCCAGCGCATGAAGCGCACCCGGCCCGAGCCGGCGCCATCGCTGCATCGGGTCGCGAGCGGCGGCATGAAGCCCGCGGCGCCGAGCGCCTTCAGCCGGCGCGCGTCGAGGTCGAGGTGCTCCAGCGCCCATTGCACCTGCTTGGCGCTCACCGGCCTGCCGTTGCCGAAGCGCTGCTGCGCCACGCGCACCGCCTCCGCGGTCATGATGCCGAACACCACGCCGCGGTTGTAGTAGAGCGAGCCGACGCCCGACGGATCCGCCAGTTCGCCGCCCCCCTTGCCGTAGACGTACTTGCGGATGGCGGCCATTACCGGGTAGGTGTCGCCCGCGGCGTGAAAGCCCGCGACGACGAAGTCCTTGGCGGCCTGGCCCGCCGGGACGACGTCCTCTTCGGCGCCCGAGGACCATACGCCCAGCATGCGGCCGCGCGGATAACCGATCTTCGCCGCGCTTGTCAGCGCGGCCGAGCTCATCTCGCCCCAACCCCACACGATCACCCAGTCGGGGCGCAGCTCGCGGATCTGCAGCCACTGCGGCTGCTGCTCGCTTCCGGGAGGCGGCACCGGGATGGTGCTCAGGCCGTAACCGTACTTTTTCGCCAGGTCGGCGAGCACCGCGATGGGCTCCTTGCCGTACGCCGAGTCGTGATGCAGCAGCGCGATCTTGCGGTCGCGCAGCTTCTCGAAGCCGCCCTCCTCCTCGCCCATGTAGCGCACCATGGCAGCGGCCTGGTCCCAGTACGTCGTGATCACCGGATACACGTACGGAAAGGCGCGCGCATCGTCGGCGTTCTTCGGCCAGGTGAACCTCACCCCATTGATGCCGCCGTCGCGGGCGTTCAGCATGTGCAGGTAATCGCGCATGCCCGCCGACATGGCCGGGACGAGCTGCTCTTTGGGCTGCGCGTGGGCAGGACCCAGGACGAGCGCCGACGTGCCGAGCAGCAATGCCACGAAGCGTTTCATGCAGATTTTATCCTCCCTCGCGCCGGCTTAAGGGAGCCTTAACGGCCCGTGTGCTGCACGCGAGGCTCGAGGCGAAGGTCCACGCGCAAGGTGCGCCTGGCGGCGTCTCGCGCGACGATCGCTGAGGCCGCGATTTCCAGCTTGCGTCCCGGAAGCAGCCAGTCGCGCGTCGCCGCGACCAGGCCGGCAACCGACCAGTCACCGTTGAGGAGCAGGTCATCGGCATGCCCGATGGGACGCCCGCTCGCCTCGATGCGATAGCCCCACAGTGCCCGGCCGCTTACCAGCCGCGCGTGCTTGTCCGCGCTGATGCAGCGCCTGAGCTGCTCGCGTGTCAGGTCCACCCGCATCCCGGCCGACGGATCCAGCGCTACGCGCGCCGCCGGCACAAGTACCCGCCGCCCCGGAAACCGGTCGCCCTGGTCAATGGCCACGTAATGCGGCGCGAGGGTGTCCTGTTCGAATAACACGTCGTTCAGCAGGCCGGCGGGACCGTCCCTTGCCGTGATGCAGCTGCCGCGCAGCGCGTTCAAGCGATAAGCCATCGCCGCAACCTAGGCCGGCCGGCTTAAGGAGGGCTTAAGCGGCGCAGCCTTGGCCGCGTACGCAACTTGCAAAGGTGGTGGCATGCGCCTTTTGTTGGTGGAAGACGACCGCATGATCGGCGAAAACATCCGCGACGGGCTGGTGCAGGAAGGCCACGCGGTTGATTGGGTGCGTGACGGCTTGGAGGCCGAAGCAGCGATCCGCGGCGAGCGCTACGGTGCGGTGCTGCTCGACCTGGGGCTGCCGCGGCGCGACGGCATCGAGGTACTGCGCCGGCTGCGCGCGCTCGACAACCCGGTCCCGGTGCTCGTCATTACGGCGCGCGACGCCGTGGCCGACCGCGTGCGCGGGCTGGATGCGGGCGCCGACGACTACCTGGTTAAGCCTTTCGACCTGGACGAGCTGGCCGCCCGGGTGCGGGCCCTGACCCGGCGCGCCGCCGGACGCACGGCGGGGATCGTGCGGCACGGTGCGATTACGCTGGACCCGGCGAGGCGCGAAGTGCGCGTGAGCGGCAGGCCCGTAGCGCTGTCCGCGCGCGAGTATGCGGTGCTCGAAGCGCTCATCGAGCGGCCGGGGAGCGTGCTGTCGCGGGCGCAGCTCGAGGAGCGGCTCTACGGCTGGGGCGAAGAAGTGGCGAGCAATGCGGTCGAAGTCCACGTGCACAACCTTCGGCGCAAGCTGGGCGCCGATCTCATCCGCAACGAGCGCGGCGTCGGCTATTCCATGCCGGTGACCTAGTGTCGCTGCGGCGCCGCCTGCTGCTCGCGCTGCTCGGCGCGGTGCTCGCGTGCGGACTGCTGGCGAGCGCGGCCACCTACTACGCCGCGCGCTCCGAGGTGCAGGCGCTGCTGGACGAGGAGCTTCGCCAGGTGGCGCTGTCGCTGCGGGATCACGCGCTGCTGGATCTGCGACCGCTCGGTTCGCCGGCGGGCGAGCACGGTCGCCGCGTCGTGGTGCAGATCTGGGACCGGCACGGATTCGCGAGCTACCTCTCGAATGCCACCACGCCGCTGCCCTTGACCCTTACGCCCGGCTTCTCGACCCTGCCCCACGAGGGACGCGAGTGGCGCATGTTCACTCTGCGCGCGGGCGCGCAGGTGATCCAGGCGGCGCAGCCGACGGCCGAGCGCACCCAGCGCGCAGCAGCCGCCGCGCTGCGCGTGCTCGTTCCGGTGCTCGGCGCGCTGCCCTTGCTCACGGTGCTGGTGTGGCTGATCCTGGACCGCGGCTTCGCGCCGCTTTCGCGCCTGGCCAGCGCCGTCGGCGCGCGCAGCGCCCCGGCGCTCGAGCCGCTGCCCGCCGAGCGGGTGCCCGAGGAAGTGGCTCCGCTCGTCGGCGCGCTGAACAACCTTCTCGCGCGCCTGCGCGAGGCGTTCGACGTGCAGCGCCGCTTCGCCGCCGACGCGGCGCACGAGCTGCGCACGCCGCTCACCGCGCTCAAGCTGCAGATCCAGCTCCTCGAGCGGGCCCGGGGCGGCGACGAGCGCGCCACCGCCATTGCCGGCCTGAAGGAGCGAGCGCAGCGCGCGGAGCGCATCGTGCAGCAGCTCCTGGCCATGGCGCGGCTCGAGCCGGAAGCCGTCGAGCACGCGCCGCAGCGCGTGGCCCTGGATGAAGTTGCGCGTGCGGTGGTCCGGGAGCTGTCGCCTCTGGCGACGCAGAAAGGCGTCCGGCTGCACCTCGCGCGCGCCCAGCCCGCCGGTGTACGGGGCGCGGAGGAAGCGCTGCGCCTTCTCGCCACGAACCTGGTCGACAACGCCATCCGCTACACACCGGCGGGCGGTGAAGTGCAGGTAAGCACGACGGGCGCGGAAGGTCTGGCGATTCTTCAGGTGAGCGACGACGGCCCGGGGATTCCCGCTGCCGAGCGCGAGCGGGTGTTCGATCGCTTCTATCGCGGCGCGGCGGCGCCGGAAGGCGGCAGCGGGCTCGGTCTGGCGATCGTGCGCCGGGTGGCCCAGCTCCATGGCGCTCGCGTGGAGCTGGCCGAGGGCCTGCAGGGCCGTGGGCTGACGACGCGCTTGGTTGCGCCGGCCGCAGACCAAGCGACGCCTTAAGCGCCAGCTAAGCGTCGCGGGTCAAGCTGGCGCCCCGGCTCATAACGAACCCAGGAGACAGCATGAACTCAGCAGCAACCTTCAAGCGCCCGCTGATCGCGCTCGCCGTTGCCTCGGTACTGGCAGCGGGCTGCAGCGAAGTGACGCTTCCCGGCGTGCGCAATGCCAATGCGGTGGCCGTACAGCCCTTCGCCGCACAAGCAGCGGCGAGCGCCCTTCCAGACTTCGCCTCGCTGGTCGAGCAGCACGGGCCGGCGGTAGTGAAGATCGAGGTGAGCAAGGTGCAGCGCGCCTCGCTGCCCGAGCAGGCGCCGCCCCAGCTCGACGAATTCTTCCGGCACTTCGGCGTTCCGCGGCCCGAGGGCCGCCTCATGCCGAACCCCGCGCCCGCGCAGGGCGTGGGCTCGGGCTTCGTCGTCAGCCCGGACGGCACGATCCTCACCAATGCGCACGTGGTCGACGGCGCCGGCGAAGTGACCGTGAAGCTGTCGGACAAGCGCGAATTCACGGCCAAGGTGGTCGGCGTGGATCGCATGACCGACGTCGCGGTCGTCAAGGTCGAAGCATCCGGCCTTCCGACCGTGAAGATCGGCGACCCGGCGAAGACGCGGGTCGGCGAATGGGTGGCGGCGATCGGCTCGCCGTTCGGCATGGACCACTCCGTCACCTCGGGCATCGTGTCGGCCAAGTCGCGCAACCTGCCGAACGAGCGCCTCGTGCCGTTCCTCCAGACCGACGTCGCGGTGAACCCGGGCAACTCCGGCGGGCCGCTCTTCAACATGGCGGGCGAAGTGATCGGCATCAACTCGCAGATCTACAGCACCACGGGCGGCTACATGGGGATGTCGTTCGCCATCCCGATCGACGTGGCGATGAAGGTCAAGGAGCAGCTCGTGGCGCACGGCAAGGTGACGCGCGGGCGCATCGGCGTGACCGTCCAGCAAGTGACCCCGGCGCTCGCGCAGTCGTTCGGCCTGGACAAGCCGCGCGGCGCGCTCGTTTCGGGCATCGAGCCCGGCGGTCCGGCCGCTGACGGCGGCCTGCAGGCGGGCGACGTGGTCGTGGCCTTCAACGGCAAGCCGATCGCGAGCTCCGGCGAGCTGCCGGCGCTGGTGGCGGAGACCAAGCCCGGCGAGACCGTAAAGGTGGGCGTCGTGCGCAAGGGCGCCGAGCGGCAGATGCAGCTCACCGTAGGCGAAATGCCTTCGGAGCGCACCAGCGTCGCGGGCGCGCCGGCCCTGCAGCAGGGCAAGCTCGGCGTGTCCGTGCGGCCCGGCGACAAGGGGCTGGAGATCGAGCAGGCCGAGGGGCCGGCGGCCAAGGCCGGCCTGCGCGCCGGCGACATCATCGTCGGTGTCAACGGCACCCCGGTGCGCTCCATCGACGAGCTGCGAAACGCGGTAGAGGGCGCGGGCGGCAACCTGGCCATCCTCGTGCAGCGCGGCAACGCGCGCCTTTACGTTCCGGTGCAGATCGGCTAGGCGCTCAGCCTCCTACCTTGGCGCCGCAGCGGCTTCGCGCCGGATTCGGGACCGAAGCCGCTGCGCCCGCCTTAGGCGCTTACTTGCGGTACTTGCTGTACTCGGACCGGCTCAAGCTGCCGTCGTTATCGGTATCAAGCCGCTGGAACGTCGATCCCGAGGAGGCGCTGCCGCCCGAGGAGGCGCTGCTGCCGCCCTGGCCGGACTGCGCTGTGGGCGAGCCGCCCGTGCACGCCACCTTGACCGAGCTGATGTCCTCGAAGAAGCCCAGCTTTTCGTCTAGGTCCGCCACCTTCTGCCCGGGCTTGAAGGTCGCCGCCCTTTGCTCGTAGTTCTCATTGTCGTACACGGTCAGCCTGGCCTTCGGCCCGACGGCGATGCTGTCGAATTCACCGCTCCAATCCGTGCCGAATGCGGTGCGCATGTTCGGCATGTCGACCGGACCGACCAGCGACAGCTGGTTGCCCTCGAAGTTGGTGCTGTCGTACAAGCGCGCCCAGCAGCCATTGCTGAAACTGTCCCGGCTCGCCACCTGAACCGGCACCAGCACGATGAGCGGAGCGTTGGCGGCCGCGGTTGCGCCGCTCGAGCCGCTTTGCTTCTTGCTGCTCTGGCTGGGGCCGGAGGACTGCGGCTTATCCTGTTGGTTCTGCGCCATGGCGCCGGTTGCGGCGAAGGCCGCGGCTACACCTACTGCGAGAAGCTTCATCGAATGCATCATTTCCTCCTATGGCGTTGAAGGTTCAGCCATCGGATTTCGCAAGCCCCGTTCCCGCGATGACCGCGCGCGGCCGGGCCGGAAAATGCGCAATCCATACATCGGCCCGCTGTAACGCGTTCAGCGGGAGAAACCTCAACGCTTCTGGCTGGTGCGCAGGTCCGGCGGCAGCTGCACCATCGCCTGCTGGGTGTCGAACAGCGCCTGGTTCGCCTGCTGCATGGCTTCGTTGCGCCGCGGTCCGGCAGGCTGCTTCGCCATCGCCTGCACTGCATCGCGCAGGCGCTGCGCCGCCTCCTGCAGTCGCTCCATCGACTTCGTGTAATTGGGCTCGGTGCCCGCCCCCATGCGCAGCTCCGGCGGCAGGTCGATCATGGCGCGCTGCGTCTCCACGATGGCTTCGCGGGCTTCGTCTGCTGCGGCATTGCGCCGCTCACCGGCGGGCTGCTGCGCCATCGCCTGCACCGCCTCACGCAGCTTCTGCGCCGCCTGCTGCAGGCGTACCATCGACTCGCCGTAGTTGGTGGGCGCAGTTGCGCCGCTGCTTTGCGCGGATGCCGCTCCTGCGCCGCCCAGGAAAGCAGCCGCCACCACGCTAACCAAGAATTTGCGATCCATAGGACCTCCTCGTGTAAATGGCGCCTGCCGTGCAAAGGCCGTTCCGGGCACGGCCGTTGCACCGGGGACGGCGTGCAGCCCGTGAACAACTTTCTCTTTGCATCTTTTCGCGCCGGCGCGCTTATCGGGACGCTGCTGCTGGCGTGCGGCGCGCAGGCGGCGCCGGTAAGCGCAGGCGCGCTGCTGGGTGCCCGCGTGGCCGACGCTGAAGGCGCGCAGCTCGGGACGATTCACGACCTTGCAGTGGACGTCGCTGCCGGTTACGTGCGCTATGCGATCGTCGAAAAAGCCGAGACCAGCCGTAACCAGCGCGAAGTGCGCGCCGCACCGATCACCGCGCTGCGGCCCGGGCTTGCGCGCGGCCAGCTGGTGCTGGAGTCGCGCACTCAGGTTCCGCCGGGCAATGCCGGCGGCTACCTCATGCGGGCCAAAGCGATCCTCGGCAGGCCGATCGATCATCCGACCGGCGCCGATTACGGAACCATCCGCGACGTCTTCTTCGAGCTGGAAAGCGGGCGCGTGCTGCACGCCGAGGTTTCCCTGGAGGCGGCAGCGAACGGCGTAAAGCGCAAGGTGCCATTCGATGCGCTGCGTTTTCCGCCGGCCCAGCCCAACGCCATCCTGACGCTCGGGTCCGCCACCCTGCCGGCAAGCCAGCTGATCGGCATGGAGGTGCGCAACCGGGATGCCGGCACCAAAGGCCGCATCGACGAGCTGGTGGTGGACTTGCATAACAGCCGCGTGCACTACGTCGTGCTCGACATGGAGCACCGGTTGATCACCGAGCCCCTCGAGCGACTATCGTTTACGCCGGGCAGGCAATACGCCGTATTGCCGAACGCGACCCGCGGCATCGCAGAGCCGCGCGCCGGAATGACGCTGGCACGCGCGAGCGAGCTGATCGGCTGGGAGTTCGAGAACGAGCCCGGCGTCGACTTGGGCGTCATCAGCGATCTTTCCATCGACCCGCAAACCGGCAGGGTTTCGCACGCGCTCGTGCGGCTGCACGAGGCGCCGGGCCGTATGCAGCGGCTCGAGCTCAGCCGATTTTCGATGTCGCCGTGGCGCGAGAACCTGGTGCTCGCCGAGCCCTCCGCCGCCGCCGGCGCCACCACACCCGCCGGCGGCGTCAATCTCTTCGAGCGGCTCGATCGCGACGGCAATGGTTTTATCGAGGATTCCGAGCTCGATAGCGGTATCGTCGGCCGCAGAAACTGGATCGCCGTCGACCTCGATCGCGATGACCGGATCAGTCGGGACGAGTTCACCGCCATGCGCACGCAATGAAGCTGATCCTCGTGCTCCTGGCGGGTGCCCTGCTCGCTCCCGCCGCGCCCTTGCACGCCGACAACAAGGCGCAGGTACGCGCAACGGAGCTTTTCGGCAGCCGGCTCATAGACAAGGGTGGCGAGGCGCTCGGCGAAATCGGCGACCTGGTGTTCGACGCGCGCAACGGGGCGCTGCGCTCGGTGGTGGTCGACGGCGTTGCTTTGCCGGTGAGCCGGCTGCTGCCCGAGGCGGGCGGCCGGCGCTACATCCTGACGGAGCCCGACGACACCCGCCCGACCGCCTTTGCCGAGCCCCGCTGGCCTTCGATGCGCGCAAGCCGCCTGGTCAGCCATGAGGTAGTCGACCGCCTGCACCGCGATTTCGGCGAGATTCGGGACGTCCTGGTGGATCTCGACCGACGCCGGGTGGGCGGAGTGATCATCGATCGCAGAGACGACTGGCAGGCCGGACAGGCGCTGGTCACCGTCCCTGTCGAGGCGCTGTCGCTGCCGCGCGATCTGGGCGACAAGGTGGCGCTCAACTACTCCCGCGAGCGCCTCGAATAGCGGGCCCGCCGATTGCATCGAGCTTCTCCGTCCCGATCCCCAAAGGCCCCGCCATGAAAGTCCTCGCCTTCGTTCTAGCGGCCGTGCTGGCCGCGCCCGCCGCCGCCCAGGCTCAATCCCCGTCACAGGGCGCCACCGCGCCAACCCGGGAGGCCAACCTTCCGGATTTCACCGCGCTCGTGAAAAAGCAGGGACCGGCGGTCGTCAACGTAATCACTACACGCGCCGCTGCCCAAGGCGGGCCGGCGGGGCTGTCGCCCGATGATCCGTTCTACGAGTTCTTCCGCCGGTTCATGCCCGAAATGCCGGAAGGCGGGCCGCCGGGGCAGGGCGAAGGGCCGGGCGGCCAGGGCATCGGCTCGGGGTTCATCATCAGCCCGGACGGCTACATCCTCACCAACGCGCACGTCGTGGCCGGTTCGAAGGAAGTGACGGTGCGCATGGCCGACGCCAAGCGCGAGTTCAAGGCGCAAGTGGTGGGCACGGACGAGCGCACCGACGTGGCGCTGCTCAAGGTGGATCAGGACAACCTGCCGGTGGTGAAGCTCGGCAAGTCCAGCACGCTGGAGCCTGGCCAATGGGTCGCGGCCATCGGCTCGCCGTTCGGATTCGCTAACACCATCACGGCCGGCATCGTCAGCGCCACCGAGCGCGCGCTGCCCGCGGAGACCTACCTGCCGTTCATCCAGACCGACGTGGCCGTGAATCCCGGCAACTCCGGAGGGCCGCTGCTCAACCTCGACGGCGAAGTGGTCGGCATCAACTCCATGATCTACAGCCGCACCGGCGGCTACATGGGCGTGTCCTTCGCCATCCCCATCGAAGAGGCGCTCGATGTCTCCAAGCAGCTGCGCGAGCACGGCAAGGTGACGCGCGGCCGCCTGGGCATCGGCATCCAGCCGGTCACCAAGGAGCTGGCGCAGTCCTTCAAGCTGGATTCCGCCAATGGCGTGGTGGTGGTGCAGGTCGAGCCGGGCAGCCCGGCGGAAAAGGCCGGCCTGCAAGTCGGCGACGTGATTCTCAGCTACAACGGCAAGACGATCGAAGAAGGCAACATGCTGCCGCGCCTGGTGGGCAACACCAAGCCCGGCCAGCAGGCGAAGCTCGAGATCTGGCGCAAAGGCGAACGCCAGACCGTGACCACGACGGTCGGCGAGCTCCAGCCACGGGCGGAACAAGCGGCGGCCGGCAAGGCACCCTCGGACGACAAGCCCAGCAAGCTCGGCCTTTCCGTGCGCGAGCTCGCGCCGGACGAGCGCAAGAAGCTCGGGGTCGAGTTCGGCGTGGTCGTCACCGACATCGCCCAGGGCGCCGCCGCGGCGCGCACGCCGATCCGGCGCGGCGACGTCATCGTGGCGGTCAACCAGGCGCGCTTCAAGAGCATCGAGGAGTTCAACAAGCTGATCGAGGCGCAGAAGAAAGGCGAGACCGTGGCGCTGCTCGTGCGTCGTGGCGAGGGTGCCATCTATGTCCCCATGGAAGTGGGGTAGCGTGCTGGCGGCGCTCCTCGCGCCGCCCATCGCGCTCGCCGCCGGGTGGATCCGGATGCCGGCGAGCGAGCTGCTCGGCAAGCCGGTGATCGACATGCAAGGCGACCGGCTCGGCCGGGTACAGGACCTCGTGGTTGACGTGCGCAATTCGCGGGTGAGCTACGCGATCGTAGGCTTCAACGGCTGGGGGACGTTGGGCGAAGAGCTGTTCCCCGTCCCGCTGAAATCGCTGGCGCCCGAGCCGGGCGGCTCGCGCGTGACGCTGCAGGTGGCTCCACGCACGCTGCGCGATGGCGCCTCGATCGACGCGCAAAGCGAGCCGCGGCTGCCGGCCGATGCGCCCCTCAAGCAACACGTACGCGCGAGCGAGCTCGTTGGCCGCCGCGTCAGCGACCGCACCGGCACGCATGCCGGCGAGATCGAGGAGGCGGTGATCGACATGAACAGCGGGCTCGTGCTTTTCCTCCTGTTCGACTACGACGAGGCCTGGGGGCTCGATCAGCCGGCGCTGCGCATGGCGCCGCAGGCCTTCAGCTTCCCGGCCGATGGCGGCCCTGCCGTCGTCAACGTGGCGCGCGAGCGCCTTGAAGACCCCGGTCGCTAGCGTCGCCGCCGCTCGTATCGCCGCCGGCGAGCGGCGGCATGCCACGAAGCGGGCGTAGAACACCGCGATGAGCTGAAAGCCGAACAGCGCCTGGATGCCCGGCAGCACCATGCGGCACTCTTCCAGGAGATGACTGGTGGCGGCATCGATCGCCGACCGCACCGCAACTCCCGTGCCGGCCGCGGCCGCGGCTCCAAGGGGAACGCAGCTTGCGGTGTGCCGTATTTGGAGGAAGCGTCGTGCTGCGATTGCGCTCATTAGGACCCGGCGATCTTTTCATCGTCCCGGAGGGCGAGCAGGGATGCTGGGCGAGCTTTTTCTCCGGCAAGGAATACCGCCCGCCCGGGGTGCAGTTCACCGGGCGCACGTATATCGAGTCCTTCGAGCCGAAGGCTCAGGCGGTGGTGGAGCCGCCGCTGCAGCAGGTGGCGGCGCGCGGTTCCTCAAGCAGGCCGAAAGCCTGGTGAACCGGCGATCGGCTTCCATCACGAGGTGCGGTCCTTCAAGCTGTTCTGCGCAGAAAAGGAGTAGCGAATCATGGCGAAAACCACGGTGGGAGATTTTCTGCTGGCGCGCCTCGCGCAATGGGGCGTGCGGCGCGTCTACGGTTATCCGGGCGACGGCATCAACGGCATCATGGGCGCCTTCGGGCGCGCCGAGGGAACGCCCGCGGGCAAGCTGCAGTTCGTGCAGGCGCGCCACGAGGAACTCGCCGCCTTCATGGCCTGCGCCCACGCCAAGTTCACGGGCGAGGTGGGGGTGTGCCTTGCGACCTCGGGCCCGGGCGCGATCCACCTGCTGAACGGGCTGTACGACGCGAAGCTCGACCACCAGCCGGTGCTCGCCATCATCGGCCAGCAGAAGCGCGCCGCCATGGGCGGCGACTACCAGCAGGAAGTCGACCTGATGACGCTCTTCAAGGACGTGGCGCACGAGTACGTGCACACGGCGATGAACCCGGCGCAGGTGCGCCACCTGGTCGACCGCGCGATGCGCATCGCCATGGACCGGCGCACCGTCACCTGCCTCATCTTCCCGAACGACGTGCAGGAGCTCGACGCGGTCAAGGTCCCGCCACACAAGCACGGCACGGTCCACACCGGCATCGGCTACACCGCGGCCGCGGGCGCGCCCAACGCCCACGAGCTGAAGCACGCCGCCGAAGTGCTCAATGCCGGCAAGCGCGTGGCGATCCTCGTGGGCGCCGGGGCGCTGCACGCGACCGATGAGGTCATGGAAGTCGCGGAGCTCCTCGGCGCCGGCGTGGCCAAGGCCCTGCTCGGCAAGGCCGCGCTGCCCGACGAGCTGCCGTACGTGACCGGCTCCATCGGCCTGCTCGGCACTACGCCGAGCTGGGAAATGATGACCGGTTGCGACACGCTGCTCATGGTGGGCTCGGGATTCCCGTATTCCGAATTCCTGCCGGAGGAAGGCCAGGCGCGCGGCGTGCAGATCGACATCGACGGGCGCATGCTCAGCCTACGCTACCCGATGGACGTGAATCTCGTCGGCGACAGCAAGGAGACGCTGCGCGCGCTGATGCCTTTCCTCATGAAAAAGACCGACCGGCAGTGGCGCAGCGGGATCGAGGCGAGCGTGGCCCGCTGGTGGCAGGTGCTCGAAGCGCGCGCCATGAACGAAGCAAAGCCGATCAACCCCCAGCGCGTATTCTGGGAGCTCTCGCCGCGGCTGCCGGACAACTGCATCCTTACCTGTGATTCCGGCTCCGCCGCCAACTGGTATGCGCGCGACCTGAAGATCCGGCGCGGCATGATGGCATCGCTTTCGGGCGGCCTGGCCACCATGGGCCCCGCGGTGCCCTACGCCATCGCGGCGAAGTACGCGCATCCCGAGCGCCCGGTGATCGCGCTGCTCGGCGACGGCGCCATGCAGATGAACGGCATGAACGGCCTCATCACCATCGCCAAGATCTGGAAGGAATGGCGCGATCCGCGCCTCACCGTGATGATGCTGAACAACGGCGACCTGAACCAGGTGACCTGGGAGCAGCGCGCGATGCAGGGCGACCCGAAGTTCGAAACCTCGCAGGTGGTACCGGATTTCCCGTATGCGGAATACGCGCGCCTGCTCGGCCTGGGCGGCATCCGGGTCGAGCGGCCGGAGGATATCGGGCCCGCCTGGGAGCGCGCGCTCGCCGCCGACAAGCCCACGGTGCTGGAGATGGTCACGGACCCCAACGTGCCGCCGCTGCCGCCGCACATCACTTTCGAGCAGGCCAAGGCCTACCTTTCGGCGCTCATCAAGCGCGACCCGGATTCGGTGCGCATGGTGACCGCCTCGGCCAAGGAATGGTGGGACGGCGTCAGGCCGCGAAGGTGAGCCAATAAGCGGATGGCCGCCCGAGGGCTGCAGAGCCCTCAGGGCGGCAGGCGGCTCGCGATCACCGCGCGAAAGCGCTCGGCCGCGGCCTCCCAGCCGTAACGTGCGTGCCATTCGGGCAGATCGATGAGGTCGAGCTGCGTCAGTTCCCTGCACGCCCGGTGCACGGCCGCCATCGCCGCCGGATTCAGGCAGCTCGGCAGGAACCGGCAGCAGTGGAATGGAAGGTCGCGGGTCGCGGGGTTGCTCTTCACCTTGTCGAGCAGCACCGGCATCAGCGAGTCGTCGAAGTGCAGCCCGGCCACGATCGCATGGATGCCGCCTTGCGCGAGGCGCACGAGCGCTTCCTCGATGGTGAAGACGTAGTGAAGCTCGGCGAACCCGTCCAGGCACCGGGCGACGATGTGGCTGGACTTCCGGCTGGCCGCCACAAGGATGCAGGGCTTTGCTGAGTGGCCCACCACCAGGCGTTGCACGCGTTGTGCCCGGGCGGACGGCGCATGGCACGCGCTTTGCGAGTTCTTCCGCAAATCCATCAAGGAGGTCTTATATGAATATGCGCCTTACCGTATCCATTCTGCCTGCAGCAGTCGCGCTCGCCCTGGCCGGTCCGCTTCACGCCGCCGACGTGCCGAACTTCAATCAGATGGACAAGAACAACGACGGCCAGCTTACGAAAAGCGAGGCTCAGGCAAACCCGAAGCTTGCCGACCAGTTCAGCCAGGTCGACGACGACAACAACGGCACGTTAAGCCGCCCCGAGTATCTCGCCATCATGGGGCGCCAGGACCTGCACAACCTGCGCGAAAATCTCGCCGAGTTCCTCGATCCCGAGGGCAAGCCGCCGCTTGCCGCCAGCGGCGAGCAGGGCAAGCAGGAGCCGACGAAAGCCGTAAGCGAGCAGCTGGTGCGCAACGTGCAGCAGACGCTTTCCGACAAGGGCATCGACGCCGGCCCGGTGGACGGCATCTGGGGTGCGCGCACCAGCTCCGGCGTGCGCCAGTTCCAGAAGGCCCAGGGCATGCAGCCCACCGGCCAGCTCAACGCGAAGACGCTTAGCGCGCTTGGCATCGCCGAGGGCTCGGCCTCAGCTGGACAAAGCGGCGCGCCCGCTGAAGAAAGCGGCAAGCAGCGCTGAAAATCTGACCCAGAGAGCGGAGGAACGAGCATCGAGATGCAGGGTCGCCTGTCCTGCCCTCGCATGGAACGCGCATCGGTCGCGGCGTACACGGTCCCGACGGAAGCGCTGCAGTCGGACGGCACGCTGGAGTGGCGCTCGACTACGCTGGTCTGCGTGCATCTCGATGCCGCGGGCACCCACGGCTTCGGCTACACCTATGCCGACAAGGCGACCGCAGCGTTGATCAAGGACCGGCTGCTGCCGCTCGTCGAGGGCCGCGAGCCGCTCGACCCGCCGGCGCGCTTCGCCGAGATGGTGCGCGCCATCCGCAACCTGGGCCGGCCCGGCATCGCGTCCATGGCGATTTCCGCGGTCGATGCGGCGCTCTGGGACCTGAAGGGCAAGTTGCTTGGCGCGCCGCTCGCTGCCCTGCTCGGAACGGCGCGCGATGCGATCGCGGTCTACGGCAGCGGCGGCTTCACGAGCTACTCGATCCGGGAAGTGCGCGCCCAGCTCGGCGAATGGGCGGCCGGCGGCCTGCCATTCGTGAAGATGAAAGTGGGCCGCGATGCCGCCGTGGACGGCGACCGCGTGAAACAGGCGCGCGACGCGATCGGCACCAAGACCGCGCTTTTCGTCGACGCGAACGGCGCCTACGAGCGCAAGCAGGCTCTGGAGCAGGCGCAGCGCTTCTCGGAAAGCGGCGTGGTCTGGTTCGAGGAACCGGTGTCCTCGGACGATCTGCAGGGCCTGCGCCTGCTGCGCGACCGCGGACCGGCCGGCATGGACATAAGCGCCGGCGAATACGGCTACGACCTGCCGTACTTTCGGCGCATGCTCGAGGCGCAGGCTGTCGACGTCCTGCAGGCCGACGCCACGCGCTGCGGCGGCATCACCGGATTCATGGCGGTCGCCGCGCTCGCCGACGCCTTCGGCGTGCCGCTGTCCAGCCACTGCGCGCCTTCGCTGCACATCGCCCCGTGCTGCGCCGCCCGTCGTGCGGTGCATCTGGAGCACTTCCACGATCACGTGCGCATCGAGCGGATGCTGTTCGACGGCTTTCGCGAGCCTCAGGACGGCGCCCTCGGCCCCGACCGCTCGCGGCCGGGACTGGGCATCGAGCTCAAGGCCGCCGATGCCGAACGCTATCGCGCGTCACTGGCATGAGGGAGGCTGGCCCGGGGCTGGCCACGGCGCTGGCGCGTTCCATCGAGGGGGAAGTGCGCTTCGACCCGGGCAGCCGCGCCCTCTACGCCACCGACGCGTCCAATTACCGCCAGACCCCGATCGGCGTGGTGATCCCCAGGAAGGTCGCCGACGTGGTGGAGACCGTGCGCCTGTGCCGCGAGCACGACGCGCCGCTGCTTTCGCGCGGCGGCGGCACCAGCCTGTGCGGCCAATGCTGCAACGAGGCGGTAGTGCTCGACTTTTCCAAGTTCATGAACCGTGTGCTCGAGATCGACCCGGCGGGCAAGCGTGCGCGCGTGCAGCCCGGGGTAGTGCTCGACGACTTGCGCAAAGCCGCACGCCGGCACGGCCTCACCTTCGCGCCCGATCCCGCCACCCACAACCACAACACGCTGGGCGGGATGATCGGCAACAATTCCTGCGGTCCGCATTCGGTGATGGGCGGCAACACGGTCGACAATGTGCTCGCGCTCGACGTCCTCACGTACCGCGGTAAGCGCATGCGGGTCGGAAAAGGCGATGCGGGAGACGCCGCGATCGGTTCCCGGCTCGCGCGCATCCGCGACCGCTACGGCGAGGAAGTACGGCGGCGTTACCCGAAGATCCCGCGCCGCGTCTCCGGATACAACCTGGGCGCGCTGCTTCCCGAGCGCGGCTTCGACATCGCGCAGGCGCTGGTGGGCTCGGAAGGCACCTGCGTTGTGGTGCTCGAGGCGGAGCTGCGCCTGGTCGACGCCCCGCCGTGCACCGCGCTGCTCGTCCTCGGCTACGACGATGTCTACGACGCCGGCGACGATGTGCCGCGCGTGATGCGCACCGGCCCGATCGCGCTGGAAGGCATCGACGACCGGCTGGTCGGGGACATGCGCGCGCTCGGCATGCATCCGGACAAGGTGACGCTGCTGCCCGAAGGACGCGGCTGGCTGATCGTCGAGTACGGCGGCGCTACGCCGCAAGAGGCCGCCGGGAAAGCGCAACGCGCTGCGCGGGACGGCCGCCCCTGCCGGATCTTCCAGGATCCCGAGGAGCAGCACGCCATCTGGAAGGTGCGCGAATCCGGGCTCGGCGCCACCGCGCACGTGCCGAACAAGCCGCTCACCTGGGAGGGCTGGGAAGATTCCGCCGTGCCGCCCGAGCGCCTGGGCGAGTACCTGCGCAAGCTGCGCGCGCTGTTCGACAAGTACGGCTACGACGGCGATCTGTACGGCCATTTCGGCCAGGGCTGCGTGCACACGCGCATCGATTTCGACCTGCAGAGCGCCGAGGGCATCGCCACCTACCGCCGCTTCCTGCACGAGGCCGCCGAGCTGGTGGTCGGCGTGGACGGATCGATCTCCGGCGAGCACGGCGACGGCCAGTCCAAGGCCGAGGTGCTCGAGACCATGTTCGGGCCGCGTCTCATGCAGGCGTTCCGCGAGTTCAAGGCTACCTGGGATCCCGACGGGCGCATGAACCCCGGCAAGGTGGTGGATGCCTACGGCGCCGACCAGAACCTGCGCCTGGGCACTTCGTACGACCCGCCGCCGGTGCAGGTGCATTTTCACTACAAGGACGACGCCGGCAGCTTCCCGCGCGCGATGCTGCGCTGCGTGGGCGTGGGCGAGTGCCGCAAGCAGGAAGGCGTCATGTGCCCGAGCTACATGGCGACCGGCGAGGAGATGCACAGCACCCGCGGCCGCGCGCGCCTGCTTTGGGAGATGCTGAACGCCGACACGCTCAAAGAGGGATGGAAGAGCCCGGCGGTGAAAGAAGCGCTCGACCTGTGCCTGTCCTGCAAGGGCTGCAGGAGCGAATGCCCGGTGAAGGTCGACATGGCAACCTACAAGGCGGAGTTCATGGCGCACTATTACGCCCGCCGGCTGCGCCCGCTGCACGCGTATGGCTTCGGCATGATTGACCGCTGGGCGCGCCTCGCCTCGCACATGCCTTCTCTTTCGAATTTCCTTTCGAACAATGCCCTCGTGAAGCGCATCGCCGGCATCGCGAACGAGCGGCGCGTGACGCCGTTCGCAACGAAGAGCTTTTCAAGCAGCTACCAGCCCCGAGGCGACGGTATGGATGTCGTGCTCTGGCCCGACACGTTCAACAACTATTTTCACCCCGAGGTGGCGCACGCCGCCGCGCAGGTGCTGGAGGCGGCCGGCTGCCGCGTACGCCTGCCGACGCGGCCGCTGTGCTGCGGCCGGCCGCTCTATGAATTCGGGATGCTCGACCGCGCGAAGGCCTATCTCGTGCGGATTCTCGAAACGCTGGGCGAGGACATCCGCGCCGGCACGCCGGTGGTAATGCTGGAACCGGCTTGCGCCTCGGTGTTCCGCACCGAGCTCGGGGAGCTCTTGCCTTTCAGCGAGCAGGCGAAGCGCCTCGCCGGCCAGACGTTCCTGCTCTCGGAGTATCTGCAGCGCAAGGCGCCGCGCTTTCCGTTTCGCCGCGACGCGCGCGCCATCGTTCATGGACATTGCCACCACAAGTCGGTGCTCGGCATGGACGACGAGCTCGCGGTGATGCAGCGAGCCGGGCTCGAGTATGAAGTGCTCGATTCGGGCTGCTGCGGCATGGCCGGCTCGTTCGGCTTCGAGAAGGAGAAGTACGCGGTGTCGATGCGCTGCGCCGAGCGCGTCCTCGCCCCGGCGGTGCGCGCCGCGTCCGAGGAGACGCTGATCGTCGCCAACGGCTTCAGCTGCCGCGACCAGATCGCGCATGCCACCGGGCGTCGGGCGCTGCACCTTGCCGAGGTGCTCGCCCGGTCGCGGGTTGCGCGCGACGCGTAAAGCTCCGTTCGTCGCAACGTCGCGACAGTCCGGCCGAACTTCCCCGCGGGCACGTTCGCTGCTTCCCAGTGGACACCCCCATGGTGACAAAGGAGACGACGCATGAAATCGCTTAAACCTCTATTGCTGAGCTTCTCGCTGCTCGCCTTCACCGGCGCGTACGCGCAGGACGCAAAGAAGGAAAAGGACCAGACGCAGGCAAAACCTGCCATGTCCCAGGCCGATTCGAAGGATGACAAGGCCTCCGGCAGCGCAGCGAAGCAGTCGCAGCAAAGCTCCGGCGCTTCGGCCGGCGCGAGCAGCTCCACCAGCGGCGCCGGGATGGCGGGCGGGATGAGCGTCAAGAACCTGCGCGGCATGGACGTGGTGGACTCGCAGGGCAAGGACCTCGGCGAGATCGACGAGGTGATGCTCGACATGGCCGACGGCCGCGTGCATTCCGTGGTGCTCGGCTTCGGCGGTTTTCTCGGCCTGGGCGAGAAGCACTTCGCCTTCCTGGTAAGCGACCTGCAGCCCGCCAAGGAAAAGAACAAGCTGCAGCTCAACGTCGACAAGGAGAAGCTGAAGGACCGCGAAGGCTTCGCCAAGGGCAAGTACCCGGCCCCCGACGATGATTACTGGGCGAAAGTCGGCCAGGGCGACAAGTCGGGCGCGGCCGCCGGGGCGACCGGCCAGAAGGCGAGCGTCATGCGCGCGAGCAAGGTCATCGGCCAGGACGTCCAGGACAAGAGCGGCCAGGATGTCGGCGAGGTGAAGGACATCGTGCTCAGCTCGGACCGTACGCGCATCCAGCACGTCGTGCTCGACGTGAAAGGCGCCGGCGAAGCCACGCTCCCGCCGAAGTCCCTGTCGATGGGCAAGGAAGGCGACAAGCTGGTCGTCGATATGTCGAGCGAGCAGCTGAAGAGCCAGGCGAAGCCCGCTGCCGGCGCGAGCAGCGGCGCGAGCACCACCCGTACGGTCCCGATCGAGCGGGACAAGCAGTCCCAGGCCGATACCAAGCCTTCGGGCAGCGCCTCCGCCGGCGCCGGCAGCAGCTCGGCCGGGACGAGCGCGTCGAAGAAGGGCTTCGCCGAGCTCGACCGCGATAACGACGGCTCCCTGAGCCGGATGGAAGCCGCGGCCGACGCCAACGCCAAATCCAACTTCGAGTCGCTGGACAAGAACAGCGACAAGAAGCTGTCACGCTCCGAGTACGAGGGTGGCCAGGGCGCCGCGGCCGGCGCGACGGGCTCGAAGCAAAGCGAGCAGAAGGATAAGTCGAAGTAAGCACGCTTACGGCAGCTCAGGAAACGGGCTTTCGGGCCCGTTTCCCTTTTTTGGGCCCGGGCGTGCGGAAAATTGAAATGAGGACATCGTGCTGAAAGTGCTGGCCTGGATCGTCGGGATCATCTTCCTGATCGGCCTGCTGGTGGTGATCGGGGTCTTCGACTTCCTCTTCTGAGCCGCTGGGACTCCGCACTGTCGTCGCGGCCGCGGGCACGCCGGCTGCTTGCGTCTACCGACATGCGTGCAAAACTGCTCAACAGCGACGGCGAGCGGGTGTTCGCCGTCATCTTCGACATCGGCGAGGACCCGGTCAGCGGCCTCGTTCGCTTCGCCGAGGAGCGGGACCTGAGCGCTTCAGGCTTCACCGCGATCGGCGCTTTCAGCGAGGCGCTGCTCGGCTACTTCGACTGGGAAAAGAAGGACTACGAGCGCATCCCGGTGAACGAGCAAACCGAGGTGCTCGCCCTGGTCGGCGACATCGCCGTGCAGGAGGGCGGGCAAAAGAAAGTGCATGCGCACGTGGTGCTTGGGCGGCGGGACGGGGCGGCCTGCGGCGGACATCTCCTCTCGGCGAAGGTGCGGCCTACGCTCGAAGTGATTCTCACCGAGTCGCCCGGATACCTGACCCGGGTGCACGACCCCGAGACCGGCCTTGCCTTGATCCGCATCGGGCGCGGCGCATAGGTGCCTAGCCGCGTTCGCACAGGATCTTGAGCGAGGCCACGCGCCCTGGAAAGCCGAGCTCGCGCAGGTCTTGTACCTCGCGCTGTGGCTCCAGGGAGAAGACCTCTTTGCGGAAGCCGGGCTCGGCATACGCGACGAGCCTCGCCTCGGGGCCGACCACCACGCTTCGGGCCTGGCGGAAGAACTGCTCCTCGTTCAGCGTCCCGATCAATCCCGGACCGGCGATCGAGTTGATGTAGAGCGCGCCGGCCAGCCGCCCCATCGGGCGCTCGAAGCCAGGCTCGCTGAAAAAGCCCACCCAGCAGCCCTCGCCGTAAATCGGGTCGAGCTGCGGCGGGTTGATGTCCGCCGCGCCCGCGGACAAGACGGTCGAAAGCGCAGCGACAAGCGCGAGCCTCACCATTGCCTGTCCCACTCGTGATCGTGCAGGCGCCGGCGCTCGTCCGACGGCTCGCGGCGCACGAATCCCTGCCGCTCCGATACATCGGCCGGCGGATGCTCCACCTGCCAGCGGGTCAACGGCGGAAAGCGCCCGTGGGCCAGCACCGCGGGCGGCATGTTGCGCCTGCCCCGGTCGGTCTCGACCACCACCCGCTCCACGCGGCCGGACCCCGGCTCGAACTCGATGTCCGCAATCGTGCCGATGCGGCCGTCGCCGGGATGGGTGACCGGCTGGCCGATGAGCCGGCCGGCGCGGCGAAACTTCGCATCTTCGCGCGACTTGTCATGGGCTACGGCATTGGTGAGATCCATGTTGAGCCGCATGTGCTCGTCCAAGGCGCGCACCGGCAGCGTATAGAACCTGTCGTGGGCATCGAGGATCACGTACACCACGCGTCCGGCGCGCACATCGACGATCAGCTCCTCGACCGCGCCGATCTTCTCGCCGCGCCGGTTCTCTACGGTGTCACCCAACACGCGGTTAACCGCTGCCGCGCGCGCCTCCAGCACCGGCAGGCTTGCGACCGCCACGAACACGGCGATCATTGCGTTCTTGAGCATGTGATTCCTGTCGCACGAATCGTGCCGGGCGCGGCGCTTGCAGGTCGTAGACGGTGCGCGTCCTTGTCGCCATTGCAGTGCACGCCTTCGCCCGTTCCTGGCGACCGGAGGGCGGAATCGCGCTTGGAAAGACCATCCTGCGCATCGGCGCAGCTGCGGCGCTGCTCTTTTCCAGCCTGGCCATTGCGCAGGCGGGCAAGGACTTGATCCGCGCCTCGGGCGAGGTGCTCGGCACGTTGCAGATCCGCACAAGCAGCGGGACCACGCGCGAACTGGTCAAGCTGCAGCGAGCCGACGGCGGCCGCGTGGTGGTCGATCTGGGCAAGGCCGCCGCGCGCGTGCAGCGGGGGGAACGCGTATTTGTCCAGGGGCATCCGGGGAGGATCAGCGGCAAGCCGGTGATTTTCGCCCGCTATGTCGCCGAGCTGCCGGAAGTGGATAGGCGCGGCGAGCCCGGTGCCTCGACCGGCACGAGCGGCGCGCCGCTCGGCCAATTGAAGCGCGACGATTTCGGCTACTACCACGACGGCTTGGAATGGACCTCGGCGGATCCCGCGTTCGAATCCTTCTATAGCGACGCCGAGAACGCCTGGGATGCCTACGGCACGACGTCGACCCGGCCGCCGCCTCGCACGAGGTAGGTGGCGCCGTCGCGCGCACGGCCGCTGAAGGGCGCCGGAGTTTCCATGGCGAGCTGCATCGGGCGGCACACGCTGTGCGTGCGCTCCGCGCGCGGCGGGAGCGAGAAGCGCCGCTCCCCGGCGCGATACGCCACTCGCTCGCCCGATCGGTTGCGCACCGTGAAGGTGATCGCAGCGCTTTTCGGCCGGCCGAACATCTGCACCCCGTAATAGCGGCCGCTCGCGCTTTGGGCGATGCCGACGCCGACCTGACTCACCGCCGGGTCCACCATGGCCTCGCGGTGCTCCGGGGACTGCTTCCAGCCTTCCACCATCTCGCGCGCCAGGGTGGGCGCGTCGTAGCCCTGCGAGCGGTAGAGGTAGGCGATGTTTTCCGACACGATGCACGCCTCGTAGCCCTGCGCCGCCGCGCGCTGCGCCGGCCTTCGGCCGTCGGCGGTATGGGAGTATTTGCCGCTTTCGGCCATGAAGCGCGCGAACTCGCGCGCGGCCGCCCGGAGCTCGGCGTTCGGCTGCACCGGCTCCAGCCCCTGCGCCTTTCGGAACGCATTGGTTCGCTCCGCCACCCCCTTTGCCGCCTGCTCGACATCGGCGGCAATCGCGTACGCCACGCCGCAGGCGAGCAGCATGGCGACGGTGAAGGCCGTGTCACGCTGGCTCATCGCGTGCCGCCCGCGGCGGCGCTGCGGCCGGTGTCCAGCGCCAGCACCGTGGGGACGCCTTCCTTTCCGGCTTCGCGGCTGTCCGGTGCATCCAGCCGCACGCGCGAGGGCTCCACACCGTGCGAAAGGAGCGCGGCGCGCACCGTCTCGGCGCGGGCGCGGGCGAGCGTCTCGACGCTTTGCGCATCGACCTGCAGCGTGCCGGCCAGCGCCTGGAGGAGCGCGCGCGGATAGCGCGGCTCCTTCTCGCGCAGCTCGAGCATCTGCAGCCGGTTGCCGACGCGCTCAAGGTACAGACGCTCCGCCGCCTGCAGCACCTTGGGATCGGTGAAATCGAGCGGCCCCCGCCCTTCGACGCCCGCGCGCTGCGCGATTGCGCGCCTTGCGGTATCGCGGCGCAGCGCCTCGAGGTCGGCCTGCGGGTCGTAGCCTCCTTGCACCGCGATGTCGAGCCGCGGGCGCTCCGCGAGCGCCTTGGCCACCTGCGCCACCGTTTCCTCCGCGGGCGGGGTAAGCGAAGCCGAGCCGGGCGCGAAAGCCACGCGGTCCAGGTTTTCGCCGCCCTTGCCGAAAACGCCGGCGAGGACGCGAAACGGCGCGGAGGCGATCTTGCCGACCACGTTGCCCAGCGCGCGTGCGATCAGGCCGCCGAAATCGAACTGCGGGTCGTTCAGGTCGCCGCTCACCGGAATGTCGAGGTTGATCCGCCCCTTGGCATCGGCGAGCAGCGCCACCACCAGCTCGAGCGGCAGGTCGCGCACGCCGGCGCCGCGCACCTTGTCGCCAAGCTGCAGCTTCTCGAAGGTGAGATCGTTCTCCCCCACGAGACGCCCCTGGCGCACGCGGTAGCGCAGCTCGGCTGAAACGCGCCCCGACTCCACGCGGTACCCCGCGAAGCGCACGACGTACGGGGTGAGCGCCGCGAGATCGAGGTTGCGAAAATTGGCGCGGATGTTGGTAAGCGAGGTCGGCTGGTCGAGATTCACCGTGCCGCCGATGCGCGCGGCGCCGTAGTCGCCCACGCGGCCCGAAAGCTGCACCCGCGCCGGATTGCCTGGCTCGGTGCTGAACCCGGTGACGGTCCCGGAGAGCTCGGCCACCGTGACGGCGAAGTCGTTCTCGAGCGAGCGGTCCGCAAAATCCAGCGTGCCGTTCTCGATGCGCAGCCGGCGCACGGCTACCTGCGTCTTCGGCGCATCGTCAGCGCCCTTCTTGTCGCTGCTCACGACCGCGGCGAAGTTGAGCTGGCCCGTCTCCTCGATTACCAGGCGCCCGGCCGGGGCGCGGGCCACCACTTCGCCGAGCTGCGCTCGGAAGGGGTCGAGCGAGAGCGCCGCCTCGTCGGTCCGCAGGCTCTCCCAGGCGAGCAGCAGGTCGCCGGAGGCGCGCTCCTCGATGCGCGCATCGCGCACGGCAAGCGATCCCTCGTAGCGCGCGCCTGCTTCATCCCACACGACTTGCCCGTCGACGGCAAGCCGCCCGGATACGATGTTGAGCGCCACGCTTTCGGGAAGCCAGCGGTTGGCTTGCGCGAGCGGCACGCCCTCGGCGTGCACCTGGAGGGCGGCGGCGAAAGGCTGGGTCGCTATCGTTCCGCTCGCGCGCACCGGTATCGGCTCCTCATCCGGCAGCACCACGTTGGCGTTGCGCAGCTCGATGCGCGCCGGCTCATCCTGCGTGGTGCTGAAGCCGGCAACTTCACCCTCTATATCGCGCACCGCGAGCGCGACTTCGGGATGAGAAAGCTGCAGCGCGCCGCGTTCCACACGCAGCCGCTCCACCGACACCGGGGGGCGAGCTTCGCTTCGCGCCTCGCCGCCTGTCCCGTCCAACACAAGCCGGCCGGTCGGCGCCTGGGCGAGGACCTCGCCGAGCTCCGCGCGAAACGGTGCGAAGGACAAGGCCGCCTGGCCGGTCTCCAGATTGTCCCAGGCGACCAGCAGCTCACCCGAGCCGCGTTCTTCCAGGCGCGCCTCGCGCAGCGCGAGCGCACCCTCGTAGCGCGCGCCCTGCGCTTCGATGGCGAGACGGCCATCGGCATCCAGCCGGCCCGAGGCGACTTGCACGCCCGCGTCCTCCGGCAGCCAGGGATTGGCCTGCGCAAGCGGCAGCCCTTCGGCCTGCGCCTGCAAGTCGGCCGAAAAGGGGGCGATGCCGATGCGGCCCGACGCATGGATCGTCCCCTCGGGGGCGACGCGCGCCGTGGCGCTCGCCTCGAACGGCGCTTCCACCGGTAGGGCGATGCGAGGCGCCCGCAGCACGAGTTGCGAGAGCTCGACGCCGGCGTGCGCGAGGCGCGTGCCCTCGAGCGTCACCTCGCTCAACACGAGCTGCTCCCCGTCGTAAGCGTACGCGGCCGAGCCGCGGATCTGACCGCTGCCCGGCTCGCTCGCCGGCGCGGCGAGCGACCAGACGGTCTCGAGCGCGACATCGGCGATGCTCAGCTTTCCCTGCGCCGACAGCGGATCGAGCGCGAGGCTGCCCTCGGACGACAAGGCGCCGCCCTGCGCGGTGCGCGCCTGCAGCTCATAGCGACCGCGCTCTCCTTGCCGGGTGGACAGGCCGTCGGCCCGAAGCTCGATCGCCTCGAAGCGAATCTCCACCGGCGCGGCGCGCGAGCGGTCGACAAAGCGCAGGGCGCCGCCCTGGACGGTAAGCTGCTCGATCAGCCAGGCAAGCCGCGGCTCGGCCGCCTCGCCGGCGCTGGCGTTGCGCGCCGCCGGCCAGTTCAGCTCGCCCTGCGGACCGAGCTCGACCTCGGCCCAGGGCTCGTGCAGCGCCGCCGCCTGCAGGCGCCAGGCATCGCTCCAGAGCGACGACCATGCGAGGTCGGCGCCGAAGCGCTGCGCGCGGGCGAGCTCGCGCCCGTCTGCGAGCACGCGCGCACCGTCCACCGAGAGGGTGAGGGAAAAAGGATTGGTGCGGACTTCGCCTAGCTCGAGCGCCAGCCCCAGCCGCGCGGCCCGCTCGATGAGCGCGTCGCGCACGAAACGCGGCGCAAGCCAGTAGCCGGCGGCCGCGTAGAGGACGATGGCAAGCCCGGCAATCGCCGCAGCGAGCAGGGCTTTGCGCATTACTGCTTTCTTGCGAGCGCCCGCGCAAGCTCCTTCTTGCTCATCCCCGAGCGTCCGGCGTGTCGGGAAGCTTCTGTCGGCCAGGCATGAAGTTCTCCTTTCACGCCTTTTGCAAACAAAGTTCGTGCCTGAACCCAGGCCGTTCTTTGCATTCGGGCGTCGCTCTGCGCGCGGCACGCGTCCCGGGAGGGAAATCGGTGCAACGGCCCGCTGTAAGAAAGTCGCGCGCCTTCGGCGGCAGGCGCGCTCTCGCTGCGCAGCAGCCGGGCACGCTGTCTGCTCTCAGGAGAGTCTGCGGTTTACCCTCGTTAAAAGGAACTCATTATGAAATTCGCCAAGCCATTCCTCATCAGCTTCTCGCTGCTCGCCTTTGCCGGCGCCGCCCAGGCACAGAGCGGTCAGCAGCAAGGCGCGCGGCAACAGCTAGGCGTGCAGCAGCAATCGCAGCAAAAGGGCGAGATGCGCACGAGCGAGCTGATCGGCCAGAAGGTGAAGGACAGCCAGGGCAAGGAGCTCGGCGAGATCAAGGACGTGGTGCTCGACTTGCAGGGCGGCAAGGTGCACGCCGCGGTGCTCGAGTTCGGCGGCTTCATGGGCGTCGGCGAGAAGAACTTCGCCTTCCCCCTCCGCCAGCTCGAGCCCGGCGGCGAGCAGGGGCAGCTGACGATGAACATCGACAAGCAGAAGCTCGAGAACGCCGAGGGCTTCGCGCAGGGCCAGTGGCCGGCGATGGATGACGAGTACTGGGGCCGCATCGGCGGCCAGGCGAGCACCGGCGAGACCCGGCCGCAGGGCGAGCCGCAGCGCAAGGTGCTGGTGCGGGCGAGCGAGCTCGACGGCAAGACGGTGCAGGACAACAGCGGCCAGGACGTCGGCGAGATCCGCCACGTGATGGTCGACATGAAGAGCGGCCAGCTGCGCGACATCGTCGTCGACGTGAAAGACGCCGGCCAGGCACGCGTGCAGGCGAGCTCGCTCTCCATAGGTACCGGCGACAAGCTGGTGCTCGACATGGACGCCGGGCAGCTCAAGCGCCAGGGCGGCGGCAACCGTCAGTAAATCCGCGCGCCGCTAGGCGAACGCCCGTGCGAGCCGCCGGCTCGGGTGCTCGAGCTCGGCGGCGCGCGCGCGGCTGAAGTACCAGACGCAGGCGATGGCCACCGCGATGTCGACGGCAAGCGGAGCCGCGAACGTCAGCTGCGCCATGGTGAGCAGGACTATCACGGCAAGCAGCCCCTTGCCGCCGCCGAAGACCAGCCAGCAGGCGAGGCCGTAAGCCGTCGCCGCCGCGATGGCGAGCGGCGGCGCCGCGTGGAGCCCGAGGCCGAGGCGCAGCTCGCCGAAGGGCGCGAAGGGCAGCTGCTGCGCGTGCAGGGCGAGATCGAGCAAGAGGTGCAGCACGATGGCGAGCGCAGCGGCCGCCCCCAGCGCGCGCCGGCGCAGCAGCCGCCCGACGAGCAGCCACGCCACGGCGGCGGCGAGCAGCAGGGAAACCACCGAATGGGAGTAGGGCATGCCCATGCCCGCACCTTCGATGCCGGCGAAGCCCAGGCCCACCCAGGCGATCGCCGGCAGCTCGGCCGCAAGGAGAATCCATCCCATGCGTGCCTCCGGATAGCGCCGCTTCACGAGCAGCGCGGTTGCCGCGTGGCTTATGGCCAGCATTCTTCTCTCCCTTCCCCGCGCGTGCAGTCTGCAGGAGACCGGCTTAAGGACGACTTAACGCCCGGCGCGACGCAACACCGTGCTTTTGCAAGGATTCCTCCCGATGGCCGGTGAAACGCCGGCAGGGCCTGAACTTTGCAGCGCCAGGGGCATGAAGCTCAGCGCCGTTCTACTCGCGGTCTTCGCCGCCACGGCATCGGCCGACCCGGCGCTGCAGCCCGCAGCCTGCGGGGTGCGCAACACGCTCTGGATCCAGCACTACGCCGCCCGGCTGTATGTCCCCGCCGGCACCTCCATCGAGGCGCTCAGCGATCCGGCGAAGCCGAAGATGCTGAGGATGCGCATGCTCAACACGTTTCTCATGCCGCCCGAGATCCCGCGCAAGTGGCGCGAGGCGCTGCAGCCGGTGCTCGACCCGGATGCCATGAAGCGGCTGCAGGCGGGCTATGACGGATTGCGCGACGGCGATAGCGTCGTCGTCACCTACCAGCCGCAGAAGGGCATCGCGCTCAGCATCAACGATCGCACGGTGGCAACCGCCAAGGGGCACGCGGCGATCGACGCGCTGCTTGCCGCATGGGCGGACGACGCGCCGCTCGAGCAGAAGCTGGCCGGCACCGCCTCGCGGAACCGCTGCGCCTGACGCTCAGGCTTCGCTGCGCGGCACGACGTTGCCGAAGGGCACCGCGTACCTGCGCAGGAAGCGCTCCACCGCCGGCACCCAGTAGCGCGCGCCGGCGCCGCTGAAGATGTAGTGGCCGTTGTCGCTGAAGGGGGGCTGCAGGACGTAGTGCGCCGGAGCGCCGCCGGCGTTGAAGCGCTCGAACCACAGCTGCGAAGTGGTGGCGTTGAAGTACAGATCGTTGGCGGCGTAATGGAACAGCACCGGCACCTTGACCTGCCGGCCGAGGTCGGAAAACACCTTGGCGAGCGGCTCGACCGCGCACGGCACCCCGGGATGGCTCACCGGATCGCCGCCGCGCCCGGCGGCGAAGGCGAGCACCGCGACCAGGCCCTTGGGCGCACGCGTGCCGGCGGCGAACAGCGACGCCACTCCGCCGGCCGATTGCCCGGCGAGGATCATGCGGGAGGCGTCCACGTAAGGCAGCCGGCGCGCGAAGTCGTAGGCCGCCATGATGTCGTCCGCGGCGGCGGCTTCGCCCCGCAGGTAGTTCGGGTTGCCGCACGAGCCGGCGTCTTCGGCGAACCAGCCGCCGGTGGCGCCGAAGCCGCGCCGCAGCGGCATGATCACGGCGTAGCCGCGCTCCGCGAACACTTCCGCCGCGGGCCTGAGCAGCGCGGCCGATTCCCGCTCGCGCTCGCGCGCAGTCAGCGGCACGCCGTGGTTCAGCACGATCGCGCCGAACGGACCCGGGCCCGCCGGCCGCAGGATGGTCGTGGCAATCGTGTAGCGGCCCCCGAGCGCCGGGATCCGGATGTGCTCCTCGACCAGCCGCACGCCGTCGTCGCTGACGTAGTTGGGAAGCCGTCCCGCGTCGCTGGCGGGCCAGGACAGCAGCAGGACGATCGCGACCAGCAAGCCCTTCGTACCCATCGCCACATACTGTAGCGCGAATCATTAAGCCGGCCTTAAGACGGCTTGCCCACCTCCCGCGAGACGGCGATCGGGCTGTCGTAGGCGCGATCGGGCAGCCGGCCCAGGGCGCCCATCACTTGCAGGCGTCAGCATGGCGCCCGTCAGTGCACCACGCCCTTCTGCGCAGGCTGGCCGGCCTGCGCTTCGTTCGCGCAGCGCACCGTGATGAGAAAACGGCCCGCCGGCATGTCGATGTGAAGCACCGGCTGCGTGCTGTCGAACTCGATGACCTCGCCGTCCGGCTCGCTGCGGATGGTGACGTGGAAAAGCGCGTTCATGGCCCCATTGTGCCGGCGCTCGATTAAGCCGGGCTTATGGCCTGCCGGCGGCTTAAGGGAGCCTTAAGCTTTCCTTGCGCGGTTAGCATGTCCATTTCCCGATGGGAGAGCCGCCATGGACGAGCCGGAGCGCGAAAGCACCTTGCAGCAGCGCGCTGGAGCGCGAAGCGCCTGGCGGCGGCTTCGACAGCTACGCCACGGCGTTGTGGTGGACCGCCATGATCATGACCACCATGGGCTCGGAGTCCTGGCCCCGGACCGGCGACGGCCGCGTCCTGTGCCTGTTCCTTGCGCTCTACGCCTTCGCCGTCTTCGGCTACGTCACGGCGACGCTCGCCACCTTCTTCATCGGGCAGGATGAGAGGAGCGGGCTGAAGGAGGAGCTTGCAGCGCTGCGCGCGGAGCTGCGGGCGCTAAGGCGCTCCTGAGCTGCGCCGCGCGGGCAAGCACGGCCTCGCGCGCATGCGGCGCGGCGAGAGTGCGTTGCGCGCACTCGGCGACCCGCTCGAGCTCATCGGCGAGCGCTGCGCGCCGGTGGGGGTTGCGGGTCGCCGCTGCGATGCGCTCGATGCTCGAGAGCAGGCGCGCCAGCACTGCCGGCTTGCCGGCTGCGCTTTCGCGC
>DASUUN010000079.1:0-4682 GCA_036374055.1 Burkholderiales bacterium
AGAAGCCCGGCTAGCGGCCTCGTTTGTTCCTCTCGATGAGGGCGTAGGCGCTGTGGTTGTGGATCGACTCGAAGTTCTCGGACTCGACCACGTAGGCTTCGATGCGCTCGTCGAGGTTGAGCACCGCGGCGACGTCGCGCACCAGGTCCTCCACGAACTTGGGGTTGTCGTAGGCGCGCTCGGTGACGTGCTTCTCGTCGGGACGCTTGAGCAGCCCGTAGAGCTCGCTCGAGCCCTGCTTCTCCACGATGTCGACGATCTCCTCGATCCAGACGAAGTCGTTGGTGCGCGCGGTCACCGTGACGTGCGAGCGCTGGTTGTGCGCGCCGCGCTCGGAGATCTTCTTCGAGCAGGGGCACAGGCTGGTCACCGGCACCACCACCTTCATGGTGAAGCCCTGCCTGCCCTCGCGCACCTCGCCGGTGAAGGTCACCTCGTAGTCCATCAGGCTCTTGACGCGCGACACCGGCGCCTGCTTCTCGATGAAGTAGGGAAACGACATCTCGATGTGCCCCTCCTCCGCTTCCAGCTTCTCGACCATCTCCTTCAGCATGACGAGGAAGCTCTCGACCGTGATCTCGCGCTCGTGCGCCTCGAGGATCTCGACGAAGCGCGACATGTGCGTGCCCTTGAAATGGTGCGGCAGGCCGACGTACATGTTGAAGGTGGCGATGGTGTGCTGCACCGCGCCGGAGCGTTCCTGTATGCGCACGGGGTGCCGGATCGCCTTGATCCCCACCTTGTCGATGGCGAGCTTGCGCGAATCCGGCGCGCTCTGCACGTCCGGGATGTTGTACAGGTCTCTCGACTTCATCAGGCTATTTTACTGCGCCAGCAACCCCTGGATCGAGCGGGTGATGCCGGCCGCATCCAGGCCCACCGAGGCGAGCAGGCGCGCCGGATCGCCGTGGTCGACGAAGCGGTCGGGAAGCCCCAGGAGCAGCACCCGCTTCTCGATCCCGAGGCCGTTCAGGGCCTCGCACACCGCCGAGCCCGCCCCGCCCATGATCTGGTGTTCTTCCACCGTCACGAGGATCTCGTGCTGTTCCGCCAGCTCTTTCACCAATTCTCTATCAAGAGGCTTGACGAAGCGCATGTTCGCGACCGTGGCGTCGAGCGCTTCGGCGGCTTCCAGCGCCGGCTTCAGCATGGCGCCGAACGCCAGGATCGCGACGCGCTTGCCGCGCCTTCTCACCTGCCCTTTGCCGAGCGGCACGGCGGTCATCTCCTTGCGCGTCTCGCCGAGCGCGGCGCCGCGCGGATAGCGCACGCTCGAAGGGCCCTCGTGCAGGATGCCGGTGTACAGCATCTGCCGGCACTCGTCGGCGTCGCTCGGCGCCATCACGGTCAGGTTGGGCACGGTGCGCAGGTAGGCGAAGTCGAAGGCGCCGTTGTGGGTGGCGCCGTCGCCCCCGACCAGGCCACCGCGGTCCAGGGCGAACAGCACCGGCAGGTTCTGGATCGCCACGTCGTGGATCAGCTGGTCGTAGCCGCGCTGCAGGAACGTGGAATAGATCGCCACCACCGGCCGCACGCCTTCGCAGGCGAGGCCGGCGGCGAAGGTCACGGCGTGCTGCTCGGCGATGCCGACGTCGAAATAGCGCTCCGGGAAGAGCTCGGAGTACCTCACCATGCCCGAGCCCTCGCGCATGGCCGGCGTGATGCCCACCACGCGCGCGTCCTGCGCCGCCATGTCGCACAGCCAGTCGCCGAACACCTGCGAGTACGTCGGCCTCGCGCCGGCCGCGCTCTTCAGGCCCTCGGCCGGGTTGAACTTGCCGGGGCCGTGGTACGAGACCGGGTCGTCCTCGGCCAGCTTGTAGCCCTGGCCCTTGCGCGTGACGACGTGCAGGAACTGCGGCCCCTTCAGCTTCTTGATGTTGGCGAGCGTGGGGATGAGGGCGTCGAGGTCGTGGCCGTCGATCGGGCCGATGTAGTTGAAGCCGAACTCCTCGAACAGCGTCGAGGGCGTCACCATGCCTTTCATGTGCTCCTCGGCGCGGCGCGCCAGCTCCCAGACGCCCGGCACGCGCTTCAGCAGGTGTTCGCTCGCGCGCCGCGCCGTGGAATAGATGCGCCCGGACAGCAGCCGCGCCAGGTAGTTGGTGAGCGCCCCGACCGGCGGCGAGATCGACATCTCGTTGTCGTTGAGGATCACCAGCAGGTCGGCGTCCATCGCGCCGGCGTTGTTCAGCGCCTCGAACGCCATGCCGGCGGACATCGCACCGTCGCCGATCACCGCGATGCAATGGCGCGGCTCATTCCTCAGCCTGGCCGCCACCGCCATGCCGAGCGCGGCGGAGATCGAGGTCGACGAATGCGCCGTGCCGAAGGTGTCGTAGCGCGACTCGCTGCGCCGCGGGAAGCCCGAGATGCCGTCGGTCATTCGCAGGCGCGCCATCGCCTCGCGCCGCCCGGTGAGGATCTTGTGCGGATAGGTCTGGTGGCCGACGTCCCAGACGATGCGGTCGGCCGGCGTGTCGAACACGTAGTGCAGCGCGATGGTGAGCTCGACCGTGCCGAGGTTGGACGACAGGTGCCCCCCGGTCCTGGACACCGACTCGAGCACGTAGGCGCGCAGCTCGTCGGCCAGCTGGCGCAGCTGCCGCCGCTCCAGCGCGCGCAGCTGCGCCGGGTCGTCGACCGTCTTGAGGAGCTCGAACATCGCGGGATTGTAGTCGTCGTGCGGCAGCTCGCCGGTAATCGCGGTCATGACTAGAATTTTCTCAGGACGATGAAGTCGGCGAGCTGCGCGAGGCGGCGCGCCCGGGGGCCCAGGGACTCCAGCGCGGCGTGCGCCTGGGCGCGCAGCTCGCCGGCCAGCTCCCGCGCGCGGCCCAGCCCGAGGATCGAGACATAGGTGGGCTTGCCCTGCCGGGCATCCTTGCCGGCGGTCTTGCCGAGCGTCGCGGTGCTCGCGTCGCTGTCGAGGACATCGTCCACTACCTGGAAGGCGAGGCCCACGGTCTTCGCGTATTGGTCGAGCTTCAGCTTTTCGCTCTCGCTCACCTGCCCGCAGGCCGCCCCGAGCGTCACCGCGGCGCGGATCAGTGCGCCCGTCTTGTGGATGTGCATGAGCTCCAGCTCGGGCAGGCCGAGCGCCTGGCCGGTCGACTCGAGGTCGATCTGCTGCCCGCCCGCCATGCCGCGCGAGCCGGCGGCGAGCGCCAGGGTGCGCACCATCTCGAGCTGCGCGCTGGCGCTGTCGGCCAGGCGGTGCTCCGCCAGCAGCTGAAAAGCGAGCGACTGCAGCGCGTCGCCCACCAGCAGCGCGGTCGCCTCGTCGTACTCGACGTGCGCCGTGGGCTTGCCGCGCCGCAGGACGTCGTCGTCCATGCACGGCAGGTCGTCGTGCACCAGCGAGTAGGCGTGGATCAGCTCGACCGCCGCCGCCACCGTCTCGAGCCGCTCCGGGGCGGCGTGCGCCGCTTCGCCGGCGCCGAAGGCGAGCAGCGGCCGCACGCGCTTGCCGCCCTCGAGCACGGCGTAGCGCATGGCTTCGTGCAGGCGCGCGGGCGCGAGGTGCGCGGCCGGCAGGAAGCGGCCCAGCGCCGCCTCCATGCGCGCCTGCACGCCGCCCATCCAGGCCTGGAAATCAGTCTCGGTCACTTCCGTCATCGGCGTCCTCGGCGGCCGCCAGGGGCTTCAATACCTCGCCCTCGAGGACCTTGACTTGCTGCTGTGCCGCCTCCAGCTTCTGCTGGCAGAAGCGGGCGAGCTCCAGCCCGCGCTTGTGGGTGGCAAGCGCCTCCTCCAGCGAAAGCTGTCCGCTTTCCATGCGCGCCACGATTTTTTCCAGCTCGGCGAGCGCTTTCTCGAAGGAAAGCTCGCCTGAAGGCTTGCTCATCTTTGAGTAAAATACTGTTTTTTTAGGGTCTTTACAACGAATGTCCGACGTGGCGCAGCTTGCGCAGGTGCGGCCGGCCCGCCCGAATCTGCCGGTCTCATGGTACTTCGATCCCGCGGTCTTCGAGCTGGAGAAGCGGCTGCTGTTCGACGCCGGGCCGAACTACGTCGGCCACGAGCTGATGGTGCCCAACGTCGGCGATTACCAGGTGTTGTCCTGGACCGACGACGCGTGGATGCTGGTGCGCACGCCGCAGGGCGTGCAGCTGCTCTCCAATGTCTGCCGGCACCGGCAGTCGATCATGCTCAAGGGGCGCGGCAACGTGCAGAACATCGTCTGCCCGCTGCACCGCTGGACCTACGACCTGCAGGGCGAGCTGCTCGGCGCGCCGCAGTTCGCCGAGAGTCCCTGCCTCAAGCTGCGCTCCAGGGCGCTCACGAGCTGGAACGGGCTGCTGTTCACCGGCCCGCGCGACCCGCGCCGCGACCTGGCGCGCGTCAGCACCATGGCCGACTGGGACTTCAGCGGCTACGTGCTCGACTCGGTGCGCGTCGACGAGTACGACGTCAACTGGAAGACCTTCGTCGAGACCTATCTCGAGGTCTACCACGTCGATTTCTTCCACCCGGGGCTGGGCAACTTCGCCGACTGCAACAACTTCAGCGTCGACTACGGCGAGGAGTACTCGGTGCAGATCGTCGCCGCCAAGGCCGGCCTGCAGAAGCCCGGCACGCCGGTCTACAAGCGGTGGCAGGAGATGTGCCTGAAGCAGCTCGAAGGGCGCGAGCCCAAGCACGGCGCGCTCTGGGCGACCTACTTTCCCGCGCTGACCTTC
>DASUUN010000080.1:0-8389 GCA_036374055.1 Burkholderiales bacterium
GGCGATCCGCGACATCGAGGTCGAGACCCTGCCGGGCGTGAAGCTCGGCCACAAGAACATCCCGGTGGAGAGCGTGGGCTGCTACGTGCCCGGCGGGCGCTACCCGATGGTGGCCTCGGCGCACATGAGCATCGTGACCGCACGCACCGCGGGGGTGGAGCGCATCGTCGCGTGCACGCCGCCCAATCAAGGCGAGCCGCACGCCGAGACCATCGCCGCGATGGCGCTGGGCGGCGCCGACGAGATCCACGTGATCGGCGGCGTGCAGGCGATCGCGGCCATGGCCCTCGGCACGGAATCCATCCGCGCCGTCGACATGCTGTGCGGCCCGGGCAATGCCTACGTCGCCGAGGCGAAGCGCCAGCTCTTCGGCCGCGTCGGCATCGATCTTTTCGCCGGGCCCACCGAGATCCTGGTGGTCGCCGACGACACCGCCGACGTCGAGATGATCGCCACCGATCTCCTCGGCCAGGCCGAGCACGGGCCGACGAGTCCCGCGATCTTGATTACGACTTCGGAGAGGCTCGCCCGCGACCTGCCGGCAGAGATCGAACGTCAATTGAAGAAGCTTCCTACCGCCGACGTGGCGGGCGTGGCGTGGCGCGACTACGGGGAGATCATCCTGGTCGGCTCCCGCGAGGAGGCGGTGAAGGAAGCCGACCGCGTCGCCGCCGAGCCCGTGGAGATCCTGTGCGAGAACCCGCGATATTTCCTCGAGCGCATGCGCAACTACGGGGCCCTGTTCCTGGGGCCGGAGACCAACGTCTCCTACGGCGACAAGGTGATCGGCACCAACCACACGCTGCCCACGCTCGGCGCGGCGCGCTACACCGGGGGCCTGTGGGTGGGCAAGTTCCTGAAGACGTGTACTTATCAGGAGATCACGCGCGAGGCGAGCGTCGCGGTGGGCGAGTACTGCTCGCGCCTGTGCGCCATCGAGCGCTTCTGGGGGCACAAGGAGCAGGCGGATCTTCGCCTTCGCCGCTACAAAGCCTCTTGATTTGTCATATGCGGGTGCTACAGTGAGCATGGGTCTGCAAGGGCCGCCGGAACAACGGCCGCAACAGCGGAATTCCCGGCCATCTGTCGGGATACCGGACCTTTCAGTCGCGGGCCCGGACGCGGCGTCTGCCGCGGTTGTGTAAGGCGCTCGCAAGGCGCCGCCCGGTCTCCCGGGCACAAGGCCCCGCCCCCGTGCGGGGCCTTTCAATTCCGGGGCCCCGCCTCCGTGTGCGGGGCCTTTCAATTCGGGGGTTCGATGAACGCCTTTCGGCTGGATGGACGCAACGCCCTCGTCACCGGCGCGGGCCGCGGCATCGGCCGCGCGTGCGCGCTGGCGCTCGCGCAGGCCGGCGCCGAAGTGTGGCTCGCCGCGCGCACCCGCGCGGAGATCGAGCAGGCCGCCGAGGAAATCCGGGCGGCGGGGGGAAAGGCCCACGCCGTCACCTGTGACGTTCTTTCGTCAGAGGATCTGAAGCAGACCATTCAAGAAATTCCGGTGCTCGACATCCTCGTCAACAACGCCGGGAGCAACATCCCGGAGCCGTTCGTCGAGGTGAGCGAGGAGCACCTCGACCGCCTGCTCGACCTCAACGTGCGCGCCGCCTTCCTCGCCGCGCAGGCGGCGGCGCGCAAGATGCTGGAGGCGCCCGGGCGCAAGGCGCGCGGCGGCGCGATCCTCAACATGTCGTCGCAGATGGGCCACGTCGGCGCGCCCAACCGCTCGGTGTACTGCCTCACCAAGCACGCGCTGGAAGGCCTCACCAAGGCGATGGCGCTGGAGCTCGCCGCGCACGGCATCCGCGTGGTGTCGATCGCGCCCACCTTCGTCGAGACGCCGATGACCCGGCCGATGTTCGCCCGGGGCGGCTTCGGCGACTGGGTGCGCGAGCGCATTCCCCGCGGGCGCATCGGCGACCCCGAGGAAGTGGCCGCCGCCGTGGTCTTCGCGGCCTCCCCTGCCGCCTCGCTCATCACCGGCTCGAGCCTGGTGCTGGATGGCGGATGGACCGCCCAGTGAGGGTGCGAGGCGGCACGTTACTTGCGTCGCGGGCACACCGGCAATCCGCCGGCCACTACCACCAGGAGCGCGCAATGAGCTTCATTATCTGGCTGATCGTCGGCGGCCTGCTCGGCTGGATCGCCAGCATGATCATGGGAACCAACGACAAGCAGGGCATTCTCCTCAACATCGTCGTGGGCATCGTCGGCGCCTTCCTCGGCGGGCTGCTGCTGGCGCCGCTGTTCGGCACCGGCACCATCAACCGAGGCGACTTCAGCATCGCCTCGCTGCTGGTGTCGCTGGTGGGCGCGGTGATCCTGCTCGCCATCGTCAACTTCTTCCGCCGGCGGCGGCACGCATGACGCCCTTCGCCCTCTGGACGCATGTCTTGCTGAAGGGCGGCGAGGCCATGCTCGACACGATGCAGGCGGCCGTCAAGCGCTCGCGCCCCGGGGTCGCCGTGATCCCTACCCAGGATGCGCCTGAAAAGCCGAAGGCCGGGAAAAAGGCGAAAGCTAAGCGAGCGCCGAAGCGGAAAGCCCGCGCACGGTCAGCTAAAGCGTCCGCTCGGCGCCGCTGAGCCGGAAGGGGTCAGACCCCTTCCTTTCTGGATCGCCTCCCACACCCGCCGTGGGCTGGCCGGCATGTCGAGCTCGGTCACCCCTGCTTCCTTCAGCGCATCCAGGATGGCGCTCATCACCGAGGTGAGGGCGCCGGCGCAGCCCGCCTCGCCGCAGCCCTTGGCGCCGAGGGGATTGGTGGTGGAGGGCACCGGGTGGCTCTCGAAGCCGATCGCCGCCTGCACGTCGCAGGCGCGCGGCAGGGCGTAGTCCATGAACGAGCCGGTGAGCAGCTGGCCGGTCTCGTCGTAGCGCACGTCCTCCATCAGCGCCTGGCCGATCCCCTGCACCACGCCGCCGTGCACCTGGCCTTCGACCAGCATCGGGTTCACCACCACGCCGAAGTCGTTGACCGAGCTGTAGCGGGCAATCTCCACCAAGCCGGTCTCCGGGTCGATTTCCACCTCGCACACGTGGCAGCCGTTGGGATAGGAGGAAGGGATCACTTCGGTGACGTGCGAGACGTCGAGCCGTCCCGGGAATTTCTTCGCCAGCTCGCCCAGCGCCACGCCGCGGTCGGTGCCGGCCACCACGAAGCGCCCGTCCCGGAACTCGATGTCTTCGGGCGCGGTCTCGAGATGCTCGCCGGCCAGCTCTTTGCCGAGCTGGATCACCTTCTCGGCCGCCTGCACGATCGCCGCGCCGCTCATCATGATCGAGCGCGAGCCGCCGGTGCCGCCGCCGGTGGTCACGATGTCCGAGTCGCCCTGCACCAGGCGCACGCGCTCCGGCGGCACGCCCAGCTGCGAGGAGAGCACCTGGGTGAAAGGCGTGGCGTGCCCCTGGCCCTGGTCGAGCGTGCCGGTGGCGAGGGTGACCGTGTCGTCGCCCTCGAAGCGGATGATCCCCAGCTCCTTGCCCGGCGGCGAGGTGCCTTCGAGGTAGCTGCCTATCCCGAGGCCGCGCAGCTTTCCTTTCGCCTCGCTTTGTCTTTTTCTCGTGCTGTAATTCTGGACGTCCCCGGCCAGCAGCGCCTTCTCGAGCACGTTGCCGAAATCGCCGCTGTCGTACACCTGCCCCGAGGGCGCCTTCCACGGGATCTCGTGCGGGCCGATGTGGTTGCGCCGGCGCAGCTCCAGCCGGTCGATGCCCGTCTCGGCGGCCGCGGCGTCGATCACGCGCTCGACGTAGTAGTTCGCCTCCGGCCGCCCCGCCCCGCGGTAGGGCCCCACGGGCGAAGTGTTGGTGAACATCACCCGGACATGCACTTCGAGCAGCGGCGTGCGGTACACGCTCGGGCTGTTCTTCACCGCGTTCAGGGTGGGCGGGTTGGGCCCGACCGGCATGAGGTAGGCGCCGACGTTGCCGTAGCCCGAGAGGCGCAGCGCGAGGAACCGGCCTTCCTTGTCCAGCGCGAGCTCGGCGGTGATCTCGGTGTCGCGGCCGTGCTGGTCGGACACGAAGCTGCCCGAGCGCTCGTCGGTCCACTTCACCGGCCGGCCGAGGGCGCGCGCCGCGTGCGCGAGGCACACGTACTCCGGGTAGATCTGCCCCTTCATGCCGAAGGAGCCGCCGACGTTGAAGGTGCGCAGGCGCACCTGCGCTTCGGGCACGCCGAGGATCTCGGCGAGCTGCCCCTTCATGCGGATCACGCCCTGGCCGGGCGCGGTCAGCGTCCAGCGGCCGGAGGCCTTGTCGTAGCTGCACAGCGCCGCCCGCGGCTCCAGCGGCGCGGCCACCACGCGGGTGTTCCTGAGCGCCACTCGCGTGACGTGGTGGGCCCGGGCGAACGCCTCGGCGACCGCTTTCGCGTCCCCGTAGCGGTAATCCACCGCCACGTTGCCGGGCACGTCGTCGTAGAGCTGCGCCGCGTCCGGCTTCGCCGCATCGCTGCCCAGCGCCGCCGCCGGCAGCGGCTCGATGTCGAGCGCCACCGCCTCGGCCGCGTCCTTCGCCTGCACCGCGGTCTCCGCCACCACGCACGCCACCGGGTCGCCCACGAAGCGCACCTTGCCGGCCGCGAGCGAGCGCCGCTCCGGCTTCTTGAGTCCCGGGATGTC
The DNA here is from genome assembly GCA_036374055.1 of Burkholderiales bacterium. GTDB lineage: Bacteria > Pseudomonadota > Gammaproteobacteria > Burkholderiales > SG8-39 > SCGC-AG-212-J23. The sequence continues at coordinate 4,623 of DASUUN010000080.1, forward strand.
CATCTGGCACTTGTGCGTGCCGTAGCCCTCCAGGTCCTTCGCGGTGTAGACCGCGAGGACCCCCGGCATCTTCAGCGCTTCCTCGACCTCGATGCCCCTGAGCACCCCGTGCGCATGCGAGCTCCTCACGATGCACGCATACGCCTGCCCGGGCTCGTTCAGGTCGTCGGTGTAGCGGCCCTGGCCGCGAAGCAGGGTGGGGTCCTCGGTACGGGAGACGGCGTCGCCGATGCGCATGGCCCATTATTGCAAAGCCGAAATCGGGGTCAGAGCCCGATTGCGAAATCGGTGGAATTCGGGGTCAGTGTCGTAATTAAGCATGCACGCGGGTAGGCTGCGTCTTAATTACGACACTGACCCCGAATTCCATGCGCACCCAAGTCGCCATCGTCGGCGCCGGCCCCGCGGGCCTGCTCCTCGGCCAGCTGCTGCACCTCGCGGGCATCGACAACGTCATCCTCGAGGCGCGCTCGCGCGAGTACGTGCTCGGGCGCATCCGCGCCGGGGTGCTGGAAAGCGGCGCGGTGGAGCTCCTCGAGCGCGCCGGGGTCGCCGACCGGCTGCACGCCGAAGGCCTGGTGCACGAGGGCTTCGACCTCGCCTTCGGCGGCGGCCGGCACCGCATCGACCTCGCCGGCCTCACCGGCAAGCGCGTCACGGTGTACGGCCAGACCGAGATCACGAAAGACCTGATGGACGCGCGCGCCGCGGCGGGCGCGAAGACGGTCTACGAGGCGCGCGACGTCGAGCTCCATGGCTTCGACACCGATCGCCCGCGCGTCACGTACAACGATAACCAATCGCTCGAGTGCGACTTCATCGCCGGCTGCGACGGCTTCCACGGCGTGTCGCGCGCGAGCGTGCCGGCCGGCGCCATCAAGCTCTACGAGCGCGTGTACTCCTTCGGCTGGCTGGGGGTGCTCTCCGACACGCAGCCGGTGTCCGAAGAGCTGATCTACGTCTGCCACGAGCGCGGCTTCGCGCTGTGCAGCATGAGGAGCCGGACGCGCAGCCGCTACTACGTGCAGTGCACGCTCTCCGAGCAGGTCGACGAATGGCCCGACGAGCGCTTCTGGAAGGAGCTGCGCGCGCGCCTGCCCGAGGACGCCGCCCGGCAGCTCGTCACCGGCCCGTCGATCGAAAAGAGCATCGCGCCGCTGCGGAGCTTCGTCGCCGAGCCGCTGCGCTTCGGGCGCCTTTTCCTCGCCGGCGACGCCGCGCACATCGTCCCGCCCACCGGCGCCAAGGGCCTGAACCTCGCCGCGAGCGACGTGCATTACCTCGCCGAGGCTTTCATTGCTTTCTACAACAAGAACCCCGCAGAACTGGAGCGGTATTCTTCGCGCGCCCTGGCCCGGGTGTGGAAGGCCGAGCGCTTCTCCTGGTCGATGACCAAGCTGTTGCACAAGTTTCCGGAGGAGGGCGACTTCGGCCGCCGCATGCAGCTCGCCGAGCTCGAGTACCTCGCCAGCTCGCGCGCCGCGCAGACGGCGATGGCCGAGAACTACGTCGGCCTGCCCCTTTAAATCGGGGTCAGAGCCCGATTGGCGAGAGCGCGGAAAACAGGCCCGGCAACGCCGGCTGCCCGGATCCCGCGCCGAGGTCCAGCAGCCGCGCCGCCGGCTGCGTTTGCCGTCGATTCGGAGAGTCCGCCGGCAGGTCTTCCCACAAGCTCGCCATGGCAGCCTCGAGAAATCGGCGGTCGGTGGTCGCATCGATCACGAACACGACGCGGCGCAGGTCGACCGCCTTCAGCAACTCGCCCACCTCGAACAGGCAGCCCTGGTTGGACGAGGAGAAGCTGCGCAGGTCCATGAGCACGGCGTCGCTGCGTTCGGCGAGCTCGCGCATGGTCATCTGCCAGGTATCGGCGTGGCAGAAGAACTCGTTCACCCGGTAGCGCAGGTCCGGATCCGCGGCGGTGTCCAGGCCCTCCAGGCGCCGCGCGAGGTCGGCGCGGTCCTTCACGAACTGCCGCGACACGCCGCTCGCCAGGAACTCCAGGAATTCGTGCGGCTCGACGGTGCTGGTGACCAGGTCGGGTCCCGCGATCATCACGATGTCGCCCGCGCGCAGCCAGTGCTTCTGCAGGAGGTCGAACAGGCGCTCGCTGCGCGGCCCCAGCGCGAACACCCTGAGGAGCAGCAGCCGGCGCGGCCTGTGCTTCGCCGAGCGGCGCAGCATCGCGAAACCCGCGGACCTGACCGCGAGGAACGCCGCGAACGCCGCGAAGCCGGTGAGGATCCAGTACCAGCCTTCGAACACCAGGCCGATGGAGTGCACCAGGCCGAACACCAGCCACAGCGCGTCGATGGTCAGCATCTGGTCGCTCAGGCGCTTGCGCCGGTAGCGCTGTCCGACCCATTGCAGGACCAGCCAGCCGGCGAGCGCAAACGCCAGCAGCCCGGCGAGCATCAATCCCCAGAAAATAACGCTGGCGTTCAGCCCGGCCGCCGTACCCACCTCCGCCACCCATCTCAGCAGGCCGTCGTTGTGGCTCAGGACGGTGGCCGGGACCTGGGACCCGGTCACCGCGATCACCATGAAGGCGAGCACCATGGGGCCGACCGCGCGGATGCGCCTTGCGAGAAACGCCGCGAGGAGCAGGCTGGGAGGGCCGTTGATGAGCAGCCAGTAAAGCGGCAGCTCGTGCCAGCCCATCGCCGGGTTTCGCGCCAGGGCGACGCCGGTGAGCAGCGCGTACACGGCGAAATAGATGCCGATGAAGGTCCAATGGTGGCGCCGCAGTCCGGCCACCAGGTTGACCGTCAGCACGGCCGGCCAGAAGTAGGTCCAGAACAGCAGCAGCAGCTTGGTCGCCGGGAGCGATGCGTCCTTCGTCGCGACCAGCCACGCGGCCGTCATCGCCAGCGCGAACGCGCTGCCGGCCGCGGCATACGCGAGCGCCACCGACCACGGCGCATTCACCAGCGGCGAGTGCGCGCCTCCAGTCGAATCCACGAGCTGCAGTGCGCTCTCGGGACGGCCCGCCGGGGCGGGAGCGGCCGGCACGGGATTCGGCGCCGCGCCCCCGTGCTGCGCCATCGAGCGCGCCACGCTGCGGTGATACACGCGCAGGAGCAGGCGGCTCAGCGGATAGGCGAGCAGCGCGCCCGCGATCACGCCGAACGGCAGGACGCCCGTGAGCGCCAGCGTGACCGGGTCGACGGTCTCGTTCACATCCTCAAATCGGGCTCTGACCCCGATTTTTCCGGTGCCGGTCCACCCAGTACCCCCAGGCCACCAGCAGCCAGATCGCCTGCGCCGACCAAGCCACTGCGGCGCTGCTCGGCGGCGGCGGGCCGAAGAGGGCGGCGAGATATACGATCACGAGGAACGCGACCAGGCCCCAGAACGCCCAGCGCCCGATGCGATCGAGCGCGCGCGTGGTGCGCGCATAGAGCGCCACGCACACGGCGAACAACCCGCCCTCGACCGCCAGCGTGCCCGCCATCGAGTTCCACAGGCCCAAGCCCACGCGCGTGTCGCCGCCCAGGGTGAGCGGCAGGTCCGGGCGATGGCTGATCCAGTCGAGCAGCCAGTGGCTCACCACCACGGCGATGATCACGATCGCCGCCATCGGCGTGCCGCGCCGCACCCCGACCCACGTGACCGCGAGCGCCACGCCCCAGAACGCCATCGCCGTGAGGCTGTGCGACCAGGGGTAGTGGATGAAGTCGAGGGGCGTCACCCGGGTGATCCCCGGCGCCACCGCCACCGACTCCACGCCGAGCATCACCAGCGTCGGCCACACCAGGTCCGCGAGC
>DASUUN010000081.1:0-2448 GCA_036374055.1 Burkholderiales bacterium
TTTCTGCACCTCGGCGAAAGGCTTGCCATCGGCGAAGCCGCCTTCCTTGACGTGCAGCACCGCGGAGAACACCTGCGGCGCGGCGTCGGCGAGCGGCGAGCGACGCTCGGGGATGAGCCGGGGCAGCACCAGCCACAGATACAGCAGGCCACCGACGGCGGCGATCGCCGTGACGTGGATGAAATCGAACATGCCGAAGGGCCGTACGCCCAGGTCCGCGGCGATCGACACTACGATGAGGTTGGTCGAGGTGCCGATGGTGGTGCCCATGCCGCCGATCAGCACCGCGTAATTCATGGGCAGGAGCGTGCGCGAGGGCGAGCTCTTGGTGCGCAGCGCCGCGCCCACGAGAATGGGCATCATCAGCACGACGATCGGCGTGTCGTTGAGCACCCCGCTGGCCGAGGCACACAGCAGCAGCACGAGCAGCATCGCGGCCTGGGGCCGCGCCTCGAGCATGCGGGCGAGCAGGCGCGCTGCCGGCTCCAGCGCGCCGGTGACCACCAGGCCGCGGCCGAGCACCATCAGGCTGGCGATGGCGACCAGCGCTTCATGGCCGAAGCCGAAGAAGAACGAGGTCGGCGCCACGGGAACGCCGTCGCGCTGGTACGGAAAAACCTGGAAGCCTGCGGCGATGAGCACCAGCACCAGCAGGCTGGTGGTGGCGATGGGCAGCTTTTCGCTCGCGAACAGGCCGAAGGCGGCCGCGGTCAGCGCGAGCACCGCCAGGGCATGCGGCTCAAGCGTCACGGCTCGCCACTGCGGCGCATTCCTGAAAGATGCGGGCGCTGCAGCGCGCGCAGGTCTCGGGGTTGAGGCGGCGGAAGATCACGGCGATCGCCTCGCGCTTGCTGCCGAACAGGTTCTCCTCGCCGATGTCCTCGAGCAGGCCGCTGTTGCGCAGCACGTCGGCCACCGGCTGGCGCAGGTCGCACAGGTAGAGTCGGCCGCCCGCCCAGCGGCGCTTGCGCGCCTCGCTCGCCAGCGCCTCGGCGCCCGCGACGTCGATGAAGTTGACGTTGCGCGCCACGATCAGCAGGTGCTTCTGGTCCGGTGCGATCTCGCGCAGCGTGTCGAGATGCGTCTCGACATGGTCCACGGCCCCGAAGTAGATCGAGCCCTCGATGCTGATCACCCTGAGCTGCGGGCATTCCGCCAGGCCCTCTGCCGCGGGCGCGAACTTGCGCTTGGAGTGGCGCGGATCGGGGACCAGCGTGCGCATGTGCGGCCGCGACGTGCGGTTGAGGTAGACCAGCAGCGAGAGCATCACCCCGGCCAGGATCGCGACCTCGAGGTTCATGAGAAGGGTCGCCGCGAGGGTGAGCCCGAGCACCAGCGCCTCGCCGCGCGCGGTGCGCCAGATGGTGCGGATCGCGTGCCAGTCGTACAGCCCCCATGCCACCATGAAAAGGATCGCCGCCATGGAGGCGTGCGGCAGGTACGCGACCAGCGGGGCCACCGCGAAAATCAACCCGATCAGCAGCGGCGCCGAAAGCGCCGCCGCCAGCGGCGTGCGCGCACCGGCCTCGTAGTTGAGGCCCGAGCGGTTGAACGAGGCGGAGGTCGGATAGCCGGAGAAGAAGCTCGCCGTGATGTTTGCCAGGCCCTGGCCGACGAACTCCTGGTTGGCATCGATGTGCTGCCCGGAGCGCAGCGCGATGGCCCGCGCAATGGAGAGCGCCTCGGTCAGGGAAAGCACCGTCACGCCCAGGGCGATTCCCATCAGGTCGCGCAGCGTGTCGGCCGAAAGGTCGGGATAGGAGAGCGGCGGCAGCGCGCGCGGCAGCGCGCCGAGCGTGGTGATCCCGGTGCGTTCGGCGCCCAGCCAGGCATTGAGCGCGAACGCCGCCATGCCGCCGACCACCAGGGCGACCACCATGTACGGCAGCTTCTTCAGATAACGGCGCGACAGGATACCGGCGGCCAGGGTCGCCGTGCCGACGGCCACGACCCAGGGGTTGATCTCCGCAGCACGCGAAACGAACTGCTGCAGCGTGGTAATGAACGAGCTGCCCGCGGGCATCTGCACGCCGAAAAAATTGCGCAGCTGGCTGGCGATGATCAGCGTGGCGGCGCCGGCGGTGAAGCCCACCACCACCGTGTGGGAGACGAAGTTCACGATGCGTCCGAGCCGCATCAGCCCCAGCGCGAGCATCAGCACGCCGGCCATGAACGACAGCGTGAGCGCCAGGGTGATGTATTCGCCGGAGCCGGGCGCCGCGAGCGGCGCGAGGGTGGCGAAGACGAACAGCGACACCGCGTTGGTGGGGCCGGAAACGGCGTGCCGCGAGGAGCCGAACAGCGCCGCGATCACCGCCGGCACCATGGCGCAGTACAGCCCGTACTCGGGCGGCAGGCCGGCCAGCGTGGCGAACGCAACGCCCTGCGGCAGCACGACGATCGCGCTGATCAGCGCCGCGGTCGCATCGGCGCGCAGCGACGCGCGGT
>DASUUN010000082.1:0-6400 GCA_036374055.1 Burkholderiales bacterium
CCTCCCGCACCTCGTCGAGCTTGAACGGCTTCACGATGGCTTCGATCTTCTTCATGCCCGGTTCCTCCTGGGTTGCGAGATCATTGTAGCGTGGAAAGCTTTGAAGTCGTCGAATCGCTGGCCGGCGTGGACCCGGCGGAATGGAACCAGCTGGCCGGCCCCCAGCCCTTCGTCCGCCACGAGTTCCTGTCCACCCTCATCGACACCGGCTGCGCCGCGGCCGGCAGTGGCTGGCTGCCCCGGTTCCTGCTGCTGCGCCGCGCCGGCGCGCTGGCCGCCGCGATGCCGCTGTTCGTCAAGTCGCACTCCTACGGAGAATACGTGTTCGACTGGGCCTGGGCCGACGCCCACGAGCGCAACGGCGTGGAGTACTACCCGAAGCTGCTGTGCGCCATCCCCTTCACTCCGGTGCAGGGGCGCCGCCTGCTCGCGCGCGACGCGGCCGGCCGGCGCGCGCTGATCGCGGCGGCGCTGGAGCTCGCGCAGCAGACGTCCTCGCTGCACGTGCTGTTCCCCCGCGAGGACGAGGCCGCGCTGCTGCAGGAGGCCGGCATGATGCTCCGGCGCACGGTGCAGTTCCACTGGCGCAACGAAGGCTTCCGCGATTTCGAGGCCTTCCTCGCGCGCATGAACCACGCGCGGCGCAAGAACATCCGCCAGGAGCGGCGCCGCGTGCGCGAGGCCGGCATCGCCTGCCGCTGGCTGGAGGGCGCGGCGATCGAGCGGCGCCACTGGGAGTTCTTCAACCGCTGCTACCGGCGCACCTACGCGGCGCACCGCTCCACCCCCTACCTCAACCTGGAGTTCTTCCTGCGCATCGGCGCGGCGCTGGCGGCCAACATCGTGATGGTGGTGGCGGAGCGCGACGCGCGGCCGGTTGCGGTGTCCCTGTTCCTCAGGGACGAGGAGGCCCTCTACGGGCGTTACTGGGGCGCCGTGGAGCACGTGCCGCTGCTGCACTTCGAGTGCTGTTACTACCAGGCGATCGAGTACGCCATCACGCGCCGGCTGCAGCGCTTCGAGGGCGGCGCCCAGGGCGAGCACAAGCTGTTCCGCGGCCTGCTGCCGGTGGAGACGCTCTCGGCGCACTGGCTGGCGCACGACCGGTTCTCGCGCGCCGTGGAGACCTTCCTCGAGCGCGAGGGCGCCGGCATCGAGCGCTACGTGAACGAGCTATGCGAACATAGCCCTTTCAAAGGGTAGGAGAACGGGATGCGGCTCACCAACAAACTGGCCATCGTCACTGGCGCCGCCTCGGGGTTCGGCGCCGGCATCGCGCGGCGCTTCGCCGAGGAGGGCGGCCGCGTGGTGGTCAGCGACATCGACGCGAAGAACGGCGAGCGGGTGGCGAAGGAGATCGGCGGCACCTTCGTCGAGGCGGACGTCACGAAGGGCGAGGACTGGGCGCGCCTGGTCCGCGCGGCGGGCCCGGCGCTCGACATCGTGGTAAACAACGCCGGCTGGACCCACCGCAGGAAGCCGTACCTCGAGGTGACCGAGCAGGAGTTCGACAAGGTCTACGCCGTGAACGTGAAGAGCGTGTACCTGTCCGCCCTGCACGCGGTGCCCGTGTTCCGCAAGCGCGGCGGGGGCTGCTTCGTCAACATCGCCTCGACCGCCGGCATCCGGCCGCGGCCCGGGCTGACGGTCTACAACAGCTCCAAGGGCGCGGTGATCGTGCTGTCGAAATCCATGGCCGCCGAGCTCGGGCCGGACCGCATCCGCGTGAACTGCGTGAACCCGGTGTTCAGCCCGGAGACCTCGCTGTCCGCGGAGTTCGCCGGCGGCGCGGTGACCGAAGAGGCAAAGAAAGCCTTCCTCGCCACCATCCCGCTCGGCCGGTTCTCGACGCCGCTCGACGTAGCCAACGCCTGCCTGTACCTCGCCTCGGACGAGGCGAGCCTCATCAGCGGGGTGTGCATCGAGGTCGACGGCGCGCGCTGCGTCTAGGCTCTTTTCAATCCGCCCAGCAGGGCGGCGACCTGGGGTTGCTTGCGCTTGGAGCGCGGCGCCTCCGGTTTGGGCTCCTGGGGTGCGGCCTCGGAGGGCTCGTAGGGCTTGGAGAAGATCGGGTCGGCGGGCGGCTTCTTGGCTTGCGGCCTCGCCTCGCGCCGCACTGCCGGGTGCCGGGACGCCTGGCCGCCCATCAGCGTGGCCACCGTGCCGGCGTTGGGCTCGAAGCCGGGGATCAGCACCCGCTCGATGCGCTTCCTGATCAGCTTCTCGATCGCGGCGATCGACTCCATGTCCTCCGGTGCGACCAGCGAGATCGCCTCGCCGGTCAGGCCGGCGCGCCCGGTGCGGCCGATGCGGTGCACGTAGTCCTCGGGGGAGTGCGGCACGTCGAAATTGATCACCTGCGGCAGGCCCTCGATGTCCAGGCCCCGCGAGGCGACGTCGGTGGCCACCAGCACCGCGGTCTTGCCGGCCTTGAAATCGTCCAGCGCCAGCTCGCGCTCGGCCTGCGACTTGTCACCGTGGATCGCGTCGGCATGGATGCGGTCGCGGCGCAGCTGGTGCGCCAGCCGGTTGGCGCCGATGCGGGTGCCGGTGAACACCAGCACCTGCTTCAGCCCGCGCGTCTGGACGAGGTAGGCCAGCAGCTCGCGCTTCTTCTCGCGGGCGACCGGATGCAGCACGTGGGTCACCAGATCGGCGACCGCGTTGCGCGCCGCGATCTGCACCTCCGCGGGATCGGTGAGCAGCGCCTTGGCGAGCGTGCGGATCTCGTCCGGGAAGGTGGCCGAGAACAGCAGGTTCTGCCGCTTCGCCGGCAGCAGCGCGATGATGCGCTTGATGTCGGGCAGAAACCCCATGTCGAGCATGCGGTCGGCCTCGTCCAGCACCAGCACCGAGACCTGGTTGAACATCACGGTCTTGTTCTGCACGTGGTCCAGCAGGCGCCCGGGCGTGGCCACCAGGACCTCCACGCCGCGGCGCAGCTCCTGGATCTGGGCGTTCATGTCGACGCCGCCGTAGACCACCGTGCTGCGCAGCGGCACGTGCCTGCCGTAGTCGCGGAAGCTGCCGGCCACCTGCACGGCGAGCTCGCGGGTCGGCGTCAGGATCAGCGCGCGTACCGGGTGCCGGGCAGGCGAAGCCGAGGCGCTCGCCTGCGGAAACAGCCGCTGCAGGATCGGCAGGGCGAACGCCGCGGTCTTGCCGGTGCCGGTCTGCGCGCCGGCCATGAGGTCGCGGCCGGCGAGCACCAGCGGGATCGCCTGCTCCTGGACGGGCGTCGGCTTGTCGTAGCCCAGATCGGCTACGGCCGCCGCAAGCGGGGGAATCAGGCCAAGTTGTTCGAAGGCAGAAGCGATAGCCTTCGATTATAAGTCAGTTGAGGGTTCGCGCCGCGCGCTCGGTGGTTTCGGCGGGCTCGGTTCCGGGGAGCTTGAGCTCCATGTCCCAGTCGCTTTTCTTCACCGCGGACTGCAGCAGCCGGCACACCGAGTGCAGCAGCACCGAATCGAAGGTGAGCGTGATGCCCTGCCCCTGCGACGGATGCAGCGCCACCACGGGCTGGCCCTTGCGGTCGTGGCCGGTCTGGATGCGCGCCAGCAGCAGCGGCGCGGCGCCGAGCGGCGTGGCGCTCGCGCCCGCGTCGTAGGGCTTGGAGAAATCGGCCTTGGACACGGCGTGCTGGTGCTCCAGGCCGAGCAGCGCCTTGCGCGCCTCCGGATTCGCCTGGGTGCGGATGCGCGGGCTCGCCTCCTCCGCCAGCTTCACGAGCAGGGGCCACAGCAGCTTCACGAAGCGGCGCGTGAGGGCAAGGCGCAGCTCCACGCCCTCGCTCGTCGCCACGAGCATCAGCAGGCGGTCCTGTTCCGCGTCGTAGTCCACCTTGAGCTGGTGCAGCCGCATGGAGGGAATATTACTGCCGAATGCGGCGGATTAGCGCAGTAGTCGAGCGCTCGTGCTCGAAGGGAATCGACAGCACCCGGCCGCCGCGCGCGAGCACTTCCCGCCCGCCGGCAATGCGCTCCACCGGCCAGTCGCCCCCCTTGACCAGGACCTCGGGACGGCAGGCGCTGATCAGCGCCTCGGGCGTGTCCTCGTCGAACCAGGTGACGGCGTCCACCGAGGCGAGCGCGGCGGCGAGCGCCAGGCGGTCCTCCAGCGGATGGATCGGCCGGTCGGCGCCCTTGCCCAGGCGCCGGGCGGACGCATCGCTGTTCAGGGCCACCAGCAGCGCGGCGCCCTGCTCCCGGGCGCGCGCGAGGTAGGTGACGTGGCCGCGGTGCAGGATGTCGAATACCCCGTTGGTGAACACCAGAGGCCGCGGCAAAAGGCCGATCCACTCGGCCACGCCCGCCGGCGGATGGATCTTCGTCTCGAACGGCGGAGGCTTCACGCCCCCGGGTTGGCGGCTGCTGCCGGCCGCTCGGTCGGGCGGCACAGCTCGTCGGTCGGCTGGCAGTAGCTGAACATCTTCACGACCTTGATCACGCCGCCGGTGGTGCGCGCGATCTCCACCGCGTCGTTGGCCTCCTGCTCGGTGACGATGCCGAGGAGATAGACCACCCCGGCCTCGGTCACCACCTTGACGTGGACCGCATTGAACTTGTCGGCCTCGAGGAACCGGGTCTTGACCCGGGTGGTGATGAGCGAGTCGTTGGCGCGGTCGGCAAGCGAGGAGGGCGGGGCGATCTGGATCTCGTTGACCACCCCGCGCACGTTGGCGATGTCGCGCACGTCGGCCTCGATCGCGGCGCGCGTCGCCTGGTCGGGGGCCTCGCCGGTCAGCAGGACCACGCGGTTGTAGGGCGCCACGTTCACGTGCGTCAGGGTGCCGAAGCGCTCGCTGATGCGGTCGCGGATGGTGAGCGCCATGCTCTCGTCCGTGAAGATCGCGCCCGTGGTGCGGCGCTCGAAGGCAGTGCTGACGGCGGCCGTGCCGCCCGCGCCGATCAGGGCAGCGGCGCAGCCTTGCAGCACGAGCAGGCAAGCCAGCCAGTAGAGCTTCATGCGCCTCCCCCGGAAAGGTGGAAATCGATGCCGTCGCACAGGCAGTGCAGCACCAGCAGGTGGACCTCCTGGATGCGCGCGGTGCGCTTGTGCGGCACGCAGATGTGCAGGTCCCGCGCCGACAGCAGGGCGCCCATCCGGCCGCCGCCGTTGCCGGTGAGGGCGACCACTCGCAGGCCCAGCTCGTCCGCCGCGCGCATCGCCTCCACGACGTTGGCCGAATTGCCGCTGGTCGAGATGGCGAGCAGCACGTCGCCGCGCCGGCCGATGGCGCGCACCTGCTTGGCGAAGACCTGCTCGTAGGCGTAGTCGTTGGCGATGGAGGTGAGCGTCGAGGTGTCGGTGGTGAGCGCGACCGCGGCAAGCGGCGCGCGCTCCCTCTCGAACCGGTTGACCAGCTCCGCGGCGAAGTGCTGCGCGTCCGCGGCCGAGCCGCCGTTGCCGCAGGCGAGCACCTTGCCGCCGGCGCGCAGCGCCTCGGCAAGCAGCTCGCCGGCGCGGGCGATCGGCTCGGCCAGCGCCTGCGACGCGTCCACCTTGAGCTGCGCGCTTTCCGCGAACTGCGCCGTGACCCGCGCGCGAAGCGCCGCATCGAGCTGTGCCATGCCCGATTTTACACCGTCACTTCATGAACACTTCGAACTCCAGGCGCCGCGCCGGATTGGGATGCGCCGCCAGGCGGCTGATGCGCGCCTGCAGCGGCGCGCCGCGATCCAGGCTCCAGGCGAGCGCGGCGTTCGCGCTCCGCGGCACGTAGCCGAGCTTGCGGCCGCGCCAGGCCACGGCGATGGCGTTTGCGTCGTGCGGGTTGTCGGCCTCCCGCCTGAGCTCCAGCGGGTCGCCGACCTTGAGCTTCTGCCACACATGCGCGGCCGCGTAATACCTGAATCCGGCCAGCGGAGCACTCTGCACCAGCAGGTGCGCGCTGTGCTCCTGCGCAACGGCAGCGAGCGCGACGAGCAGGCCTGCGAGGCTACTCGCCAAACGCATCGCGAATCCACTTCACGTCGCCCGCCGGGCCGTCGACGAGGAATACGTCGAAGCGGCATTCGGTCTGCGCCCGGCGGGAAAGATAAAGCCGTGCCGCTGCGAGGATACGCGCGCGCTTTGCCGCGGTGACGCTTTCGGCCGCGCCGCCGAAGCTCCAGCCGCGCCGCATGCGCACCTCGGCGAACACCAGCACGTCGCCCTCCTCCGCGATGAGGTCGATCTCCCCCAGGCGGCAGCGCCAGTTGCGCTCCAGCACGCGCAGTCCGGCGCCGCGCAGCAGCCCGGCGCACAGGTCCTCGGCTCGCGCGCCCGCGCGGTTCATGGCAGGCTTAACGGCACATCCCCCCTCCCGGTTGACCCAAATGAACCCCGGCACCCTGTTCGTCGTCGCCACGCCGATCGGCAACCTCGCCGATGCGAGCCCGCGCGCCCTGGAAGCGCTGCG
>DASUUN010000083.1:0-3387 GCA_036374055.1 Burkholderiales bacterium
TTCTCGACCGGCGCGGCTCGCGCCTGGTGCTGTGCCTCGCGGTGCTGGTGAACGGCATCGCCCTGATCCTGCTGTCGCTCACGCCCTCGCTGCTGGTGTTCTACGTGCTTTTCTGCATCGCGCGCATGAACTGGGCCGGGCCGTTCGACATCGGCATCTACGGCGCGCTCAACAACTGGTTCGTCGCCCGCCGCGCGTTCGCCACGTCGATCGCGACGCTCGCGCAAATGGCGGGACTGGTGGCGATGCCGCTGATCGCCCAGTTCGCGATCGTGCACGAGGGCTGGCGCGCCGGCTGGCTGGCGCTCGGCGCGGTCACGCTGGTGGTCGGCTTCGTCCCCGCCTGGCTGTTCCTCGCGCGGCGGCCGGAGGACCTGGGGCTTTCTCCGGACGGCGCCAGCGCCGCGGGCCCGGGCGCCCCGCCCGGCCCGGTGGAAGCGCGCTTCTCCCGCGCGCAGGCGGTGCGCACCCCGGCGTTCTGGCTCCTGATCCTCTACACGGTGCTGGTCTACCCGGTGCAGGCGGGGGTCAGCCTGCACCAGGCGCCGCACCTGGTCGAGCGCGGTATCGACGCCACGACCGCCGCCGCCATCGTGGCGAGCTTCTCGCTGATGTCGGGGGTGGCGGCGATGGGCTGCGGCCTGCTGCCGCGGCGGATGCCGATCCGCTTTCCGATGGCGCTGGTCGGGCTGCTGCTCGGCGCCGGCGCCTTCCTGATGACGCGGGCCGCCACGCCCGCCGGCGGGTACCTGGCCGCCGCGCTGTTCGGCCTCGGCGTGGGCGGCGTGCTTACGCTGCTGCCCGTCGCCTGGGCGGATTACTTCGGGCGGGCGAATTTCGGCGCCATCCGAGGTCTGGCGCTGTCGGCGCAGGTCCTGGCGCAGGCATCCGGGCCGCTGCTTTCGGGCGCGCTGCATGACCTCACCGGCGATTACCAGGCGTCGCTCTACGGCTTCGCCGGGCTATCCTTGCTCAGCGTCGCAGCGGCGCTCGCGGCGCGCAGGCCTACAGCGGCTGGCGGGCGATCCTGAGGCGCACGGCGCGCATGTCGTCGCCGCGCAGCTCGCGCAGCGCGTAGCGCGTGAACTCTGCGGTGACGTCCTTGCGCCAGTAGAGGTCGAGGTCGGTGTTGTCCATGGGCTTGGCGCGCGAGCCCACCAGGCGCGCCGCCTCCTCGATCACCTCGTCGGTCAGCGTCTTGCCCCGCAGGAACTCGTTCGCCCTGTCCACCAGGAACGGCCGCGAGGCGACCGCGCCCAGGGCGAGCCTGATCTCGCCGTCGGCCCGCACCGCGGCGCCGACGCCGAGCACCGGAAAGTCGAAGGCGCCGCGGCGGCGCAGCTTCCAGTAGGTGCTGTTCGAAGTCCGCGGGATGCTCACTTCAGCGAGGATCTCGTCGGGGCGCCGCTTCAGGTAATCGATGCCGTCGTTGTTGTAGAGGTCCTCGATGGGGACCTGCCTTTCCCCGGCGGACGAGACCAGCTTCACGCTCGCGCCGATGGCCATCAGCGCCGGCGCGCAGTCGGTGGAGGAGGCGGCGACGCAGCGCTTGCTCGCGGTCGCCACCCAGCACACCTCGCCGTCCTTCTTCAGGCAGAAGTCGATCGCCTTGCGCCACTCGTAGTTCTGGTTGTAGTAGTTGCAGCGGGTATCGAGGCACAGGTTGCCGCCGATCGTGCCCATGTTGCGAAGATGCACGGTCGCCACCTGGTGCGCGGCCTGGCGCAAGCCGAGGGGCAGCTCGCTTCTTCTCGTGACTTCGGTCAGCGTAACGCCCGCGCCCAGCGCGGCGCCGTTGCCCTTCAGGAGGCCTCTTACCGACACCAGCACCTTCGGCGCCTGGTGGCGGCGCTTCATGTTGGGCAGCAGGTCGGTGCCGCCGGCGATCAGCATGGCGTCCGGTCCCTCGCCCGCCAGGATGCGCGCGGCCTCCTGCACGCTCTTCGGCGCCCGGTGCTCGAACCAGGGAAGGCGCATCATGTCGCGCTCGCCTTGACCCTGGGCTTCTCGGCGCCCTTCTTCGCGTTGCCGTCGCCGCCTTCCCACGGCGGCGCCACTTCCACCGGCTCGGGGTACGGGACAGAAGGAAAGTGGTCCGGTCCCACCCTGGCCGTTTCCCCCTTTGATTTTCTTTCGAGAGCCCGCAACACCTTGTCCGGCGTGATGGGAAGCTCGTCGATGCGCACGCCCACCGCGTCGTAGATCGCATTGGCCACCGCGGGCATCACCGGCAGCAACGGCCCCTGCCCCGCTTCCTTGGCGCCGAACGGGCAGTTGGGATCCGGGTCCTCGACCAGGACGGTGTCGACCTCCGGCATGTCGAGCGAGGTGAGGCTCTTGTATTCCAGGAGCGAGGGGATCTTGTGGACCAGCGCGCCCGACAGCTTGGGCGGCAGGCGGCGGAACACCTGCTCTTCCATCAGCGCTTCCGACAGGCCCATGTAGACGCTGCCTTCGACCTGGCCGCGCGCGAGCACCGGGTTGATGGTGCGGCCGATGTCGTGGGCGATCCAGATCTTCGGCACGCTGATCCAGCCGGTGGCCGCGTCGACTTCGGCCTCGACCACGCAGGCGGTGTACGAGTAGGCCGGCGAGGGCCCCACGCCCGCGCCCTTGAAGCGCCCCGGCGCGCGCGGCGGCTTGTACGAGCCCACCGCGCCCAGCGTGCCGAACTTCTCTTCGGCGAAGCCCGCCGCTTCGGCGAAGCTCAGGGCTTTCGAATCAAAAAATACTCGACCGTTCGCAAAGCTGAGCCGGTCCGGCGCCACCTCGAGCTGCTCGGCGGCCGCCACGGCAATCTGGTCCTTGATCTTCTGCGCCGCCTGGATCGCGGCGTTGCCCATCATCACGGTGACCCGGCTGGAATAGGAGCCCAGGTCCACTGGGGTGATGCCGGTGTCGCCGGTGATGCAGCGGATGGTGAAGGGATCGATGCCCAGCACCTCGGCCACGATCGCCGCCAGCACGTCGTCCGAGCCCTGCCCGATCTCGGTGGCGCCGCAGAACACGGTCACCTGCCCGCTGCGGTCGACCAGGATCTGCACGCCCGACTGCGGCATCTTGTTCCAGTAGATCGGCAGGCCGGCGCCGCAGAGATAGGAGCCGCACGCCAGCCCAAGGCCTTTACCGAAACCCAATTTCTTGTAGCGGCTCTTCCAGCTCGACCTCTCCACCACCTGCCGAATGCACTCGGCCAGGCCGATCGAGCCGATCTTCAGCCAGTTGGCGGTGAGCGAGTCGGGCTTCGCCACCATGCCCAGGCGCAGCTCGGCCGGATCCATGCCGAGCTTCTCGGCGATCTTGTCGAGCTGCACTTCCTGGCCGAAGCGCGGCTGCGGCGTGCCGTGGCCGCGCTTGGGGCCGCAGGGCGGCTTGTTGGTGAACACG
>DASUUN010000084.1:0-5310 GCA_036374055.1 Burkholderiales bacterium
AGTTGCCGGACGGATGCCGGCGCATGAGGTCGCCCGAGCAGTAGAAGCCGTCCGGGGTGACTTGCCGCGCGTTGTACTCCGGCACGCCGAAGTAGCCGCGCAGCGTGTAGGGGCCGCGGCAGGTGAGCTCGCCCACCTCGCCCTCGGGCACCTCGCGGCCTTCGTCGTCCACCAGGCGCACCTCGTCGTCCTCGCAGATCGGCCGGCCGCAGGTCTCGAGCTTCACTTCCTGCGGGTCGTCCAGGCGCACGAAGAACAGCATGCCCTCCGACATGCCGAAGTTCTCCTGCACGAAGCAGCCCGGGATGAGCTGGTGTGTCTTCAGCCGCACCTCGGGCTGCATGCGCTGGCCGCCGCTCTGGATGATTTTCAGCGAAGACAAGTCATAGGAGGCGATCGCGGGGTCGTTGATCAGCCGGATGAGAAGCGCGGGCACGACCTTGATGTGCGTCACGCCGTGCCGCTCGATCAGCGAAAACATCTGCTCCGGCCGCGTGTTGGGCGAGAGCACGACTTTGCCGCCTTGAAAGAAGTAACCCTGGATGCCCGGGCAGGCGAGCGGCAGGTTGTGCGCGATCGGCAGCGCGAGCAGCAGCACCGAGTCGCCGGTCACGCCGCACACCGTCGCCGCGGTCTTCGAGTTGTACGCGTAGTCGTTGTGCGTGCGCGGGATGAGCTTCGGGATGCCGGTGGTGCCGCCCGAGAGCTGGAAGACGCAGGGGTCGGCAGGGTCGATCGCCAGGCCCTGCAGCGCGCTTTTCGGCAGCCCGGGCTTTTTCTCCATGAGCTCGCGCAGGGCGGGCAGGGAAAGGCAGAAGCGCAGCTGCGGATTGCCGGCCTGCACCCGCCGGATCATGGGCTCGAACTCGAAATTTCCCTGCAGCTCGGGATAGACGCAGGCGGTGGCGCCGGAGAGCTGCACGAACTGGTTGATCTCGGCGAAGCGGTGCGACACGAGCGCGGCGATCGGGATGGCGCCGATCTTCTGCAGCGCGAAGTAAAGCAGCACGAACTCCGCGATGTTGGGCAGCGCAGGCACGACCCGGTCGAGCGGCTTCAGGCCCAGCTCCAGCAGGTTGAGCGCCAGGGTGTCGGTCAGCCTGTCGATTTCCCCGTACGTGTACCGGCGTTCGCCGTCGATCAGGGCCATCCTGGAAGAAAATCTCTTGAAAACCGCATCGAATTCCGCGGCGAGCGACTTGTCCCGCCAGTAGCCCCTGGCGCGGTAGCGCGCGGCGAATTCCGGCGGGAACGGGACGACGCCTTCGAGCATGGTCAGGTCGAGGCGGCGAAGCCGCCGTCGATGACGATCACCTCGCCGGTGACGAAGCGGTTGGACTGGATGAGGCTCATCATGGTCTGCGCCACGTCGTCGGCGCTGACCACGCGCTTCAACGGCGTCGCCTTGGCGCGCCTGTCCATGAGCTCGTCGTACCTCTCCTTGAGCATGCGCTTCATCCAGTCGCCTTCCATCCAGCCGGGCGCGACCGCGTTCACGCGGATCTCCGGCCCCAGATTCCAGGCGAGCGTCTTGGTGAGGCTCACCACCGCCGCCTTGCTCGCGGCGTAGGGCAGCGGCTGCGGCCCCGGCCGCAGCCCGACGATGCTCGCCGTGTTCACGACACAGCCCTGGCTTTTCTTCAACAGCGGAACCGAAGCGCGGGTGACCTGGAAAAGGCCGCGCACGTTGACGGCGAAGACCCGGTCCCACTCCTCCAGCGACAGCGTTTCCAGGTCTTTCGGCTTCCAGGCCGCGGTGGTGCCGGCGTTGTTGATGAGGACGTCGAGCCGACCGAATTGCTTCTCGACCGCGTCCAGCATCGCCCGCACGCCCGGCTCGTCGCTTACGTCGCAGCGCACAAGAAGCGTCCGGGCGCCCGCCTTCTGCGCCTCGGCGGCGGTTTCGCGGGCGGCGGCCTCGCTGCTGGAATAATTCAGCGCGACGTCGTAGCCTGCGCGTGCGAGGGCCAGTACCGCGCTGCGGCCGATCCCGGTGGCTGCTCCGGTGACGAGGGCGCTCTTGCCGTTCAACTGGGCTGCATTTCTTTTCAACGGAACATGTTCATGTTAAATCGTAGCAGATGAGCCGCTTCGGAATAGGCCAGCCCGTGCGCCGGGTCGAAGACCAGCGTTTCCTTACCGGGCGCTCGCGCTACGTCGACGACATGCAGTTGCCGCACATGCTGCACGGCGCGCTCGTCATGTCGCCGCACGCCCACGCACGCATTCGCGGCATCGATACGAAAGCCGCCCTGGAGTCTCCCGGAGTCCTTTGCGTCCTCACGGGGGAGGATGCGCGAAGCGAAAATCTGGGCGGCATTCCGCCGCTTTTCATGCCCGAGGACATGGGCGGGCCGAAGGGCTACCGCACCTTCAGGCCGCTGCTCGAGGCGGCGAAGGTGCGCTACGTGGGCGACCGCGTCGCTTTCGTCGTCGCGGCGACGGCCGAGCAGGCGCGCAGCGCCGCCGAGCGCGTCGAGGTGGACTACGAGCCGCTGCCCGCCGTGGTGAGCCCGGAAGACGCCATGAAGGAAGGCGCGCCGCGCGTCTGGGACGAGTGGACGAGCAACATGGCGTTTCCGCTGATGATGGGCAACAAGGATGCGGCGGACAAGGCGTTCGCGACCGCGCAGCACGTCGTGTCGCTGCGCATCGTGAACAACCGCCTCGCGCCGAGCGCGATGGAGCCGCGCGCCGCCATCGGCGATTTTTCGAACGGCTCGTATACCCTGTACACGAGCACGCAGAACCCGCACGGCGTGCGCTCGATCCTGGCGCAGGCCGTCTTCAGGATTCCCGAGACCGGCATCCGCGTGGTTGCGCCCGACGTCGGCGGCGGCTTCGGCATGAAGGGCGACGTCTATCCCGAGGACGGCCTGGTGCTGTGGGCCGCGCGCCGCCTGGGCAGGCCGGTGAAGTGGGTGGCGACGCGCACCGAATCGCTGCTCGGCGACAACCACGGCAGGGACCAGGTGGTGAGCGCCGAGATGGCGCTCGACGGCGAGGGCAAGATCCTCGCCGTGCGCATGAGCGCGCTGCACGCGGTGGGCGCGTACGTCACGAACGCGGGCGTGGTGCCGGTGCTGTGCGCGCTGCGCAACATCCCGAACGTGTATGTGGTTCCCGCGTTTCACCTCGCGACCAAGGGCGTCTTCACGCACACCACGCCGCTCGGACCCTACCGCGGGGCCGGGCGTCCCGAGGCGGCCTACGTGATCGAGCGGCTGATGGACGAAGCGGCGAGGAAGGTGGGCGTCGATCCCGTGGAGCTGCGCCGGCGCAATTACATCGCGCCCGGCGCCATGCCGCACGCCACCGGCACGGGCTGGACCTACGACTCCGGCGACTTCGCGAAGCTGACCGATCGGTGCATCGAGATTTCGGATTGGAAGGGCTTCGCATCGCGCAGGAAGCTCTCGAGCGAAAAAGGCAGGGTGCGCGGCCGCTCGCTGATCTACTACCTTGAGGACTCGGGGGTGTTCAACGAGCGCATGGAGCTGCGCTTCGACCCGAGCGGCATGGCGACCATCGTCGCCGGCACGTTCTCGCACGGCCAGGGCCACGCCACGACATACGCGCAGATGGTCCACGAATGGCTGGGGGTGCCGTTCGAGAGCATCCGCTTCGTGCAGGGCGATACCGACCAGGTCCCCTTCGGCCGCGGCACCTACGCGTCGAGGAGCGCGATGCTCGGCGGCTCCGCGCTCAAGGCCGCGGCCGACAGCGCGATCGAGAAGGCGAGGGCGCTCGCCGCGCATCTGCTCGAGGCGGCCGGCGGCGACGTGGAGTTCCGCGAAGGCAGGTTCAACGTCGTGGGCACCGACCGGGGCATCGCGTTCACCGACGTGGTCAAGGCCTTCTTCCGCCCGGTGGGCCTGCCGCCGCAGTTCGGCGTGGGCCTCGACGCGAGCGGCGCTTCCAGCCATCCGCCGACCTTCCCCAACGGCTGCCATGCCTGCGAGGTGGAGATCGACCCGGAAACCGGGGTGGTCGAAATCGACCGCTATGCGGTGGTCGACGACGTCGGCAGGGTGATCAATCCGATGATCTGCCACGGGCAGATCGAAGGCGCGCTGGCGCAGGGCATCGGCCAGGCGCTGATGGAAAACGTGGCCTTCGACCGCGAATCCGGCCAGATGCTGTCGGCGAGCTTCATGGACTACGCCCTGCCGCGCGCAGGCGACCTGCCCCCGCATTACGAGCTCGATTTCATCGACGTGCCCGCCAAGACCAACCCCCTGGGGGTGAAGGGGGTGGGGGAAGCGGGCTGCGTCGGCGCCCCGCCGGCGGTCATTCTTGCGATACTGGATGCCTTGCGGCCGCTCGGCGTCGAGCACCTCGACATGCCGGCGACGCCGCAGCGGGTGTGGCAGGCCATCCAGGAAGCGCGCGGGTGATCGAGCTTTACCGATAGGATAGGAGCGCCATGCCTCAAGTCGACGTCAACGGCATCAAGATGGCCTACCAGGTCGACGGCAGGGAGGGCGCGCCTTACGTCACGTTCGTCACCGGCATCGCCAACGACCTCACCATGTGGGACCCGCAGGTCGCCGAGCTCGGGAAAAGCTACCGCATCCTGCGCTACGACCTGCGCGGCCACGGCGATACGCAGGCCACCGAAGGCGACTACAGCATGGACCTGCTGGTGAACGACCTGCTCGGCCTGCTGAACGAGCTCAACATCCAGAAGACGCACCTGGTGGGCCTGGGCCTGGGCGGCGCGCTGGTGCAGGCGTTCGCCATCGCGCAGTCGCACCGGGTCAACGCGCTCGTGCCGTGCTGCTGCCGCGCGAGGATGGTGCCGGAGTTCGCCGCGCTGTGGCACAAGGTGCGCGCGGCGGTGGAGAAGGAGGGTGTCGAAGTCATCGTCGAGCCCACGGTGCAGCGCTGGTTCACGGACGCATTCAAGGCGACCCACCCCGAGGCGCTGCAGAACATCCGCAACATGATCCGCGGCACCACCACCCTGGGCTACATGGGCGTCACGGCCGCCTTCCTCAAGCTGGACATCGAGGGCGCCCTGCCGCAGATCAAGGCGCCCACGCTGTACGTGAGCGGCGCGGAGGACAGGCTAGGCGGCCCGCCGGAGCTGATGGCCGCGCTCGCCAAGAAAGTGCCGGGCGCGCAGCACCGCTCGATCGACAACGCCGGCCACATCGCCAACATCCAGAACCCGGCGCGCTTCAACGCGGTGGTGGGCGAATTTCTGAGGAGGCAGAAATAAGCCGGATTCTCCGTGTATGGCTCATCTCGGACGCTGTCCGTCAGATCGGGGCGCTGAAATCGCGAGCTTTTCGAGCCGGGTAAAAA
>DASUUN010000085.1:0-4878 GCA_036374055.1 Burkholderiales bacterium
GCCATGCCGGGGCCGAGCACTTCGTTGGGCGCGAGCTGCACGGGGGGGCGCGCGCGCGGGTCGGCCCAGGTGGCGTGCAGGTTGCCCAGGCGGCAGTTGGCGGGATACACCTCGGTGGGCGGCACGGCGTTCACCGCGGAGGCGAAGAACAGCACGTTCCACCGCTCGCGGATCGCCTCGCACAGCTCGGCGTGCTCCTTGCGCGTGCCGCGGAAGCCCAGGCGCAGGTAGACCACGCGCGCGCCGCGGCTCGCCGCCCAGTCGATGGCGCGGATGACGTCCTGCCGGCGCACGCGGCCGTGGCGGTCGGCGACCTTTGCCGAGAGCAGCGCCACTTCCGGCTGCGGCAGGTGCTCGCCAAAGGCCGCTACCAGCGCCACGGCGGTGCCGTGGCCGAGCGCGTCCTCCAGGCCTTCGCCGGTGAAGTCGACCGCCTCGACGACGTAGCCGGCGAGCTGCGGATGCCCGGGCGCGATCCCGGAGTCGATCACCGCCACGCGCGGCACGCCCGGCGCCGCGCGGCCGTGCCTTGGCGCGCCCGGGAAGACGAGCTTGCGCCCGTCCATCGCCTTCATGCCCGGCTCCCACAGCAGCTCGCCCACGTCGGCGGCCGTTGCAGGGAAAACATTCAGAAGCAGGGCAAGAAGCCAGGCGCGGCTCACGACCACATCGCCCGCAGCTTGCCCGCCACGTCTACCGTCGCCCGCGCCGCCATCGCCGCCTCCTGTGGCACGGATTCTCCCCAAGCCACGGGCTCCAGGCAATCCATCACCGCGGCGGTGAGAAAGCGGCTCTTCGCGCCGTAGACGTGCCTGTCTCCCATGCGCGATTGCTGCGTCACGTAGTACTTGAGCGGCGCGAGCAGGTGCAGGTCGGTCCTGGCGCGCGTCATGGCGACGTACAGCAGGCGCCGCTCCTCCTCGATGAGCTCGGGCTTGCCGGTGGAGAACTCGGAGGGGAAGTTGCCGTCCGCGACGTTGAGCAGGTGCACGGCGTCCCACTCCTGGCCCTTGGCCGAATGGATGGTGGAGAGCACCAGGTAATCCTCGTCCAGATACGGCGCGCCCGCCAGGTCGCCGGTGGCGCTAGGCGGGTCGAGCGCCATCTCCGTGAGGAACGCCTCCCGCGTCTGGAACGACGCGGCGATGCGCTCGAGCTGCACCAGGTCGCCCGCCCGCACCTGCGCGGCGTCGTAGATGCGCTCCAGATGCGGCTGATACCACTCGCGCGCCCGCTGCAGCTGGCCTTCCCAGGGCGCATTGCCGAGGAAAGCCATCAGCTGGTCGAAAACCGGTGAAGCGCTCTTCAACGCCTGCCACGCGTGCCCCTGCGCCTCGAAGCGCGTGAAGATGCGCTCGGCGGTGGCCGGTCCCACGCCCGGCTCGAGCTGCAGCGCGCGGAACGCCGCGACCCGGTTCTTCGGGTTGTCGGCCCAGCGCAGCACCGCGAGCAGGTCCTTGACGTGCGCCGCCTCGAGGAACTTGAGGCCGCCGTACTTCACGTAGGGGATGTTGCGGCGCACGAGCTCGAGCTCCAGCATGTCGGAGTGGTGCGAGCTCCTGAAGAGCACCGCCTGGCGCCTGAGCAGCACGCCGCGCTCGCGCGCTTCCAGCACCTGCTTCACCACGTAGCGCGCCTGCGCCTCGTCGTCGGCCACCGTCACGTAGCGCGGCTTGGGGCCTGCCTGGTTCTTCGAATAAAGCTGCTTGCCCATCAGCGCGTTCGCGGCATCGAGCACCTGCTGCGTCGAGCGGTAGTTCTCCTCGAGGGGAATCGCCTGCGAGCCGGTGAACTGCCCGGGAAAGCCCCGGATGTTCTCGACGCTCGCCGCCCGGAACGAGTAGATCGCCTGCGCGTCGTCGCCCACCACGGTGAGGCCGGCGCCGGAGGGACGCAGGCCCTTGAGGATTTCGGCCTGCAGCACGTTGGTGTCCTGGTACTCGTCCACCAGCACATGGTCGAACTGCGCGCCGATCTCGCGGGCGAGCGCGGGCTCGGACATCATCGCGTGCCAGTAGAGCAGCAGGTCGTCGTAGTCGAGCGCCTGGTGGGCGAGCTTGCGCTCCACGTAGGCCTTGAACAGCCCGTTCAGCTCCTGCTCCCACTCGGCGCACCACGGGAACTGCTCCTGCAGCGTGTGCGCGAGCGCTCGCTGCGTGTTCACGCGGTGCGAATAGATCGCGAGGCAGGTGTCCTTGCGCGGAAAGCGCTTCTCGGCCTTCGACAGGCCGCGCTCGTGGCGCACCAGGTCCATCAGGTCCGCCGCGTCGCCGCGGTCGAGCACGCTGAAGCTCTCGCCCAGGCCCACCGCCTTGCAGTGGCGCCGGATCAGGCGGTTGGCGACCGAGTGAAACGTCCCCGACCAGGGCAGCCTCACCTCCTTCATGACTTCGCCGACTATGCGCTGCGCGCGGCGCGTCATCTCCAGCGCCGCGCGGCGCGTGAAGGTGAGCAGGAGAATGCGCTCGGGGCGGGTGCCCTCGAGAATGAGGTGCGCCACCCGGTGCGCGAGGGTGTTGGTCTTGCCGGTCCCGGCCCCCGCGATGATCAGCAGGGGCCCGTGCCCGTAGGTCGCCGCTTCCCGCTGGCGCGGGTTGAGCTTATCGAATGCCGCGATGGCCGCCACGCCCGCGACTATAGGCGATGGCTGTATATACTTCCAGTACCCTTACTTCGGAGGACCCTTACTTCGGCTTGCCGCCCTCGTCCTCCCAGCGCTGCTCGGGCCGCTCGGCGCGCGCGCGCACGGCACGCGGCGCGCTGGGGAAGAACGCGGCGCGCAGGCTGTCGAAGTAGTGCGCGTAGAGCAGGTTCAGCCGGGTGCTGTACGCCCGGAAAGTCTCGTTGTTCATGGCGCTCCTCTTTCCTTCTGCGATCCCTGCCAGGCGGTCATCTGCTTCTCGGCCTCGTCCCTGGAGATGCCGTACGCCTCCTGGATCTTGCCCACGAGCACGTCGCGCTTGCCCGAAACGACCTCGAGCTGGTCGTCGGTGAGCTTGCCCCATTGCTGCTTGGCGCTGCCCTTGTATTGGTTCCAGTTGCCTTCGATGCGATCCCAGTTCATTTGAATCCTTTCCGCTTGATCTCAAGTGGCGCACTATGCGCCGGCGCCGCGCGGAGGTCTGTACGCCGACACGCTTAGTCCTTCTTCTTCAGCAGCTCGGCCAGCCCTTCGAGCGGGCGGTGCGTCGCGGTCTTGCCGCGGCTTTCGGGCTCCGACCCCGATTTGGCGTCCTCGACCCGCGCATGCTCGTTCTCGTGGCAGTAGATGCACAGCAGCTCCCAGTTGCTGCCGTCGGGCGGGTTGTGGTGGTGGTCGCCGTCCTTGTGGTGCACGGTGAGCTCGCGCACCCGCCTGCCGTCGAACTCGCGCGCGCAGCGCGCGCAGATCCAGGGCAGGATCTTCAGGGCCTGCTCCCGGTAGCTCGAGGGCTTCATCCGGCGAGGCGGGCGAGCTCCTCGTCGCCCACCAAACGGATGTTCTTCTCCTTGGCGAAGGCGCGCGCGTTCTCGGTCACCTCGCCCACCGCGACGTAGATGAGTTCCTGCGCCTCGCTCTTCTCCCAGGCGGCGTGCGACTCGCGCAGCGGCTCGACCCCGGTGCGCGTCGCCTTCCAGCGCTTGCAGTCCACCAGCGACACGCGCCCGGACTTGGTGAGCTGCAGGTCGGTCCCGATGCGGGTCACGCCGTAGCCCTGGCGGCGAAAGCCCTGCTCCAGCGTGGCGGCGAACTGCTCGCGCGGCATGGCGCGCAGCGCCTCCAGGCGCGCCGCCACCTTGCGCGCGCTCGGCCGCTGCAGCCGCCGCCAGATGACGATGCCGGCGATGAGCAGGAACGGCAGCGGCACGAACGCGGCATAGACCGGCGGCACGAACAGGCGCGCGAGGAAGAACACCCCCGACGCGATGCCCAGGCTGACCCACCACGGCGAGCGCAGCAGGACGGCGAACAGCGAATTCTGGTTGAGCTTGAGCATGCGGGCTGCATTTTAGATGGGCAGCGTGCCGCGGCAGTCGGGGAAGGCGGGGCAGCCCCAGAAGGGTTTGCCGGCGTTGGAGCCCTGCTGCGCGACCTGCTGCATCATCGTCCGGCTGCAGCGCGGGCAGGCGGGCCCTGCCGCCAGGCGCGGCTCGATGCGCGGCGGCATCGTGAGCGTCTGCCTCGCCTTGTCCAGCATCGCGGCAAGCTGCGCCCCGGCGATCAGCCGGACGTTGCACGCCTCGGCAAAGTCCCTGGCCTCCTTCGTGAACTCCCCGGAGGTCACGACGAATCCCCCGGCGGCCCCGGTGGCCGCCATGACCGCGAAGAGCTCGCGCACCGCCGCCACCTCGACCTTCGCCGCCTGCCAATGCTTGCACTGGACGAGGAACCGCTCGTCGTCCTTCTGCAGCGCCATGTCGAGCCCGCTGTCGGTCACGATATAGCCCTGCAAGCGGAATGCCTCGCCCAGCAGCAGCTCGACTTCCGGCCACTTCATGGAGGGGATCGCATTTTGCATGGCGTGATGATCGTCTATGCTGCGCGTCGCTTCAATTAACTATGCCATTGACATGCCGCTGCTGACGCTGCAGGACGCCGAGCTCGCCTACGGCGACTTTCCGCTGCTCGACCGCGCCTCGTTCTCGCTCGAGGCGGGGGAGCGCGTCGGCCTCATCGGGCGCAACGGCACCGGCAAGTCCTCGCTGCTCGCGGTGATCGCCGGGCGGGCGGCGCTCGACGACGGCGAGCTGCGCAGGCGCGACGGGCTTTCGGTCGCGCTGGTCGAGCAGGAGCCGGTGCTGCCGGAGCGGCCCACGCTGAAGGCGAGCCTGCTCGCGCGCGCGGCGGTGCCGCAGGAGCACAAGCTCGACAAGTACCTCGACCTCTTCGGGGTCGAT
>DASUUN010000086.1:0-2708 GCA_036374055.1 Burkholderiales bacterium
GTGTAGAGATCGATCATAGTTTTACCAGTTGTTTTCCGAAGTTTTGTCCCTTGAGCAGGCCGATCAGGCCCTTTGGCGCGTTCTCCAGGCCCTCGATCACCGACTCGCGGTACCTGAGCTTGCCCTGCGAAAGGTAGCCGGCGAGCGCCTGCAGCGCCTCGCCGTAGCGCTCCTTCCAGTCGAACACGATCATGCCCTGCATGCGGATGCGGTTGACCAGCATCGCTCGCAGGTTCTTCAGCGCGTACGGCTCCCTGGCGTTGTAGTCGGAGATCAGCCCGCACACCACGATGCGCGAAAAAAGGTTCATGTGCCGCAGCAGCGTGTCCAGGATCTCGCCGCCGACGTTGTCGAAGTAAACGTCGACGCCCTTCGGGCAGGCCTCCCTGAGGTCGCGGTGCAGGTTGCCCGCCTTGTAGTCGACGCAGGCGTCGAAGCCGAGCTCGCGCGTCACGTAGTCGCACTTCTGCGCGCCGCCGGCGATGCCCACCGCGCGCGCGCCCCACAGCTTCGCGAGCTGGCCCACCACGCTGCCCACCGCGCCGGAGGCGGCCGACACCACCACCGTCTCGCCCGCCTTGGGCTGGCCGATCTCCTTCAGCCCGAAGTACGCCGTCATCCCCGGCATGCCGAGGATGCCCAGGTAATAGCTGAGGGGCGCGCCCTTCGATTCATCCACCTTGGTCGCTTCTCTGGTCGCGCCGTAGAGCTGCCATCCCGATTGCGTGAGGACCTTGTCGCCCTGCCGCAGCTTCGGATGCCGGGACTCGAGGACCTCGCCCACGGTCTGGCCGACCATCACCTCGCCGATGTCCACGCCCTTCACGTAGCTCCTGGCGTCGCTCATGCGGCCGCGCATGTACGGGTCGAGCGACAGCCACAGGTTCTTCACCAGCACCTCGCCGTCGGCGGGGCGCGGCATGGGCGCGTCCTCGATGCGGAAGTTGTCCTCGGTGACCCAGCCCGCCGGCCGGCTGGCGAGCAGCACGCGCCGGTTCTGCATCAGAGCGAGGCGAAGCGCGCGAGGTGGTGGTCGGCGTCGCCGAACTGCGCGGCGAGCACCGTCAGGCGCCGGAAAGTGTGGCTGATCTTCAGCTCCTCGGACATCCCCATGCCGCCGTGCAGCTGCACCGCCTCCTGGCTGACGTGACGCGCGCTGTCGGCGATCTTGATCTTTGCCGCCGAGACCGAGCGCATTCGCTCTTTGACATCCTGTGATTGATCTACCTTCGAGCAGGCAAGGCAGGCCATGGAGCGCGCCTGCTCCTGCGCGATGACCATGTCCACCATGCGGTGCTGCAGCGCCTGGAAGGTGCCGATCGGCACGCCGAACTGCTTGCGCGTCTTGAGGTACTCGAGGGTCGCGTCGCAGGCGAACTTCATGGCGCCCACCGCCTCGGCGCAGGCGAGCGCGGCGGCGAAGTCGCTGGCCTCCTCGACCCGCTCGAGCCCGTCCTCGAGCTTCTCGGCTTTTGCCCCCTGAAACAGGACATCGGCGGCGCGCATTCCGTCCAGGGTCGCAAATGCCTCCACGTCCGGCCGATCGGCGAGAAACAGCGAAATCCCCTCGCTCGTCCGCGCCGAAACCACCAGCTTGTCGGCCATCGGCGCGCCGACCACGGCTGCTTTTTCTCCTTCGAGGACCCAGCCGTCCGCGTTGCGGGAAGCTTTTGCATTTACGTAAGCCAGGTCGTAGCGCGCGCCTCTCTCTGCGTGCGCGAACGCGAGCTTCATCTTTCCCTCGATCACCGCGGGCAGGATCGCGCCGGCGAGCGGGCTGCGCGCGACGATGCGCCCGGCCATGACGGTGGGCAGGTACGGCTCGACCACCAGCGCCTCGCCGAACGCCTCCATCACGGCCATGAGGTCGACCGCGCCGCCGCCGAAGCCGCCGTGCTCGGCGGGAAACGGCAGGCCGGTGAGGCCCATCTCGGCGAAGGTGGCCCACACCTTCTCGCTGCAGCCCGGGTCGGAGGCGACGATCTTCCTGCGCGCCTCGAAGTCGTAGTCTTTGGCGAGGAAGCGGCGGACCGAGTCGGCGAGGAGCTGCTGCTCTTCGTTGTAATCGAAGTTCATAACCCCAAGGTCATCTTGGCGATGATGTTCCGCTGGATCTCGTTCGAGCCGGCGTAGATGGTGGTCTTTCTCATGGACAGGTAGCGCTTCCTGAGGGCCACCGAGAAATCGTCGTGCGCCGCCGGATCCGCCGCCTGCATCATGAGCTCGGTGAGGCCCTGCTGGATCTCGGTGCCCCTGATCTTGAGCATCGAGACGTCGGCGCCCGGCGGCTGCCCGGTGCGGCGCATGCGGTCCAGGAAGCGCAGGTTGGTGATCTCGAGCGCCATCAGCTCGACCTCCAGCCGCGACAGACGATCGCGGAACCTGACGTCATCCTTCAATGAAGAGGTCATTCTCTTCAAGGCGGCGAGCTGGCGCTTCGACTCACCGATGCGCCCGGTGTTCATGCGCTCGTAGCCGAGCAGGTACTTGGCGACGGTCCAGCCCTTGCCCTCCTCGTGCACCCGGTTCTCGAGCGGCACCTTCACGTCGTCGAAGAACACCTCGTTCACCTCGTGCGCCCCGTCCATCAACATCAGCGGCCGCACCGTGATGCCGGGCGACTTCATGTCGATGAGCAGGAAAGAGATGCCCTCCTGGCGGCGCTCGGCGCTGGGGTCGGTGCGCACCAGGCAGAAGATCCAGTCGGC
>DASUUN010000087.1:0-12462 GCA_036374055.1 Burkholderiales bacterium
GGTAGTCGAAGACCTTCACTTCTTCAGCGCGCGGTGGCCGATGTCCCTGCGGTACTGCATGCCGTCGAAGCGGATCTTGTCGACCGTGTCGTAGGCCCGCGTGCGCGCCATGCGCACCGAATCGCCCAGCGCGGTGACGCAAAGCACGCGCCCGCCGCTGGTGACCAGGCTCTTGCCCTCGAGGCGCGTGCCGGCGTGAAAGATGCGGCAGTCCGCGCTCGCCTTGGGCAGCGCGCCGACGGCGTCGCCCTTGCGCGGCTCGTCGGGATAGCCGTGCGAGGCGAGCACCACGCCGAGCGCGGTGCGCCGGTCCCACTCGACCTCGACGTCCTTCAGGTTGCCGGCGATGGCGCGCTCCACGAGCTCGAGCAGGTCGGACTTCAGCCGCAGGAGGATCGGCTGGGTTTCCGGATCGCCCAAGCGGCAGTTGAACTCAAGCGTCTTGGGGTTGCCCGCCTTGTCGATCATCAGCCCGGCGTAGAGGAAGCCGACGTACGGCAGGCCGTCCTGGGCCATGCCGTGGATCGCCGGCAGGATGATCTCGCGCATCACCCGCGAGTGGATCTTGGGCGTGACGACCGGCGCCGGCGAGTAGGCGCCCATGCCGCCGGTGTTGGGCCCCTCGTCGCCGTCGCGCAGCCGCTTGTGGTCCTGGCTGGTGGCGAGCGGCAGCACGTTCACGCCGTCGCTCATCACGATGAAGCTCGCTTCCTCGCCGCCGAGGAATTCCTCCACCACCACGCGGCTTCCGGCCTCGCCCAGCGCCTTGTCGTTCATCATGCGGTCGATGGCCGCGTGCGCTTCCTCGACGCTCGCGGCCACCACCACGCCCTTGCCGGCAGCGAGGCCGTCGGCCTTGATGACGATCGGCGCGCCGCGCTGCGTGACGAAGCCCTTCGCCAGGTCCGCGCTGATGAACGTGCGATGCAGCCCCGTCGGGATGTTGTGCCTGACCATGAAGGACTTGGCGAAGTCCTTGGAGGCCTCGAGCTGCGCCGCCGCGCGCGTGGGGCCGAAGATCTTCAATCCGGCCTCGCGGAACGCGTCGACCACGCCGGCGGCGAGCGCGGCTTCGGGACCGACGACGGTGACGTAGATGCTTTCTTTCTTCGCGAAGGCGACCAGGTCCGCGACTTCGGTGAGGGCGACGTTCTCAAGGTTGGGCTCCGTCGCGGTGCCGCCGTTGCCCGGCGCCACGTAGACCACCTGCACGCGGGGATTCTGGGACAGCCGCCACGCGATCGCGTGCTCGCGCCCGCCGGAACCGATCACAAGAAGTTTCATGTCAATGCCGGAAGTGGCGTACGCCCGTGAACACCATGGCAATGCCGCGCTCGTCGGCTGCGGCGATCACCTCGTCGTCGCGCACGCTGCCGCCGGGCTGGATCACCGCGGCGGCGCCGGCCTCGGCGAGCGCGTCAAGGCCGTCCCTGAAGGGGAAAAAGGCGTCCGAGGCGACCACCGATCCGGCGAGCGGTAGCTTGGCGCCCGCGGCCTTCAGCGCCGCGATGCGCACGCTGTCGACGCGGCTCATCTGCCCGGCGCCGATGCCCAGCGTCATGCCGCCGCCGCAGAACACGATGGCGTTGGACTTCACGTACTTCGCCACGCACCAGGCGAACATGAGGTCCGCCCATTGGGAGTCGGTCGGGGCTTTCTTCGTGACCGGCTTGAAGTCTTTCTTGTGCAAAACCCTCGAATCGCTGGTCTGCACGAGGAGGCCGCCGCCGACGCGCTTGAAGTCATGCGCCTGCGCCCCGTGCGCGAGCGGCACCTCGAGCACCCGCACGTTGGCCTTCTTCGCCAGGACCTGCTGCGCATCCGGCTCGACCCGCGGCGCGATCACCACCTCGGCGAACTGCTTGCCGAGCGCCTCGGCGGTGGCCGCGTCCAGCGCGCGGTTGAAGGCGAGGATGCCGCCGAACGCGGATACCGGATCGGTCTTGAAGGCCTTGTCGTAGGCCTGCGCGAGCGATGCGGCAATCGCCGCGCCGCAGGGATTGGCGTGCTTCACGATCACGCACGCCGGCTCGGTGAAGCCCTTGACGCATTCCCAGGCGGCGTCGGCGTCGGCGATGTTGTTGTAGGAAAGCTCCTTCCCCTGCAGCTGGCGGTAGCCGGCGATGCCGCCGGGGACCGGCTGCGCGTCCCGGTAGAACGCCGCGGTCTGGTGCGGGTTCTCGCCGTAGCGCAGGTCGTCGACCTTGGCGAACTGCAGGGTGAGCACCTCCGGGTACTCCAGGCGCTTGCGGCCGGCGTCGAGCGAGTAGAGGTAATTGGCGATCGCCCCGTCGTACGCGGCGGTATGCGCGAACACCTTGGCGGCGAGGCCGAAGCGCGTCTCGTCGGAGACGCCGCCGGTGGCCGCGATCTCGCCCAGCACGCGCGCGTAATCGGCCGGGTCGACCAGCACCGCCACGTGGGCGTGGTTCTTCGCCGCCGAGCGCAGCATCGCGGGGCCGCCGATATCGATGTTCTCGATCGCGTCCTCGAAGCGCGCGTCGGGATCGGCCACCGTGGCGGCGAAAGGGTAGAGGTTCACCACCAGCAGGTCGATGGCGCCGATGCCGGCGCCCCGCAGCGCCGCCTGGTGCGCCGGGTCGTCGCGCCGGGCGAGCAGCCCGCCGTGGATCTTCGGGTGCAGCGTCTTGACCCGCCCGTCGAGCATCTCCGGAAAGCCCGTGTACGCCGACACCTCGGTGACCTTGATGGCTTCCTTGTCGAGCAGCTTCGCGGTGCCGCCGGTCGAGAGCAGCTCGACCCCGGCCTCGCTCAGCGCCCGGGCCAGCTCGACGATGCCCGACTTGTCGGAGACGCTGATGAGCGCCCGGCTGACCTTCACTCCCGGGCCTTCACCCTTTGATCCGCAGCTGCTGCATCTTGCTCCGCAGGGTATTGCGATTGATGCCGAGCATCTCGGCCGCGAGCGTCTGGTTGCCCTTCGCCTGCCCCAGCACCATCTCGATCATGGGCTTCTCGACGTTCTTCAGCAC
Source organism: Burkholderiales bacterium (assembly GCA_036374055.1). Lineage (GTDB taxonomy): Bacteria > Pseudomonadota > Gammaproteobacteria > Burkholderiales > SG8-39 > SCGC-AG-212-J23. The sequence goes on from DASUUN010000087.1 coordinate 2,994, forward strand.
CATCTCGTAGATCGAGGTGGGCTTCTCGCCGTCCATGTCCTTGAAATAGCGCTCGAGGGAGCGCTTGACGCAGTCGGCGAGCTCGTTCGGTCGGCTCATGCGGCCAGTCTAGCGAAATAGTCGTTCACCGCCGAGTGCTGCCGGTGCGCGGCGTCGATGCGTACCACCTCGGCGCGGAAAGCCTCGCCGCCGGGCAGGTCGCGCACCGTCCAGCCGATGTGCTTGCGCGCCACGCGCGTTCCCTGCTCTTCGCCGTACAGGTCGTACAGCCCCTCCAGGTGCTCGAGCAGCACGCCGCGCCTCTCGAGAAAATCCGCCTCGGGAAGCTTCTCGCCGGTGGCGAGGTAGTGGGCGATCTGCCGGAACAGCCACGGCCGTCCCTGCGCCGCGCGTCCCACCATGATGCCGTCGGCGCCGGTGGCCTGCAGCACGTGCTTCGCTTCCTGCGGCGTCGCGACGTCGCCGTTGGCGATGACCGGGATGCGCACCTGCGCCTTGACCTGCGCGATCGTGTCGTACTCCGCGCGCCCGCCGAAGGCGCACGCGCGCGTGCGGCCGTGGATCGCCAGCATCTGCACGCCGGCGGCTTCCGCCAGCCGCGCGATGCGCAGCGCGTTGCGCCTGTCCGGGTCGGGGCCCGTACGGATCTTGAGGGTGACCGGGACCTCGACCGCCGCCACGACCGCTTCAAGGATGCGGGCCACCAGCGCCTCGTCAGCGAGCAGGGCGGAGCCCGCCAGCACGTTGCACACCTTCTTGGCCGGGCAGCCCATGTTGATGTCGATGATCTGCGCGCCCAGCGCGACGTTGTGCCGCGCCGCATCGGCGAGCATCGCGGGGTCGCTGCCCGCGATCTGCACCGAAATGGGACCGGGCTCGCCCGCGTGGTCCTGCCGCAGGCGCGTCTTGCGGGTTTCGCGCAGCTCGGGGCGGGACGAGACCATCTCGGACACCGCGAGCGCGGCGCCGTAGCGGCGCGCCAGGCGCCTGAAGGGGCGGTCGGTAATACCCGCCATCGGAGCGACGAACAATCCGCTGCGCAAAACGTGCGCGCCGATTCTCATTGGCCGTGGCGTTTGTTTGAAACGAAAAAAGGGAAGCGGATTTTATCCGCTTTCGCCGCGAAAAAGAATGCGCCAAAAACCTTTTTGTTGCTTTTTCACGGCAGCGCCGAGGGCCCGAACATCATGCGGCGCGCAAAAAAGCGCCGCGGCGCGGGAAGCAGGTCGAGCGCCGTCAGCGCGGCGCCGCGCGCGGCGCGCAAAGCGCGGCTCGAGCCCAGGAAAGCGCCGGCGAGCGCGTCTGTGATGCGGATGGTCGCCTGCGCGTCGAGCCGCCGGGCCGCGGCGTAGCGGGCGAGCAACTGCGCGTCGCCGGGGTCTTTCACATCGCGAAATGCCCGCGCGAGCTCCCATGCATCGCGCAAGCCCAGGTTGAGGCCCTGGCCGGCGACCGGATGCAGCGTTTGCGCCGCGTTTCCTATGTAGACCGCGCGCGTCTCCACGCGCGTCGGGCGCACGCGCAGCACGAGCGGCTGGACCGAGCGGCTTTCGACTTCGACCGGCTTCCCGGGCCGGCTGCCGGCGGCGTGCGCAAGGGCTTCGAGGAAAACCCCGTCGGGCGATTCGAGCAGCGAGACCGCCCGCTCCGGCCGGCAGCTCCATACGAGGGCATAGCGGCCGCCGTGCGGCAGAAGCGCGAGCGGGCCCTCGGCAGTGAAGCGCTCGAAGGCGATCACCGACGACGCGGGCTGCGTGCGCACCAGCGCGACCAGCGCATCCTGTGCATAGCGCTTCTCCCGTGCTTCGGGCGCGGCGCCTTCGGCATGGACCACGCAGCGCGCGGGCACGTCCTCCTCGACCAGGAACGCCTCGGCCGGCTCCCTGAGGGCGCCGAGGAGCGCGGCGTACTCGGTCACGTAGCCGAGCGCGGGTACGCCCGCGTCCGCGGCGTCCATGCGCATCCGGCCAAAGCCCTGCTGCTGGGAGACATGGATCGTCTCGATCGGCGTGGCTGCAAGGCGCGGCCAGGCGCCGAGGCGCTCGAGGATCAGGCGGCTCGCGTAGGACAGGGCAATGGGCCTGAAGGAGGGCCTGCCCGCGGCGGATGCCAGCACGGCGACTTTCAATCCTGAATCTTTCAACGCGAGCGCGAGCGCGCAGCCCACGGGGCCGGCGCCGCGGATCAGGACGTCAGTCTCGTGCGCGGGCATCGCGCATCAGCGCTTCGATGTCGGCGGCGCTCTTGGGCGCTTCGGCGCTGATCACCTCGCAGCCGCCCTCGGTCACCGCGACGTCGTCCTCGATGCGGATGCCGATGTTGCGCAGCGCTTCGGGCACGTCGTCCGCCGCGCGGATATACAGGCCGGGCTCGACGGTGAGCGTCATTCCCGGCTGCAGCGCGCGCCAGGCGCCCGAGCGCTTGTATTCGCCCGCGTCGTGCACGTCGAGGCCGAGCCAGTGCCCGGTGCGGTGCATATAGAAGCGCTTGTACGTCTCCTTCTCGAGCGCTTCCTCCAGCGTCCCGCCAAGCAATTTCAGATCCAGCATTCCTTGAGCAAGCACGCGCACGGCAGCGTCATGCGGCTCGTTCCAGGCGCTGCCCGGCCGCACTTTCTCCATGGCCGCGGCCTGCGCGGCGAGCACGAGGTCGTAGACCGCGCGCTGCGCGCCGGTAAAGCGCCCGTTGACCGGGAAGGTGCGCGTGATGTCGGAGGCATAGCCGTCGAGCTCGCAGCCGGCGTCGATCAGCAGCAGGTCGCCCGCGCGCAGCGGCGCGTCGTTGGAAACGTAGTGCAGCACGCAGGCGTTGGCGCCGCCGGCGACGATCGGCGTGTAGGCCGGGAACTGCGCGCCGTTGCGCCGGAACTCGTACAGCAGCTCGGCCTCGATCTCGTACTCGCTGCGCCCCGGGCGCGTCGCCTGCATGGCGCGCCGGTGCGCCGCGGCAGCGATGCGCCCGGCGCGCCGCATCAGGGCGAGCTCCTGCGCATCCTTCACCAGGCGCATGTCGTCGAGGAGCGCGCGCACGTCCTGCACGCGCTCGGGCGCGGCGATGCCGGCGCGCGACCTGGCGCGCACCGCGTTCAGCCAGCGCATGGCGCGCGCGTCCCACTCCGGGTCCGCGCCCACCGGGTAGAACAGCGCCGGCTGGTCCTCCAGCAGCGCGGCGAGCTTCGCGTCCAGCGCGGCGGCCGGATGGGCCTCGTCGAAGCCGAAGCGCTCCTGCGCGGCCTGCGGGCCGTGGCGAAATCCGTCCCAGATCTCGCGCTCCTCGTTCTTCTCCCGGCAGAAGAGCAGGCTGCGGGGCGCGCTGCCGCCCACCAGCACGAGCACCGCCTCGGGCTCGGCGAAGCCGGTGAGGTAATAGAAGTGGCTGTCGAAGCGGTAAGGGAAATGCGTGTCGCGGTTGCGCAGGCGTTCGGGCGCGGTCGGGATCACTGCGACGCCGCCGCCCATGGCCTGCGCCAGGCGCGTCCGGCGCGCGGCGAAGTGGGCGATTCCTTCGTTCGGTTTCATCTCGTTGCCAGGTACGCTTCCAGCTCGGCGAGCCGCTCTTGCGTGCCGACGTCCTGCCAGACGCCGCGGTGCAGCTCTCCGCCGATCAGCCCGCGGTCGGCGGCCGCGCGCAGCAGCGGCGCGAGCGGCGCCTTCTCGCCGGGCTTCACGCCGGCGACCAGCGCGGGCGACATCACGGCGATGCCTGCATAAGTGTAGCGCGCGCCGCTGCCGTTGCCGACCACGCCCTGCTCGAGCGTGAAATCGCCGCCGGCGCGGTGCGCAGGATTGGGCACCAGCATCAGGTGCGCCAGCCGGCCGCCGAGGTCCAGGCCGAGCAGGCGGCGGAAGTCGATCTCGCAATACACGTCGGCGTTCACCAGGAGGAACGGCGCATCGCCCAGCAGCGGCGCCGCCTGCGCGATGCCGCCGGCGGTCTCCAGGGGCTCGGCTTCGCGCGAATAGGCGATGCGCAGGCCGAAGCGCGCACCCCCGCCGATACGCTCGACGATCTGTCCCGCGAGGTGAGACACGTTGATGACGGCCTCGCGGCAGCCGCTTGCGGCAAGCCTCTCCAGGTGCCAGGCGATGAGCGGCTTGCCACCGGCTGCCACCAGCGCCTTGGGGATCGAGTCGGTCAACGGCCGCAGGCGCTCGCCGCGGCCGGCGGCGAGGATCATGGCCCGCATTTCAATTCGTCGAGCAGGCGGATGAGGGGCGACAGGGCCGAGTAGCGCTTGGCGGTATCCCGCGCATAGCGGATGAAGCGCGGCGTGTCCTGCAGGTACTTCGGCTTGCCGTCGCGGTAGTTGATGCGCGCGAAGATGCCGAGCACCTTCAGGTGGCGCTGCAGCCCCATCCACTCGAAGGCGCGCCAGAACTCGCCGAAGTCCGCATCGACCGGCAGGCCGGCCTGCTTCGCTTTTTCCCAGTAGCGCACCGCCCAGTCCAGCACCAGCTCCTCGTCCCAGCTGATGAAGGCGTCGCGCAGCAGCGAAACCGCATCGTAGGCGATCGGCCCGAGCACCGCGTCCTGGAAGTCGAGCACCCCGGGGTTGGGGTCGGAGCGCATCAGGTTGCGCGGCATGAAGTCGCGGTGCACGTAGACCCTGGGCTGCGCCAGCGCGCTGTCGAGCAGCAGGCGGAACACCTGCTCGAGCATCGCCGACTGGTTTGGCGAGAGCTCGACCCGGAGGTGGCGCGCCACGTACCAGTCGGGGAAAAGCTGCATCTCGCGCCGCAGCAGCGCTTCGTCGTACGGCGGCAGCTCGCCAGGGCGCGTGGCGAGCTGCCAGCGGACCAGGGCGTCGGTGGCGTCGCCAAACAGCGCATTCGCATTTTCCGGATTCAGCTCGTCCAGATACGTCACCGTCCCCAGGTCCGACAGAAGCAGGAACCCCTGCTCGAGGTCCTGGGCGTGGATGCGCGGCGCGTGCACCCCGGCCTGCGCCAGCAGGTCGGCGACGTGGACGAAGGGCCGGCAATCCTCGTGCTCCGGCGGCGCATCCATGGCGACGTAGCTGCGGCCGTCGGCCAGCGTGGCGCGGAAGTAGCGGCGGAAGCTGGCGTCTGCGGAAGCCGGCGTGAGGGCGAAGCGCTCGCCGCAGAGCCGGGCCGATAGCCATCGCTCGAGGGCTGCGCGGCGAAAATCGGCGTGTATCATTGAAAATTCTAACACCACGATAAGCGTTCTCCCGGGCTCCATGCCGTACCGCTTCGCGCTGCTGGCACTCTTTCTGGCAGCGCCAGCGCTCGCGCAGAACGGCGCGCCGGCGGACACGCCCACCATCATCGACGCGGAGCGCATCGAGGGCGTCGGCGACCTCGAGGTGACCGCGCGCGGCAACGCCGAGATCCGCCAGGAAGACTTCAGCGTGTTCGGCGACGTGCTGCGCTACAACCGCGAGTTCGGCCGCGCGCAGGGCGAAGGCGGGGTGCGCATGCAGCGCGGCGTGGACCGCTTCTTCGGCCCGCGCATGCAGTACAACACGCTCGACGACACCGGCGTGCTCGACAGCCCGACCTTCCTGCTGCAGAGCGACCAGACGGCGCGCGGCCAGGCCGACTCGCTCGAGTTCCTCGGCAAGGGCCACTACCGCATGACCGATGCGCGCTACACCACGTGCCGGCCGGGGCAGGACGACTGGGTGCTGCAGGCGAGCGAGCTGGAGCTGAACTACCAGAACGACGAGGGCACCGCGATCGCGCCGCGCCTGCGCTTCTTCGACGTGCCGATCCTCGGCTTCCCGTTCGCCAGCTTCCCGCTCCAGAACCGCCGGCGCAGCGGCATCCTCACCCCGTACTACTCGCAGACCACCAACCGCGGCTTCGAGATCGGCGTTCCCTACTACTGGAACATCGCGCCCGAGCGCGACATGACGATCACGCCGGTGCACATGGCCAAGCGCGGCACCCAGCTGAAGAACCAGTTCCGCTATCTCGACCGGCGCTACTCCGGCGAGCTGCAGCTGGAGTACCTGCCGGACGACAAGGAGTTCGGCAGCTCGAGGGAAGGCCTGTCGTGGCAGCACGCCCACAGCTTGCGGCCCGGGCTCACGGCTGCGTTGGACTACAACCGGGTATCCGACGACCGCTACTTCGTGGACCTGGCGAGCCAGGTGCGCCAGGTATCGATCGGCAACCTGAACCAGGACGGCCATCTCACGTATGCCGGCAGGCTGGGCCGCTACCCGTACAGCGCGCAGGCGCGGGTGCAGAAGTTCCAGACGCTGCAGGATCCGCTTGCGCCCATCACGCCGCCCTACCACCGCGTGCCGCAGCTCAGCTTCAGCGCCAGCCTGAACGACCTGGCGAACCTGTTCGACGCCGCGCTGCCCGCGGAGTACGTCAATTTCACCCACGCCACGCAGATCGAAGGCGAACGCACCTCGCTCAATCCGACGTTCGCGCTGCCGATCCTCACGCCGGGATGGTTCCTCACGCCCACCGTGGGGCTGCGCAGCGTCGCCTACCGGCTGACGCGCACCGCGCCCGGCCAGGAGGCCACGCCGCACGCCGACATTCCGTGGCTGAGCGCCGACACCGGGCTTATCTTCGAGCGCGAGGCGCGCTTTTTCGGCGAGGCGCTCACCCAGACTGTCGAGCCGCGCCTTTTCTACGTGTACGCGCCGTACCGCAACCAGGACGACATACCGCTGTTCGACACCGCCCTCGCGGACTTCAATTTCCCGCAGCTGTTCACGCCCAACCGCTTCGGCGGCGGCGACCGCTTCGGCGACGCCAACCAGGCCACGCTCGCGCTCACCTCGCGCTTCCTGCACCCCGACGGCCAGGAGGCCTTCCGCGCCACCATCGGCCAGCGCTATTACTTCGAGAACGAGCGCGTCGGCCTCACCCCGGCCACGCCGCTGCGCACCTCGAGGGAGTCCGACGTGCTCGCATCGGTCGGCGGGCGCCTGTTCCGCCACTGGACCTTCGACGCCACCACGCAATACAGCCGGCTGCAGCAGCGCAGCGAGCGCTACTCGGCTTCGGTGCGCTACAACCCCGAGGTGGGCAAGGTCATGAACGCGAGCTACCGCTTTACCCGCGAAACCCTGCGGCAGATCGACCTTTCGGCGCAATGGCCGGTGGCCGCCGGCTGGTACGCCGTCGGGCGCTACAATTACTCTTTCCTCGACGAGCGGCTGCTCGAGGGGCTGGCAGGCATCGAATACAACGCCGGCTGCTGGGTGTTCCGGGCGGTCGTGCAGCGGGTCCAGGCGGCGACGCAGGTGAGCTCCACCGGGATATTTTTCCAGCTCGAGTTCAACGGCATCGGCCAGGTCGGCACGGAGGACGCGGTCGGGCTGCTGTCGCGCAGCGTGCCGGGGTACTCGGTGACCAACCCGAGCGACCCGGCGCTTGCGCCGCCCAGCCTGCGCCCGCAGCTGCCGTTCGAGCAGGTTTTCTAGGAAGGTCCATGGCCCGGCTGTTTCTGCTGCTGTTCCTTTTTCTACCCGCGCTGGCGCACGCCCAGAGCGCGGCGCTGGTGGACCGCATCGTCGCGGTGGTCAACAAGGAAGTGATCACCTATTCCGAGCTGAACGAAGCGGTGGCGGCCGCCGAGCGCCAGCTCGCCCGCCAGAAGACGCCCGCGCCGGCGCGCCCGGTGCTCGAGCGCCAGATGCTCGAGCGGCTGATCCTCGAAAAGGCGCAGCTGCAGATGGCGCGCGACATCGGCATCCGCGTCGACGAGCTGCAGCTCGACCGCGCCGTGCAGCGCATCGCCCAGAACAACAACATGACGCTGGCCGACTTTCGGCGCGCGCTGGAGCGCGACCGGGTGCCGTTCGACGCCTGGCGCGAGGACCTGCGCGAGCAGATCGTGCTCAACCGCCTGCGCGAGCGCGAGGTGGGCGACAAGATCCAGGTGAGCGACAGCGAGATCGATCTTTTCCTGGAGGAGCTGAAGACCAATCCCACGCGCGTCGAGTACAACCTGTCGCACGTGCTGGTGCGCATTCCCGAGCAGGCGAGCCCCGAGGCGATCGCGGCGGCGCGCGCGCGCGCCGAGAAGGCGCAGGCCGAAGCGCGCGCCGGCGCGGATTTCGGTCGCGTGGCCGCGAGCTACTCGGACGCGCCGGACGCGCTGAACGGCGGGGCGCTCGGCTGGCGCACGCGCGACCGGCTGCCGGCCCTGTTCGCGGACGCGCTGCTCGGCATGAAAGGCGGAGAAGTGAGCGAGCTGCTGCGCAGCCCCGCCGGCTTCCACGTGCTCAAGCTGGTCGAGCGCCGCGATGCCGGCGGCGGCGACGCGCCGGTCACGCAGACGCGGGTGCGCCACATCCTGATCCGCACCAACGAGGTGGTCTCGGAAAGCGAGGCGCGCCGGCGCCTCGAGGACATCCGCGAGCGCGTGGTGAACGGCAGCGCGGATTTCGCCCAGATGGCGCGCGTGCATTCCGACGACGCGAGCGCCGGCCGCGGCGGCGAGCTCGACTGGGTCTACCCGGGCGACACCGTGCCCGACTTCGAGCGCGCGATGCAGGAGCTGAAGGTCGGCGAGATCAGCCCGCCGGTGAGGACGCCGTTCGGCTACCACCTCATCCAGGTGCTGGAGCGCCGCGCCGCCGACATCAGCCCCGAGCGCCGGCGCCTGCAGGCGCGCCAGGCGCTGCGCGAGCGCAAGGCCGACGAGGCCTTCCAGGAATGGCTGCGGCAGGTGCGCGACCGCGCCTACGTCGAGCTGCGCCTGGAGGAAAGATAGCGGCGCGCCCGGTCATCGCGGTCACCTCCGGCGAGCCGGCGGGGATCGGCCCCGAGCTTTGCCGGATGCTGGCGCGCGAGGCGCTGCCCGCGCGCCTGGTGGCGATCGGCGACCGGGGGTTGCTGCGCGATTTCCCGCAGGTCGAGCACCTGCCGCTCGCGCGGCCGGCCGTGCCCGGCCGGCTCGATCCGGCGAACAGCCGCTACGTCCTCGCGACGCTCGAGCGCGCAGTCAAAGGGTGCCTGGACGGCGAGTACCACGCGATGGTGACCGCACCGGTGCAGAAGAGCGTGATCAACGATGCCGGCATAGCGTTCACCGGCCACACCGAATACCTCGCCGAGCGCTCGGGCGCCGGCCGCGTGGTGATGATGCTCGTCGGCGGCGGCCTGCGCGTCGCGCTCGCCACGACGCATCTGCCGCTTGCGAAAGTGCCGGGCGCGATCACGCGGGACGGCCTCCTGGGAACGCTGCAGGTCCTGGACGGGGACCTGCGCGCGCGCTTCCGCATCGCGAAGCCGCGCATCCTGGTCTCGGGCCTCAACCCGCACAGCGGCGAGTCCGGGCACCTCGGCGCGGAAGACCAGGAAGTCATCGCCCCGGCAATCGCGCTTGCGGTCGCAGCAGGCATCGATGCCACCGGGCCGATCCCGGCCGACACGCTGTTCGTGCCGGAGCGGCTGAAGCAGGCCGACGCGGTGCTCGCGATGTACCACGACCAGGGGCTGCCGGTGCTGAAGTACGCGAGCTTCGGCCGCGGCGT
>DASUUN010000088.1:0-37929 GCA_036374055.1 Burkholderiales bacterium
AACCGAGCGCTACCAGGTACGCGTCGAGCGCACGCGCCACGGCAATGTGCGCATGAGCACCATCGACACCGAGTTCGTGCATTCCGGCGATTACACCCAGATCCGCCAGACCGCCGAGCTGCTGCGCGGGCTGGTGGGCCCGGGCGCCTACGTCCAGCGCGGGGAGAAGAAGCAGCCGGTGCGCGATTTCGCCGAGGCAATGAAATGGCTGCTGTCCGAGGTGGAAAAGGCCACTACCCTGCAGCGCTACAAGGGCCTCGGCGAAATGAATCCAGCGCAGCTATGGGAGACGACGATGGACCCGGCGGCGCGCCGCCTGCTCAGAGTGCAGATCGAAGACGGCATCGCGGCGGACGAGATTTTCACCAAGCTGATGGGCGACGAGGTGGAGCCGCGCCGCGCGTTCATCGAGTTGAACGCGCTCGGCGTTCGGAACCTCGACGTGTAGGCTTTTCCTCCGCCGCCTTCTCTTTCGTGGGCCGCGGCTGGAACTCGAAGCCGATCTTGCCGTCAGGCTGCTTTACGAGGAAGGCCTTGAAGCGCCTGCCCTTCTTCGACACGAATGCCGTGAGAAGGTCGGTGCGCCCGGTTTCGAGCAGCTTTTTCATCTGCTCGCGCTCGATCGGCTGCTGCAGGATCATGCGACCGGAGCGGAAATCGCAGCTGCGCTGCGGGCCGACCGCTTTTTCGCAGGTGTAGGCCATGCCGTGCTCGAAGACGCGGGCGCCGCACTTCGGACAGGCTCCTAGCGGCTCCTGCCCGCCGAAATCAGGCGCGGCCTCGCCTTCGCCGGAAGCCTGGCCGAAGTCGAACTCCACCTTGAGCTCGTCGGTGAGCCGCAGCACCGCGCTGAACGGCTTGCCCTGGCGGCTGCGGAAGCCGGTGAGCGGGCCGATCGAGCGCTTGGTGATGAGCTCGGCGATCTCCTCGGGCGACCATTCGCGGCCCGAGGTGACTTTCCAGATCGCGAATTCGCACTTCTGGCATTGGAATTTGCGGTAGTTCTCCTGCACCACCCCGCCGCATTTCGGGCAGGGCGCGGGCACGGTGGCGTAGACGACGTCGGGAATCTCGCCGGTCTTGATGATGGTGACCACCTTCTTCACCAGCGCGCTGATCTGCCTCATGAACTCCTCGCGCGTCAGCTTGCCGGCCTCGATCAGCTTTAGCTTGTGCTCCCATTCGCCGGTGAGCTCGGGCGAGGCGAGCTCCACGATGTGCAGCATGTGGAGCGCGAACAGCAGCGAGAAGGCCTTCGGCGTAGGCACCAGCTCGCGGCCGTCGCGATTGACGTACTCCTCGCGAATCAGCCCCTCGATGATCGCCGCGCGCGTGGCCGGCGTGCCGAGCCCTTTCGCTTCCATCGCGGCGCGCAGCTCGTCGTCCTCCACCAGCTTGCCCGCCCCTTCCATCGCGGAAAGCAGCGTCGCCTCCGTGTAGCGGGGCGGCGGCTTGGTCTGGTGGGACTGCTCGCTCACTTCCAGCACGGCCACGTGCTCGCTCGGCTCGATTGCCGGCAGGGTCTGCGCGTCCTCGCCCGCAGCGCGGCCGTACACCGCGAGCCAGCCGGCGTTCTGCAGCACACGGCCCTCCGTCTTGAACCGGTGCTCGCCGACCCGCGTGATGCGCGTCGTCTGCAGATACTCCGCCGCCGGGAAGAACACGGCGAGGAAGCGGCGCACCACGAGGTCGTACAGCTTCTGCTCCGCCTCGTTGAGGTGCTTTGGCGTCTGCAGCGTGGGAATGATGGCGAAGTGGTCCGAGATCTTGGTGTTGTCGAAGATGCGCTTGTTCGGCTTGACCCACCCCTGCTTGAGGATCTGGCGCGCGAAGGTGGAGAACGCGTTGCTCTCGCCGAGGCTCTTGAGCGTGTCCTTCACGGTGTCGAGATAGTCCTCGGGCAGCGCGCGCGAGTCGGTGCGCGGATAGGTGAGCACCTTGTGCTTCTCGTACAGCGCCTGGGCGAGCGACAGGGTCATCCGCGCCGGGAAGCCGAAGCGGCCGTTCGCCTCCCGCTGCAGGCTCGTCAGGTCGAAAAGCAGCGGCGACAGCTGCGTCGCCGGCTTGGTCTCCTCGGTGGCGATGCCCTTCTTGCCGCGGCACGCGGCGACCACCGCCGCGGCCAGCGCCGCGTCCCACAGCCGCTCGGGCTTGCGCTCGCCGTCCTCGTCCTTCTTGAACCCCGGATCAAACCAGCGGCCGGCGTACTCGCCGGCCTTGGCGCTGAAGCGGGCATGCACTTCCCAATAGTCGCGCGGCGTGAACGCGCGGATCTTGTCCTCACGCTCGACGAGGATGGCGAGCGTCGGGGTCTGCACCCGCCCCACCGTCGTGAGATAGAAGCCGCCCTCCTTGGAATTGAACGCGGTCATCGCGCGCGTGCCGTTGATGCCCACCAGCCAGTCGGCCTCCGAGCGGCTTTTCGCGGCATCGGCCAGCGGCAGCAGCTCCTTGTCGGCTCGCAGCTTGGAGAAGCCGTCGCGAATCGACTGCTGGGTCATCGACTGCAGCCAGAGACGCTCGATGGGTTTCTTCGCGCGCGCGTGCTGCACGAGGTAGCGGAAAATCAGCTCGCCTTCGCGGCCGGCGTCGCAGGCGTTGACCAGCCCACTGACGTCCTTGCGCTTGATCAGCCGCAACAGAAGGTTAAGGCGCTCCTTGCTCCTGTCGATGGGCGACAGGTCGAAGTGCGGCGGAATCACCGGCAGGCGGGCAAAGGACCACTTGCCCTTCTTGACGTCGTACTCCTCGGGAAGGACGAGCTCCAGCAGGTGTCCCACCGCCGACGACAGCACGTAGTCGTCGCTTTCGAAATAGTCGCCCTTGCGCGCGAAACCGCCGAGGGCGCGCGCGATGTCGGCGGCGACCGACGGTTTCTCGGCGATGATGAGTTTTTTGCCCATGCGGCGAAAAGGCCGCAGATGATAAGTGCAAACCCGCGCCCGGTTCAACCACCCGGGCGCACGGGGGAAGCAACAATGCGCTGCGCTAGCTGGGAAGTCGCGCGTGCGGCGCGCTGAAAAGATCCTCGGCCACCAGCCGGCTGGTGGGGGTCTGCTGGTTCCACAGCACCATGAGCACGATCAGCTTCAGCTGCTCGAGCGACAGTGCTTCGCCCGAAGCGGCCAGCGAGCGCTCGATCACCAGCTCGCGCGTCTGCGGATTGAGGATCCCCGAATGCTCGAGCGTCAGCAGGAAGCCGCGGCACTCGGCATCGAGCTTCGCCAGCTCGCGCGGCGCGAATGCGCGGAACGAGCGATGCGCATCGGGCAGCTTGTCCAGCCCGGCCTGCGGCGCGCGCACCACCCCCGCAAGCCAGTGCAGCGCTTCGCTGATATCGGAGTCCTCGAAACCGGCGGCGGACAGCTTCTTTGCCACCCGGTCGCTGTCATACGCGACTTCTGTCTGCTGGCAGTTCTCGAACAGGTAGACGAGGACGTCGTACATGGGCGCTCCCTTCTTATTAACGCGGCAATGGGGATTGGGTTTACCGGCGTGGTCCCTTCTCAAGACGCTGGTACAGCCCGCCGGGCAGTGCTGTGATGCGGCCGTCCAGTTCGAGGCGCAGCAGTTCCGAGGATACCTGCTCGGCGGACATGCCGGCGCGCGTGCAAAGCGAGTCGACGTCCACCGGGTCGTGCCCCATGTGCTGCAGCAATCCGCCGGCCTGGGGCTGGGCGGCTTCGGTCGTGGTCGAGGCCGAGCCGCTCGGCCGGAAGCCCCCCAGCTCCGCCAGGATGTCGTCGGCCGATTCGACGAGCTTGGCGCCCGTCTTGATCAGCGCGTGACAGCCCTTCGAGAGCGGCGAGTGGATCGAGCCGGGCAGCGCGAACACCTCGCGCCCCTGGTCGGCCGCTGCGCGGGCGGTGATCAGGGAACCGGAAGCGAGCGCGGCCTCGACCACCAGGCAACCCTGCGACAGGCCGCTGATCAGCCGGTTGCGACGCGGGAAATTGGGCGCCGCCGGCGCCGTGCCGAGGGCAAACTCCGACAGCAGCAGCCCGCGCGCCACGATCTGCTCGGCGAGCTCCGCGTTGCGGCGCGGATACATAATGTCGAGCCCCGTGCCGAGCACGGCGATGGTGGAGCCGCGACCCGCGAGCCCGCCACGATGCGCCGCTGCGTCTATGCCGAGGGCCAGCCCCGAGACCACGGTGAAGCCCGAGTCGCTGAGCGCGCGAGCGAAGCTTTCAGCGTTGCGTTCGCCTTGCGCCGTGGCGTTGCGGCTGCCCACCACGGCGAGCGCAGGGCGCTGCAGCAGATCGAGCGCTCCTGCCGCGTACAGCAGGGGCGGAGGGTCGCCGATCTCAAGGAGCAGGCGCGGATAGCATTCGTCCGCGAGCGTGATTACGTGGTGCCCCGGCACGCTTGCCCATTGCAGCGCGCGCGCGACGGCGTCCTGCACCTGGTTAGAGTCGAGGGCCGCCAGCGCCTCGGGGCTGGCGTAGGCGGCGAACTCGGAGCGCCGGCGCTGGAGGATGGACTGCGGCAGGCCGAATTGCCGCAGCATCGAGCGCAAGGCGGCGGCGCCAAGCCCGGGTGTGAGCGTAAGCTGCAGCCAGCTCGCCAACCCGGGATCGTGGGTCATGCGGCGCTAGGGCGTGCGCACCACATCCAGAGGATTCACTGGCCTGGAGATCTGCATGATCAGGCCGTAGGATACCCGGTCGAAGACGCGGAACACAAACAGCACGCCGGAGCGCTCATCCGGCAGCTTGATCTGCGCGTCGGGAGCGCCGCGCGCCTTGGTGACGTCGCGCACCGTCCCGCCCAGCGAATAAAGCGCGAGCACGTGGCCGACCTCGATGCCGTCGGCGCGTCCGCGATTGATGGTCGCGATCTGCTGCGGCCCGGCCTCGCCCACCTTGCCAAGCCCGCCGTAGATCGACATCACGCGGCCGCTCACGTGCACGTCGGGCGCGTGCGGCGCGTAGTTGATCGGCTGCGCGCGGCCCGCGGCGACCAGCTTGTCGCCGGCGTTGATCTCTTGCACGGCGCTGGTGAGCAGCACCGTGGCCGGATCGCCCGGGCGGGTCAGCTGCGCGGTGCCGAGATAGATCGCCTCGTAGCCGAGCGTGCGCTCGGTTTCGGGATCGACCAGGGGATTGCCGCGGCGGTAGACATACCAAGTGTCTTCCTTCCCCTCGCCAATACCGCGCACGTAGGCCGTATTGCCGGCGGCGAGAATTACCCGGTCCTGCTGCGTCGCGACGATGGTTGGCGCCTTGTCGAAGCCGTCAGGCTCGATGACCAGCGGGCGCGTGAGGAAGGGCTCGATCACCGAAGGCGGGATGCTCGGGATCTCCTGCCGGGCCAGCGTCTCCGCCCGCACACGCGGCGAAAGCCTCGCGCTGCCGCTGGGCGGCTCGCCGCGGCCCGCGGTTCCCGCCGGCGCCTGGCCCGGGCCGGCCAGCGACAGCGTGCCGCGGGCGCGATCCAGAAGCAGCACAGCGCCGGGGTAGATCAGGTGCGGGTTGCGGATCTGCTCCTTGTTCATGCCCCAAAGCTCGGGCCAGCGCCACGGGGAGTCGGTATAGCGCTGGGAGATGCCCCAGAGCGTGTCGCCGGGGACGACCACGTAACGGTCGGGTGCATCCGGCCTGAGCGTCAGCGGCGCCTGCGGCGCCTGCGCCCAAACGCTGCCCAGGCAGAGGAAGAAAACCAGCGTTGTGATAGACTTACGGAACTGCTGGACCATGGCGACCCCGTCCCTTTCGCGTCTTCCTGGACCGGCTGGAAAATTCGATTGTCGACCCCAACGTAGTAGTACCCAAGGCCGAATAGTTTATACGTAGCGTTAGATTCTCCATATAATCTATTCAATTTGCAAGCAATTGTCCCCGAGATGGCGCTTTTGAACATACTCCGCTACCCCGACGCCAGGCTGCACAAGGTTGCCGCCCCGGTCACCGTTTTCGACGACAGCCTCAAGCGGCTGGTGGCCGACATGGCCGAAACCATGTACGCCGCCCCCGGAATCGGGCTGGCCGCCACCCAAGTCGACGTCCACAAGCAGGTGATCGTGGTCGACGTTTCGGAGCGGCGCGACTCCCTTGTGGTGCTGGTCAATCCGGAGATCGTCGAGGCCACCGGCGTCTCGGATATCGAGGAAGGCTGCCTGTCGGTGCCCACGATCTACGAGCTGGTCGATCGCGCGGAGCGCGTCAAGGTGCGCGCGTACGACCAGAACGGCACGTCGTTCACGCTCGAGGCGCAAGGCCTCCTCGCTGTTTGCATCCAGCACGAGATGGATCATCTGAAGGGCAAGGTTTTCATCGAGTACCTGTCGCAGCTGAAGCAGCAGCGCATCCGCGCCAAGCTTGCCAAGCAGCAGCGCAAGACCGCCTGATCCCGTCTTCCTGCGCCTAGTCTTCGCGGGCACCCCGCAATTTGCCGAGCAGGCCTTGGCGCGTCTCCTGCGCGCGGGGCATGAGATAGCCCTGGTTCTGACGCAGCCCGACCGCCCGGGAGGCCGCGGCCTGCACCCGGCGCAGAGTCCCGTGAAGCGCCTCGCCCTGGCGCAGCGGTTGGAGGTTTTCCAGCCCGAAAGCTTCAAGAACCCGGAGAGCCTGGAACGCGTGCGCGCCGCGGCTCCGGAGGCCTTGGTGGTGGCGGCTTACGGGCTGATCCTGCCGCAGGCGCTGCTCGACATTCCGCGGCACGGCGCATTCAACATCCACGCGTCGCTCCTGCCGCGCTGGCGAGGCGCTGCGCCGATCCAGCGGGCGCTGCTTGCCGGCGACACCCAGACCGGCATCTCCATCATGCGGATGGATGCAGGGCTGGACACCGGTCCCGTACTGGCGCAACGCGCGGTGCCGATTGCCGACGACGATGATGCCGCGACGCTGCACGACAAGCTGGCTGCGCTGGGCGGCGAGATGATCCTCGCGGCGCTGGAGGACGTTGCGGCAGGCAGGGCCCGCGTGGTGCCGCAGGCGCATGCCGGCGTCACCTACGCTCGCAAGATCGACAAGCGCGAGTCGGTGATCGACTGGAAGGCTGGCGCGATCGAAGTCGAGCGGGCGGTGCGCGCTTTCCATCCCGCCGCCACCAGGCTCGCCGGCGAGCCGATCAAGATCTGGCGCGCCCGCGCGGTTCCGGGCGAAGGCGCGCCAGGCAGCGTGATCCGGGCGGGCGACGAGCTGACCGTCGCGTGTGGCAGCGGCGCGCTCCAGATCCGCGAACTGCAGCGGGCCGGTGGCAAGCGGCTCGCCGCCCAGGATTTTCTGCGCGGATGGCCACTCCCCATGGGTACCCGCTTCGCATGAAGGCCGAGACGCTGGCACAAGAGCTCCGCGATGCGGCGCGACTCGTGGCCCACGTCGCCGGCGGGCGCAGCCTGGCCGACGAAGGCATCGAAGCGCCGCGCGCCGCGCTGCTCGATCTCACGCACGGTACCCTGCGACGCTATGGACGGGTGCAGGCGATCGTACGCGAGCTTTCCCGCCGCGGCGAGCCCGATGCCGCCGTGCAGGCCTTGCTGTGGTGCTCGCTGTACGCGCTCGATTCCGGGCGGTATGCCGATTACACGGTGGTCGACCAGGCAGTGCGGGCTTGCGGGCTGATGGAGCGCTGGAACGCGAAGGGCTATGTCAACGGCCTGCTGCGCAGCTACCTGCGCGAGCGCGGCTCTCTGGAAGCGAAGCTGCGCGACGGCGCGGAGGCGCAGTACCAGCATCCGGCCTGGTGGATCGATGCGGTGCGAGCGGCCTACCCGCAGTCCTGGGAAGACGTGCTGGCCGCCGGCAACGACCATCCGCCGATGGCCTTGCGGGTCAACCGGCGCAAAGCGGGCGCCGAGGAATATGCCGAGAGGCTCGCCGCTGCCGGGATCGGCACGAAAAGGCTCGGCGACGGGGCGTTGCTGCTC
The DNA here is from genome assembly GCA_036374055.1 of Burkholderiales bacterium. GTDB lineage: Bacteria > Pseudomonadota > Gammaproteobacteria > Burkholderiales > SG8-39 > SCGC-AG-212-J23. Next base: position 7,874 of record DASUUN010000088.1, read on the forward strand.
GAGCGGCCGCTGCCCGTGGAGCGGCTGCCTGGGTTCGCGCAGGGAGAAGTCTCCGTGCAGGACGCGGGCGCGCAGCGGGCGGCTCGCTGCATGGATCTGGGCGCGGGCCAGCGCGTGCTCGACGCCTGCGCCGCGCCAGGGGGCAAAAGCGCGCACGTTCTGGAGAGCGCGGACGTCTCGCTTACGGCGCTGGACATCGATGCGGGACGCTGCGCTAAGGTGGCGACCAACCTCGAGCGGCTGGGCTTGTCCGCTTCCGTGCAGTCAGCCGATTGCACTTGCCTGGAGTCGTGGTGGGACGGCGTGCCCTACGAGCGGATCCTGGCCGATGTGCCCTGCTCGTCCTCCGGCGTAGCGCGGCGCCATCCCGATCTCAAGTGGCTGCGGCGCGCGAGCGACGTGCCGGCCTTCGCGGCGCGACAGGCCGCCATCCTGGACGCGCTTTGGCGGGTGCTCGCTGCGGGTGGTAAATTGCTGTATGTCACCTGCTCGGTGTTCCCGCAGGAAAACGAGGAGCTCGTGGAGGCCTTCGTCACACGCGCGGCAGGCGCCCGTCGTCAGCCGCTTGCGGACGGCCAGCCGGCCCAGTGGTTGCCGGGGCCGGAGCACGACGGCTTCTACTACGCCCTGATCCAGAAGGCCTGAGGCGACGCCGCGATGCGCCGCATCGCCTTACTTGCCCGGCTCGCCGTGGTGCTCGCTACCCTCGCCGCGCCGGGCGCGCGCGCCGACGAGATCCAGGTGCGCTCGGCCAGCCTTCGGCCCACGGAGGCGGGCCTGGTCCTGGACGCCGACTTCGTCTTCGATCTGACCCCGCGCCTTGCCGATATCGTGGTCAACGGCGTGCCGCTGTATTTCCGCGTCGACTTCGAGCTGACCCGGCCACGCTGGTACTGGTTCGATGAGACCACCGCGACCCGCCGCCTGCAGCTGCGGCTGTCCTATCATGCGCTGTCGCGGCAATACCGGCTGTCCGCCGGCCTGCTGCAGCAGAATTTCGCCTCGCTCGAGGAAGCGCTCAACGTGCTGAAGCGGGTACGCAACTGGCTGGTCGTCGATCGCAGCGTGGCCCTGTCCGGCGGCGAGTACCAGGCGGCGGTGCGCATGCGGCACGACGTGTCCATGCTGCCCAAGCCATTCCAGCTGAGCGCCCTCACCGGCCGCGAGCTGCACCTCGAGTCGCCGTGGTACCGCTTCTCGGCGCCGGCGCTCGAGCAGGCGCCGGCGCCGGTGGAGACGCGCGAGCTGCCCGGAGCACCCGCCCGATGAAGCTGCTGCTCATCGTGGGAGGGACGGTCGCGGCACTGGGCCTGTTCCTTCTCGCCACCGCCAGCGGCGACAGCGGGCTGCTCGAGCGGCACTACCCGCTGCTGCTCGCGCTGAACGCGGCGCTTGCCGCCCTGCTTGCGGGACTGCTCGGCTACCAGCTGGTCTCCATGGCAAGACGCTACCGCGCGCGGGTTTTCGGCAGCCGGCTGACGTTGCGGCTGCTGGCGCGCTTCGCGCTGCTGGCGGTGGTGCCGGGGCTGCTGGTCTACGCGGTGTCGGTGCAGTTCCTGACGCGCTCGATCGAATCCTGGTTTGACGTCAAGGTGGATGCGGCGCTCGAGGGCGGAATCACGCTGGGACAGCAAGCCATCGACCAGATGATGGCGGAGCTGCAGGGCAAGGCGCGCGCCATGTCGCTCGATCTGACAGAGCGGCGCTCGCCCGGCCACCTCGCTGCGCGGCTCGAGCGCCTGCGCGCCCAGGTGGGCGTGGAGGAGGCGGTGATCGTCACCGCGAACGGCGGCCTGGTGGCAAGCGCCAGCGCGGACGTGGACAAGTTCGTGCCCGATCTTCCTGGACGCGAGCTGCTTCGCCGGGCGCGCGCCAACCGGGGGCATACCGCCATTGATCTCGCGGCGGGGCGCCCGCTGTCGCTGCGCGTTCTCATGCCGCTCGATTCCCCCGGGTTGGCGGACGAGCCGCGCTTCCTGCAGCTGCGCGACAGCGTTTCGCCTTCGTTCGCGCGCAGCGCCGAGGCGGTAGAAGCGGCCTACCGCGACTATCGTGAGCTCGCCATCTCGCGCGAGGGCCTCAAGCGCATCTACGTGGTGGCCCTGACCTTCGCGCTGCTGATGGCCCTGTTCGTCGCGGTGGCGATCGCCGTCACTCAGTCGAATCTGATCGCCGAGCCGCTCGCCCACCTCGCCCAGGCAACGCAGGCGGTCGCGCGCGGCGACTTCTCGCGCCCGGCGCCGGTCACCAGCCGCGACGAGCTCGGCGTGCTCACCGAGTCGTTCAATTCCATGACACGCCAGCTCGACGAGGCGCGCCGCGGGATGGAATCGAGTCGCGCCGCGGTCGAGGCGGCGAAGTCGCACCTCGAGAGCATCCTCGCCAACCTTTCGGCCGGCGTGCTGGTGTTCGACCACGAGCTGCAGCTCACGCTGTCGAATCACGGCGCCGGCGCCATCCTCGGGAGCGAGCTGCCGGGCTTCGCCGAGCGCATGCGGGAGCACTTCCTCGAAAGCGCCGCCAAGGACTGGCAGCTCGATCTTTCGCTCAAGGATGGCAAGGCGGTGCACGCGCAGGGGGCGCGCCTGCCGCAGGTCACCGGCGGCGGCTACGTAGTGGTGTTCGACGACATCACGCAGCTCATCCAGGCGCAGCGCGCGACGGCGTGGGCCGAGGTGGCGCGGCGCCTGGCGCACGAGATCAAGAACCCGCTGACCCCGATCCAGCTGTCGGCAGAGCGCCTGGAAATGAAGCTCGGCGAGCGCCTGTCGCGCGAGGACGCCGATACGCTCAGGCGCGCCACCGGCACCATCGTCAGCCAGGTGTCCGCGCTGAAGGCGATGGTGGACGACTTTCGCGACTATGCGCGCCTGCCGGCGCCGGCGCCGGTGCGCCTGGACCTGAATGCCCTGGTGAACGACGTGCTCGCCCTGTACGAGAGCACCAGCGTACCGATCACCAGGCGCCTGGCCGACGGCCTGCCCCCGGTCTGGGCCGACGGCGCGCAGATCCGCCAGGTGATCCACAACCTGGTGCAGAACGCGCAGGATTCGCACGAGAACGCAAAGCAGACCACCGCCGCCATCGAGGTGCGCACCGAGCTCGACGGCGACAAGGTGCGCCTGGCCGTGTCGGATCACGGCGGCGGCTTCCCGGAGGAGCTGATGGCCCGTATCTTCGAGCCCTATGTCACTACCAAGCCGCGCGGCACCGGGCTGGGCCTCGCCATCGTGAAGAAGATCGTCGACGAGCACCACGGCAGCGTGGCCATCGAGAACCGGCCGAACCGGGGCGCCTCGGTCAGCGTGCTCCTGCCTCTGGCGAAGGCGGCCTAGCGATGGCGCAGATACTCGTAGTGGACGACGAGATCGGCATCCGGGAGCTGCTGTCCGAGATATTGGCCGACGAGGGGCATCAGGTGATGCTGGCCGAGAGCGCGGGCGAAGCGCGCCGGCTGCGGGAGGGTAGCCGGCCGGACTTGGTGCTGCTCGACATCTGGATGCCGGATACCGACGGCGTTACGCTGCTCAAGGAGTGGGCGGCGAGCGGGCAGCTCACCATGCCGGTCGTAATGATGTCGGGGCACGCCACCATAGAGACCGCGGTCGAGGCGACGCGCATCGGCGCGCTCGACTTCCTGGAGAAGCCGAGAGCGCTGCAGCGCCTGCTGACCACAGTGAAGCGGGCGCTGCGCAGCCCGGAGGCGGCCGCGGCGCCGCGGCTCGCCCTCGCGGCGCTCGGGCGCTCGGCCGCGCTTGCCGAGGTCAAGAAGCGCTTGGGACAGCTCGCCCAGTCGGCCGCGCCGCTGCTGCTGCGCGGCGAGCGCGGCATGCGGCCGGAGCTTTTCGCGCGCCTGCTGGCGGCGCCGGCGGCGCCGTTCCTCGCGGGGGCCGAGCTGCTCGCCGAGCCGCCGTCGGAGCTCCTGGCCAAGGCCGCCGGCGGCATTCTGTTCCTTCCGGACCTCACGCGCCTGGGGCGCGCGGAGCAGCGCAGCTGCGAGTTCCTGCTGGCCCGCGCGGAGAAGCACAAGGCGCGACTCGTGTGCTTCTCCCCGCTGGACATGCGCACGCTCGCCGAAAAGCACGATTTCGACCCGGATCTGGGCGCGCGCTTGGGCGAGCTCACCCTGCGGCTGCCGCCGCTGCGCGAATTCGCCGAGGACGTGCCCGACCTCGCCTCCCTCATGCTCGCGCAGATGGTCGAGAGCCGCGCCTGCCCGCCGCGGCGCCTGGCGGTCGCCGCGCTCAACGCGCTTCGCCACCACGCCTGGCCGGGCAACCTGGTGGAGCTGGAGAGCGTGGTGAAGGACCTCGCGCTGGGCTCCCTCGGCGAGGAGGTGCAGCTGGAGGACGTCGAGCGCGTGCTGGCGGCGCGCGCCACGCCGGGCGCGCTGCCCGAAGTGCTCCTCGACCGGCCCTATCGCGAGGCGCGCGAGGCCTTCGAGCGGGTGTACTTCGAGCACCTTCTCACGCGCGAGCACGGCAGCATGTCGCGCGTCGCCGATCGCTCGGGCCTGGAGCGCACGCACCTGTACCGCAAGCTGAAGGCGCTCGGCCTGCCGGTCGGGAGGCGCGAGGAATGAAGATCGTCATCCTGGGCGCCGGGCAGGTGGGCGGCTCGGTGGCCGAGAGCCTGGTGTCCGAGCAGAACGACATCACGGTGGTGGATCTCGAGCCACAGCGTCTGCGCCCGCTTCAGGATCGCCTCGACTTGCGCACCGTGGTCGGAAACGGCGCGCATCCGTCGGTGCTCTCCGAGGCGGGCATCGAGGATGCCGACCTGCTGGTGGCGGTGACCCAGTCCGACGAGACCAACCTGGTCGCCTGCCGCCTGGCGGCGCGCCTGTTCAACGTGCCGCGCCGCATCGCGCGCATACGCGCGGCCGACTACCTGGGCAACGACAGGGTGCTGGGCGAAGACGGGTTCGACGTCGATCTTTCCATCTGTCCCGAGCAGATCCTCACCGACTACATCGTCAAGCTGGTGGAGTTTCCCGAGGCGCTGCAGGTGCTGGACTTCGCCGACGGCAAGGTGAGCCTGGTCGCGGTGCGCGCCTACGGCGGGGGGCCGCTGGTCGGGCAGCCGCTCAAGGACATGCGCAAGCACATGCCGAAGATCGATACGCGCATCGTGGCCATTTTCCGCGGTGACCGCTCGATCGTGCCGGACGGCGACACGGTCATCGAGGCGGGCGACGAGGTGTTCTGCCTGGCGGCCTCCGGCCATATCCGCGAGGTGATGCGCGAGCTGCGCCGCATGGACCGGGCGGTCAGGCGCGTGATGATCGCCGGCGGCGGCAACATCGGCTTACGCCTCGCGCATGCGCTGGAAGAGAACTACTCGGTGCGCGTCATCGAGCACAACAAGCGCCGCTGCGAGCTGCTCGCGGCGCGCCTCGGCGGGGCGCTGGTGCTGAACGGCGACACCACGGACGAGGAGCTCCTCGAGGACGAGAACGTGGCGGAGATGGACCTGTTCGTCGCCGTCACCAACGACGACGAGAACAACATCATGAGCTCGCTGCTCGCCAAGCGCATGGGCGCGCGGCGCGTGGTGTCGCTCATCAACCGCCGCGCGTATGTCGACCTGCTGCAGTCCGGCCAGATCGACATCGCGATCTCGCCGGCGCAGGCGACCATCGGTACCCTGCTCGCGCACGTGCGCCGCGGCGACGTGGTGGCCGTGCACAGCCTGCGGCGCGGGGCGGCCGAAGCGCTCGAGGCGGTGGTGCACGGCGACCGCGAGTCCTGCAGAGTGGCCGACCGCCGGGTCGACGAAGTCGACCTTCCGCCCGGCACCACCATCGGCGCCGTGGTGCGCGGCAACGAGGTAATGATGGCGCACCACGACACCGTGATCCGGCCCGAGGACCACGTGATCGTGTTCGTGGCCGACAAGAAGACCCTGCCGAGGGTCGAGAGATTGTTCCAGGTAAGCGCCGGCTTCCTTTGAGCGCCCGCGCCGGATGATCCGCATCGCGGTAGTGGCGAACCTGCTCGCCGTGGTGCTGATAATCTTCGCCCTGTCGATGGCGCTGCCGCTCGGCGTGTCGCTGGTGCTGGGCGACCGCGCCGAGCTGGTGCACGCAGAGGCGCTATTCTTCACCGGCCTGTCCGGCGCCCTGCTGTGGATCCTGACGCGCCGCGCCAAGTCCGAGCTGCATACGCGCGACGGCTTCGTGTTCGTGGTGCTGGTGTGGACCGTGCTGCCGGCGTACGCCACCTTGCCGCTGCTCGGCTACGTCCACGGTCTCAGCTTCACGGACGCGTACTTCGAGGCGATGTCGGGCCTGACCGCCACCGGCGCCACCGTGCTGTCGTCGCTGGACGCGCTGCCCACATCGCTGCATGTCTGGCGCTCCCTGCTGCAATGGTTCGGCGGCATGGGCGTGATCGTGCTGGCGGTAGCGATCCTGCCGCTGCTCGGCATCGGCGGGCGGCAGATCCTGCGGGCCGAAACGCCCGGCCCGATGAAGGAAAAGCAGCTCACGCCGCGCATCGCGCAAACCGCCAAGGGGCTCTGGCTGGTCTACGTGCTGCTCACCGCGCTCTGCGTGACCGGCTACTACCTGGCCGGGATGCAGCCCGCCGATGCGCTCATCCATGCCTTTTCAACCGTGAGCCTGGGCGGATTCTCCAGTCACGATGCGAGCTTCGCCTACTTCCAGTCGCACGCGGTGGAAGGCGTGGCCATCGCGTTCATGCTCGTGGCCGGCATCAACTTCGGGACGCATTTCATCGCGCTGCGACGCCTCACCCTGGCGCCCTATCTGACCGATCCGGAGATGCGCGCCTTCCTGGCGGTGGTCGCCGCCAGCGTCTTCCTGGTGAGCGGGTTTCTGTTCCTGCACGGCGCATACGAGGACTTCGGCGTGGCGCTGCGCCATGCCGCGTTCAACGTCGTGTCGGCGGCGACCACGACCGGCTATGCGACGGCCGACTACAACGCCTGGCCGCTGTTCGCGCCGCTTTTCATGGTGCTGCTGTGCGCCTTCTGCACCTGCTCGCTCTCTGCGGGGGGCGGCATCAAGATGATGCGGGCGCTGGTGCTGTTCCAGACCGCGTTCCGCGAGCTGGGGAGGATGGTGCATCCGCGCGCGCTGCTGCCGGTGAAGCTCGGCGGGCAGGTGGTGGAGAGCGAGATCATTTTCGCCGTGATGGCGTACATGCTGGTCTACGGCGTGACGCTGACCGCGATCACCATGCTGCTGGTGGCCACCGGCGTGGACTTCCTCACCGCCTTCTCGGCCGCCTCGGCCTGCATCAACAACCTCGGGCCGGGCCTGGGGTTTGTCGGGCCGGCCGGATCCTACGCCCTGTTCAATACCTTCCAGACCTGGATCTGCACGGCGGCGATGCTGCTGGGGCGCCTGGAGCTGATTACCGTCTTCGTCGTCCTTACGCCGGCGTTCTGGCGGAGATGAACGCCAGCGCCAGGGCGAGCCAGCCGAGGATGAAGGCGAGCCCGCCGACCGGCGTCGCCATCCCGAGCGCTCTTGGCGCGCCGAGCGCCAGCGCGTAGAGGCTTCCCGAAAAAAGGGCGATGCCGGCGAGCAGCAGCCATCCGGCCGCTCTCAGCCAGGTGGCTTCGAGGTGATGGCCTGCGAGGCCCACGGCCAGCAGGCCGAGCGCGTGCCAGGCGTGGTACTGCACCGCCGTCTGCCAGACGGCGAGCATCTCGACCGACAGCCGTGCCTTGAGCGCGTGCGCGCCGAAGGCGCCCAGCCCGACGGCCAGCGCCGCGAGCAACGCGCCCGAGGCGAGAAAGACCTTCAGGCCGGCTTCTTCGTCTTCTTGTTCGGGCGGCCCGGACGCTTCTTGCCGTAGCTGCCCTTGTAGATCTTGCCGCGCCGCGTGCGCTTGTCGCCTTTACCCATGTCTGGATTATAGGTTAGGTGCCAGCCATTTTTCCGCCTCCTCGACGCTTAGGCCGCTGCGCCGCGCGTAATCCTCCAGCTGGTCGCGGCCGATCTTGCCGACCGCGAAGTAGCTCGACTCGGGGTGCGAAAGGTAGAACCCCGACACGGAGGAGGCGGGCAGCATCGCGAAGGATTCGGTGAGCTGCATGCCCGCGTTGCGCTGCGCGTCAAGCAGGCGGAAAAGTCCCGCTTTCGCCGTATGGTCGGGACAGGCGGGGTACCCGGGCGCCGGGCGGATGCCCCGGTAGGCCTCGGCAATCAGCTCGGCCTTCGACAGCCGCTCGTCGGCGGCATAGCCCCAGAATTCCCGGCGCACGCGTTCGTGCAGGCGTTCGGCGAAAGCCTCCGCCAGGCGATCGGCCAGCACCTTCAGCATGATCGCTGCGTAATCGTCGTGGGCCGCCTCGAATGCCGCCACCCGCTCCTCGAAGCCGCCAACGCTCACGGCGAAGGCGCCGATCCAGTCGGCGACGCCGCTTGACTTGGGCGCGACGAAGTCCGCCAGGCACAGGTTCGCACGGCCGCTGGGCTTGTGATTCTGCTGGCGCAGGTTGTGCCAGGTCATCACCGGCTCGCGGCGCGCCTCGTCGCGGTAGATCTCGATGTCGTCGCCGTGAACCTGCGCTGCCGGGCAGAGGGCGAAGACCCCGTTTGCCGCCACCCAGCGTTCGCGAACGATGCCCTCAAGGGCTTCCTGGGCCTCGGCGAACAGCTTGCGCGCAGCCTCGCCGACCACCGGGTCCTGGAGGATCTTCGGATAAGGTCCCGACAGCTCCCAGGCCTGGAAGAAGGGCGTCCAGTCGATATACTCGACCAGCTCGGCGAGCGGATAGTCGCGCAGCGCCACCAGGCCGGTCTTGAGGGGCCGGGGCGGCACGTAGCTCGTCCAGTCGGTCGGGTACCCGAGGCGGCGCGCCTCGGCGATCGGGTGCAGCGGGCCCGGACCCTTCTTGGCGGCGTGCTGGGTGCGGATCTTCTCGTAGTCCGTCCTGACCTCGGCCAGGTAAGCCTCGCGCGCATCGGAGAGCAGCGACTGCACCACAGGCACGCTGCGCGAAGCGTCCGGCACATAGACCACCGGGCCGGAATAGTGCGGCGCTATCTTGACCGCGGTATGCGCGCGCGAAGTCGTGGCACCGCCGATGAGCAGCGGCAGCCGGGATCCGGCGCGTTCCATCTCGCGCGCGACGTGGGTCATCTCCTCGAGCGAAGGGGTGATCAGCCCCGACAGGCCGATGGCGTCGGCTTTCTCCCGCGCCGCGGTGTCGAGAATGGTCTGCGCCGGCACCATGACCCCGAGGTTTACGACCTCGTAGTTGTTGCACTGGAGCACCACCGCCACGATGTTCTTGCCGATGTCGTGCACGTCGCCCTTGACGGTGGCGATGACCACGCGCCCCTTGGCGCGGCCCGCGTCGCCGCTTTTCGCCTTTTCCGCCTCGATGTACGGCACGAGGTGCGCCACCGCCTGCTTCATGACGCGCGCCGATTTGACCACCTGCGGCAGGAACATCTTGCCGGCGCCGAACAGCTCGCCGACCACGTTCATGCCGTCCATCAGTGGACCCTCGATCACCTGGATGGGCCGCGGAAACTTCTGCCGCGCTTCCTCCGTGTCGGCGACAACGTGCGCGGATATGCCGTTTACCAGGGCGTGCGCGAGGCGCTCTTCTACCGTGCCCGCGCGCCAGGCTTCGTCCTTCGCCGCTGCCTTCGTGCCCGCCTTGTAGCGGCCCGCGGCGTCCACCAGGCGCTCGGTGGCGTCCGGGCGGCGGTTGAAGATCACGTCCTCGACCAGCTCGCGCAGCTCCGGGTCGAGCTTCTCGTAGACGCCCAGCTGCCCGGCATTGACGATGCCCATCGACATGCCGGCGCGGATGGCGTGGTACAGGAACGCGGTGTGCATCGCCTCGCGCACCGGGTCGTTGCCGCGGAAGGAGAAGGAAAGGTTGGAAACGCCGCCGGAAACCTTCGCCTTGGGCAGGTTGGCGCGGATCCAGCGCACCGCTTCGATGAAGTCGATGCCGTAGCGCGCATGCTCCTCGAGCCCGGTGGCCACGGCGAAGATATTCGGGTCGAAGACGATGTCTTCGCCCGCGAGGCCGGCCTGCTCGGTGAGCAGGCGGTAGGCGCGCGCGCATACCTCGATGCGCCGCTCCAGGGTGTCGGCCTGGCCCTTCTCGTCGAACGCCATGACCACCACCGCGGCGCCGTACTTGCGCGCAAGGCGCGCCTGCCGCAGGAACTCGTGCTCGCCTTCCTTCATCGAGATGGAGTTGACGATCGGCTTGCCTTGCACGCATTTCAGCCCGGCCTCGATCACGCTCCATTTGGAGCTGTCGATCATCACCGGCACGCGGGCAATGTCCGGCTCGGCGGCCACCAGGCTGAGGAACGTGCTCATCGCCCTTTCCGAGTCGAGCATCGCCTCGTCCATGTTGACGTCGATCACCTGCGCACCGTTCTCCACCTGCTGCCGCGCCACCGCGAGCGCACCGGCGTAGTCTCCGGCGAGCACCAGGCGGGCGAAGGCCTTGGAGCCGGTGACGTTGGTGCGCTCGCCGACGTTGACGAACAGCGACTGGTCGTCCACGTTGAGCGGCTCCAGGCCCGCGAGGCGCAGGGCGGGCGGTCGCGGCGCCGGCCGGCGCGGCGCCACCCCGCGCAGCGCCTCGGCCATGGCCCGGATATGCTCGGGCGTGGTGCCGCAGCAGCCGCCGGCCAGGTTGAGCCAGCCGCTGCGCGCCCAGTCGCCGATCTCGCGCGCCATCGCCTCGGGCGTATCCTCGTACTCGCCGAACGCATTCGGCAGGCCGGCGTTGGGGTGGCAGGAAACGCGCATCTCCGCGAGCCGCGCCAGCTCTTCCACGTAAGGCCGCAACTCCTTCGCGCCGAGCGCGCAGTTCAGGCCCAGGGCAAGCGGGCGGGCGTGGCGCACCGAGTTGTAGAAGGCCTCCGCGGTCTGGCCCGACAACGTGCGTCCCGAGGCGTCGGTGATGGTCCCCGAGATCAGCACCGGCAGACGCGCGCCGCGCGCCTCGAAGCTGTCCTCGATGGCGACCAGCGCCGCCTTGGCGTTCAGCGTGTCGAACACGGTCTCCACCATCAGCAGGTCGACGCCGCCCTCGAGCAGCCCCTGGGCGGCTTCGCTATACGCCGCCACGAGCTGGTCGAAGCTGATGGCGCGAAATCCGGGGTCGTTGACGTCCGGCGAGATCGACGCCGTCTTGTTGGTGGGTCCCAGCACCCCGGCCACAAAGCGCGGCTGGCCGGGCGTCCTCGCCTGCCAGTCGCGGGTCGCTTCTTTCGCCAGGCGCGCCGCGCAGACGTTGAATTCGCGCGCCAGCCCTTCCATGCCGTAATCGGCCAGTGCGATGGACGTGGAGTTGAAGGTATTGGTCTCTAGGATGTCGGCGCCGGCCTGCAGGTACTGCCAGTGGATGTCGCGCACCAGCCTAGGCTGGGTGAGCGACAGGAGGTCGTTGTTGCCGCGCAACTCGCGTTCCCAGCCGCGGAAGCGCTCGCCGCGGTAGTCCTCCTCCGCGAGCCGCGCGCGCTGGATCATCGTGCCCATGGCACCGTCCAGCAGCAGGATTCTTTGCTCCAGGAGCTCGTCCAGAACCATCGTCGAAAACAAGAAAGCCCGTTCAGCTTGCGCAGAAAACGGGCTCAGCGAGTGGGATTCTGCCCACAAGGCCCGGCGGCGTCAATGACGTCCTCTATAATTCGGAGCCCTTATGGAGCATCTGCCCCCCAAGCGTGCAATGGAATTTCTCCAGCGCAATCCGGACGCGCTGTTCATCGACTGTCGCAGCGAGATGGAGTACCTGTTCGTCGGCCATCCGGTCGGTGCGCTGCATGTGGCCTGGAACGACGGGCCCGACTGGGAGGTGAATCCGCACTTCGTCGGCCAGGTCAAGAAGCTTGCCGGCGTGCAGCATGCGATGCGCCCGATCGTGCTGATCTGCCGCTCGGGCAACCGCTCGCAGGAAGCGGGCGGCGCCCTCGAGCGCGCCGGCTTTACGCGCGTGTTCAACGTCGAGCACGGTTTCGAGGGCGAGCTGGACGAGCGCCATCACCGCAACGCGCGCGCTGGCTGGCGCTTCGAAGGACTACCCTGGGAGCAGTGCTAGCGATGCGCGATGCCGCGATTGCCCTGAAGCCGCTGGTGGGAACCATCGTCCGCGACGTGACCTGGGGAGACTGCGACCCGGCGGGGATCATCTACTACCCGAACTATTTCCGCTGGATCGATTCGGGCACCTGGAACCTTTTCTTCACGGCGGGCCTGACGCCCGACCGCCTGCGCGCCGAGTATCCCGACATGGACATGCCGATCGTGTCGACGCAGCTCGAATTCGCCAATCCCGCGCCGTTCGGCGCGCGCGCCGAGGTGCGCAGCTACGTCGAGCACTGGGGCGGCAAGTCGTTCCGCGTGCGGCACGAGATCGTGCGCGGCGACGGCGCGAAGCTCGGCGTCGGCAGCGAGACGCGCGCCTGGGTGCGCGCGGCGCCCGGAAGCGTGATGCGCGCCGAGCCCATCCCCGAGTCGCTGAAGAGCCGCTTCCTCGTTCCGGCCTAGGTGAAGGTCAGGGCGCGCGTCGAGGATCCGGCGCTCGTCGAGCGGCGCAGGCGGCAGATCGTGGCCGCGTCCATCGCCCTGTTCGGCAAGCGCGGCTACTACGCCACGACCATGCGCGACATCGCCGCGCGTGCCGGCGTAAGCGTCGGCCTGATCTACCAGTACTTCGGCGACAAGGAGGACGTGCTGTTCCTCACCATCGTCGACGTGCTGGACACCTACCGCGACCGGATTCCCGCGGCGACCGCCGGCATCGGCGATCCGCTCGAGCGCTTCAGGGCGGCGGTGCACGCTTACTGCCGGGTGATCGACGAGAACGTCGACGCCACGGTGCTCGCCTACCGCGAGACCAAATCCCTGGGCAAGGCGCGCCGTAACGTCATCAAGCAGAAGGAAGCCGAAACCAACGCCCTGCTCGCGCGCTGCGTCGAGGAGTGCATCGCGGCCGGCCTGTTCGAGCGCATCGACGTCGGCATGCTCGTCTACCAGATCGTGATGTTCGCCCACGCCTGGGCGCTCAAGGCCTGGCATTTCGGCGACCGGATGAGCGTCGAGCAGTACGTCGACCGGGGGCTCGACCTGATGCTCAACCAGGTCCTGTCCGCCCGCGCGCGGCGCCGGCGCTAGTCGCCTTCGAACACCGGCTTCTGCTTGGCGGCAAACGCCCGGTAGGCGCGGCCGTAGTCGCGCGTCTGCATGCAGATCGCCTGCGCCTGGGCCTCGGCCTCGATCGACTCGTCCACGCCCATGCTCCATTCCTGGTGCAGGCAGCGCTTGGTCATCGCGTGCGCGAAGGTCGGGCCGGCGGCGAGGGCGCGCGCCAGCTCCTGCGCCTCGGCGAGCACGCTCTCGGGCGCGCATAGCCGGTTGTAGAAGCCCCAGCGCTCGGCCTCGCTGCCGTCCATGGCGCGCCCGGTGTAGAGCAGCTCGGCCGCGCGCCCCGCGCCGACGATGCGCGGCAGGATGTTGCAGGCGCCCATGTCGGCGCCGGCCAGCCCGACGCGCACGAAAAGGAACGCCACCTTGCTTGCCGCGGTGCCGTAGCGCAGGTCCGAGGCCATGGCGATGATGGCCCCGGCACCGGCGCAGATGCCGTCGATCGCCGCGACAATGGGCTGCGGGCAGGCGCGCATCGCCTTCACCAGGTCGCCGGTCATGCGCGTAAAGGCGAGCAGGCCGCCGGTGTCGCCGCTTTCCTGCATCTTGACCAGCGGGCCGATGATCTCGTGTACGTCGCCGCCGGAGCAGAAGTTGCCGCCCGCCCCGGTCACCACCACCGATTTGACGTGGTCGGCATAGGCGAGCTCGCGGAACGTGTCGCGCAGCTCGGCATAGGACTCGAAGGTGAGCGGATTCTTGCGCTCCGGCCGGTTGAGGGTGATGGTGGCCACCTTGCCGTCGAGCTGCCAGAGGAAGTGGCGCGGCTCGAAGATCCTGGCTCGTTGATTCATCGGGAAGCTCTCCTTTTCAGCCCGCCATGGTCAGCCCGCCGCTGACGCTGAGCACCTGCCCGGTGACGTAGTCCGAGCCGTCGGCGGCAAAGAACAGGATCGCGTCGGCCACCTCCTTGGGCTTGCCGACGCGGCGCATCGGCGTGGCGCGCACGAAAGCCTCGCGGTGCTTCTCCGGCACCGCCTGCAGCAGCGGGGTATCGGTCGGCCCCGGGCAGACGCAGTTGACGTTCACGTTATAGCGCGCGGCCTCCCGCGCCAGCGCTTTGGTGAAGGCGATGAGCCCGCCCTTGGCGGCCGAGTACACCGTTTCGCCCAGGCTGCCGACGCGTCCGGCGTCGCTCGCCACATTCACCACCTTGCCGCAGCGCGCCTCGAACATCGGCGGCAGCAGCCGCCGCGTGAGGCGGATCGGGCCCATCAGGTTCACCGCCATGACGCGGTCCCAGAACTCGGTCTGATTCTGCACGAACGGCTCGATGCGGCCCCAGCCGGCGGTGTTGACGAGGATATCCACCCGGCCGGCGCGCGCGAGCGCCTGCTCGGCAAAGCGGTCGACCGAGGCCGGGTCGGTGAGGTCGACGTGCAGGTATTCCACGCTCAGGCCTTGCGCGCGCGCCTCCTCGCAAGCGGCGCGGCCGTTCGCCTCGTCGATGTCGGCAAGGATCACGCGCGCTCCGGCTTCGGCAAGCTCGAGCGCGGTGGCCTTGCCGATGCCCGACGCGCCCCCGGTCACCACCGCAGTCTTGCCGTTCAGATTCGTTTCGATCATGGCGGGCTCCAGATGAATGATCGTTCATTCATGGCGGCAGTGTGGCGCGAACCAGCTCGGCTTTTCTTGAGACACATCAACCTTTCGCCAGGACGTGCGCGGTATCAAGGCGGAACGATGAACGCGTCTGATGCCCCTGCCCGCGCCGGCGGCCGCTTTGTCCGATCCCCGTGCCTGATGCGCGAAGTGCTCGCTTACTACGGCAGCCTCCCCGACTTCTCGTTCGCCAAGGTGCAGAAGCTCGTCGTCGCGCGCGAGCTGCTGCAGGCGAGGCCCGCATGAGCGCCCCGATGAGCGCCGCGAGCGGCCACGTCGATCCTTTTTCGCGCGAGCAGCTGCCGCCGCGGGAGCGCTGGCCCGAGCTGCTGTTCGACCTGCCCGAGCTCGAGTTCCCGGCGCGGCTGAACTGCGGCGCGGCGCTGCTCGATCGCGCCGCCGAGCGCCACGGCAGCCGTCCGGCGGTGCGCGCCGCCGGGCTGTGCTGGAGCTATGCCGAATACCTCGCGCGCGCGAACCGCATTGCGCGGGTGCTGGTGGAGGACATGGGGCTCGTGCCCGGAAACCGGGTGCTGCTGCACGGGCCGAACACGCCGCAGCTCGCCGCGTGCTGGTTCGCCGCCCTCAAGGCGGGCGCGGTGCCGGTGCCCACCATGCCCCTGCTGCGCGCGCACGAGCTCGCGCTCATCATCGAGAAGGCGCGCATCAGCCACGCGCTCGCCGACGGGCGGCTCGCCGCCGAGGTGGAGGCGGCGCGCCGTCTCGGACAGGCGCTCAGGCAGGTGCGCTACTACCACAGCGATTCCCCGGACGGACTCGAACGGCGTGCACAGGCGAAGCCCGAGCACTTCGACAATGCCGACACGGCGGCGGACGACGTCGCGCTGATCGCGTTCACCTCCGGGACCAGCGGCGTGCCCAAGGGCACGATGCACCTGCATCGCGACGTGATGGCCACCTGCGAGTGCTTTCCGCGAAGCGTGCTCTGCCAGCGCGAGACCGACGTGGTGGCGGGCACGCCGCCGCTCGCTTTTACCTACGGGCTCGGCGGTCTGGTGCACTTTCCGGCGCGCTTCGCTGCCTGCAGCGTGCTGGTCGAGCAATACGCGCCGCAGGCGCTGCTGGAAGCGGTCGCGCGCTTCGGCGTGACCGTCCTGTACACCGCGCCCACGATGTACCGCGCGATGACGCCCGCGGCGCGGGCCCATGACCTGTCCAGCCTGCGCGCCTGCGTGTCCGCCGGCGAATGGCTGCCGGCGGCCACGCGCAGCGCGTGGGAGCAGGCGAGCGGCGCGGGCATGATCGACGGCATCGGCGCGAGCGAGATGCTGTACATCTTCATTTCCGCGGCACACGCAGAGACGCGCCCGGGCGCCACCGGCAAGGCGATCCCGGGGTATCGCGCGACCGTGCTCGATGCGCGCGGCGATCCCTGCGCGCCTGGCGTGGTGGGCCGCCTGGCGGTGAAAGGACCCACCGGCTGCCGCTACCTTGCCGACGAGCGCCAGAGCGCCTACGTGCAGAACGGCTGGAACGTCACGGGCGACGCCTATCGCATGGACGAGGACGGGTACTTCTGGTACCAGGCCCGCACCGACGACATGATCATCTCCGCCGGCTACAACATCGCCGCGCCCGAGGTGGAGAACGCGCTTGCGGCGCATCCCGCCGTGGCCGAGTGCGCGGTGGTGGGCGCGCCCGACGAGCGGCGCGGGCAGATCGTCAAGGCCTTCGTGGTGCTGCGGCCCGGATACGCCGGCGACGAGGCCATGGTGTGCGAGCTGCAGGAGCACGCGAAGGGCGCCATAGCGCCGTACAAGTATCCGCGCGCGATAGAGTTCCTTCCCGCGCTGCCGCGCACGCCGACCGGAAAGGTGCAGCGCTTCAGGCTGCGCCAGCTTGCCGGATGAAGCGCCTGATCGAGCTTGCGGTCAACGGCCGGCGCCGCAGCGACGCGGTCGGAGACGGCTCGCTGCTGCTCGAGTACCTGCGCGAGACGCTGGGGCTGACCGGCACCAAGCGCGGCTGCGACGGCGGCGAATGCGGCGCGTGCACCGTGCTCATCGACGGCGAGCCGGCGCTCGCCTGCCTCACGCTGGCAGCGCGCTGCGACGGCCGGGTCGTGGAGACCATCGAAGGGTGCGCCACGGGCGGACGACTTTCGCGGCTGCAGCAGGCGTTCCACGAGAAGCTGGGCACGCAATGCGGCTTCTGCACCCCCGGCATGATCATGGCCGCGGAGGCTTTGCTGCGGTCGAACCCGGCCCCGGCCGAGGCAGACATCCGCCAGGCGCTGGGCGGCAACCTGTGCCGCTGCACCGGCTATGTGAAGATCATCGAGGCGGTACAGGCCGCGGCCGAGGCGCCATGAGAGTCGCGGGCCGGCACCAGCCGCTGATCGACGGCATCGAGAAGGTAACGGGCCGCGCCCGCTATACCGCCGACTTGCAGGCCGCGCATGCATTCGTGGGGGAAGTGCTGCGCAGCCCGATCGCCCATGGCGAGATCGTGCGCATCGATACTGCGCGTGCCCGCGCGCTGCCCGGCGTGCGCGCGGTGATCACCGGCGACGATTGCGATGTCGCCTACGGCATCCTGCCCATCGCGCACAACGAGTACCCGCTGGCGCGCGGCAAGGTGCGCTACTGGGGGGAGGCCGTGGCGGCGGTCGCGGCAGACGATGCGGCGACGGCGCGCGCCGCGCTCGAGCTGATCGAGGTCGAATACCGGCGGCTGCCGGTCTACACCAGCGCCGAGGCGGCGCTCGCCCCCGGGGCGGTGCCGCTGCACGCCGACAAGCCGAACAACATCGAGCGCGAAGTCGATCATTCCTTCGGCGACGTGGACGCGGGCTTCGCTGCGGCGGACCTGGTGCGCGAGGAGCGCTTTTCCTACGCGGAAGTGGCGCATGCGCAGCTCGAGCCGGATTGCGCTCTCGCGGAGTATGACGTCGCGCGCGGCATGCTCACGATGCAGTCGGTGTCGCAGGTGCCCTATTACGTTCATCTCACGCTGGCGCAGTGCCTGAAAATGGACCCCTCGGCGATCCGGGTGATCAAGCCCTTCGTCGGCGGCGGGTTCGGGCACCGGACCGAAACCCTGCCGTTCGAGGTCATTGCCGCGCTGCTGGCGCGCGCCGCCGGGGGCGCGGTGAAGCTCGTGCTGTCGCGCGAGCAGACGTTCGTCGTGCATCGCGCGCGTCCGGAAACCGGCATCCGCCTTAGGCTCGGCATGAAGAAGAGCGGGGAGATCACCGCGATCGAGGCCGAAGTGGTGCAGCGCGGCGGCGCCTATGCGGGCTACGGCATCGTCACCATTCTCTACGCGGGCGCGCTCATCCATGCGCTCTACCGCGCGCCGGCGGTGCGCTACCGGGGGCTTCGCGTGTACGCCAATACGCCGCCCTGCGGGCCGATGCGGGGACACGGGTCGGTGGATATGCGCCATGCCTTCGAGACGCTGCTCGACCGCATGGCCGGGGAGCTGGCGCTCGATCCGTTCGCCGTGCGGCGGGCCAACCTGCTCGAGGCGCCGCACCGCACGCTCAACGACCTGCAGGTGAACTCCTACGGCCTGCCGGCCTGCCTGGACTGGGTCGAGCGCGCTTCGGGCTGGAAAGAGCGCCGCGCCGGGCTGCCCCGCGGGCGCGGCCTGGGGATGGCGTGCTCGCACTACGTTTCCGGCGCTGCCAAGCCGGTGCACTGGACCGGCGAGCCGCACGCCACCGTCAACCTGCGCCTGGATTTCGACGGCTCGATTACCTTGCTCACCGGCGCGGCGGACATCGGCCAGGGCTCCTCCACCCTGCTCGCCATGGTCGCCGCCGAGGCGCTCGGCGTCGGCCTGCAGCGCTTTCGCGTCATCGCGGCGGACAGCGCGCTCACCCCCAAGGACAACGGCTCGTACTCTTCGCGCGTATCGTTCATGGTAGGCAATGCCGCCCTGGCGGCAGGCCAGGAGCTGCAGCGCCGGCTGGTTGCAGCAGCAGCGCGACGGCTGGAGGTGCATCCCGGCGATATCGAATGCGATGCCGAGCGCTACCGCGTAACCGGCTCGGACCGCTGGATTTCCTACGCCGAGGCGGTGCGCGCTGCGCTCGCCGAAGGCGGCCCGGTCACGGTCAGCGGCACCTACACCGTGCCGCCCGAGCTGCAAGGCGGCAAGTTCCGCGGCGCCGGCGTTGGACCGAGCCCGGGCTTCTCGTACGCCGCGCAGGCGGTCGAAGTCTCGGTGGACGAAGGCACCGGCGAGGTCCGGGTGGAGAACGTCTGGGTGGCGCACGACTGCGGCTTCGCCATCAATCCGCTGGCCGTCGAAGGGCAGGTGCAGGGCGCGGTCTGGATGGGCATGGGACAGGCCTGCGGCGAGCGCACCCAATTCACTGATGACGGGCGGCCGTTGCGCGCCAACTTCCTGGACTATGCGGTCCCAACGATCATGGATTCGCCGCCCGTCTTGGTCGGCATCGTAGAGTCGCGCGACCCGAACGGGCCGCTCGGCGCCAAGGAAGCGAGCGAAGCCGCGCTTGCCGGCTTCCTGCCGGCGTTCACCAGCGCCGTGGCCCAGGCGGTCGGCGTGCGCACCAACGAGCTGCCGCTCACGGCCGACCGCCTCCTGCATGCCCTGACATGGAACCGCTGAGCAACTTCTCCCTGCAACGGCCGGCGAGCGCGGCGGAAGCCTCCCGCCTGCTCGCGACCCCGGGGGCGCGCGCGCTCGCCGGCGGCACGGACCTGGTGGTGAACCTGCGCCACGGCCTGGAGCAGCCCGTCCTGCTGGTGGACCTGTGCGCCGTCCCGGAGCTGAGCGAGCTGCGCTGGAACGACGCGGCCTGCGACATCGGCGCCTGCTGCACGCTGGCACGCCTTGCGGGCGATGCGCGCCTGCAAGGCGAGTTTCCGGCGCTCGCGCAGGCCGCGATCTCGGTCGCCGCGCCCACGCACCGCTCGGCGGCCACGCTCGGCGGCAACCTTTGTCTCGATACCCGCTGCGTGTATTACAACCAGAGCGAGGAATGGCGGCGCTCGAACGGCTATTGCCTGAAGCGCGGCGGCGATACCTGCCATGTCGCACCGCGCGGCACGCGCTGCCATGCCGCGTTCAGCGGCGACGTTGCACCGGCGCTGCTTGCGCTGGATGCAAGCCTCGAGCTCGCCTCTCCTGAGGGCACGCGCAGCATCCCGCTGGACGCGTTGTACCGGGATGACGGCGCTTCCCATCTCGCCCTGCAGCGCGGAGAGTTCATCAGCAGGATACGGGTACCGCGTACTACGGCGAACCAAGGCTCGGCTTACCGCAAGGTGCGCGCACGCGGCGCGCTCGACTTCCCCCTGGCCGGTGTCGCCGTCGCGCTCGTCATGGAATCCGGGACGATCCGCAAGCTGCGCATCGCGCTGACCGGCACGAATCCGCGCCCGGTCCTGCTGGAGGGAGCGGAGGAACTCGTCGGCGCAGCCGTCGATGAGGTGTCGCTCGCACGCATCGGCAAGCTGCTGCAGAAGCAGGCGGGCCCGGTACGCACCACGCTGACGCAGGCGAACTACCGCCGGCAGGTCGCCGCCGTGACAGCGCAGCGGCTAGTGAAGGAGCTGGCCACCGCCTGACGGCGCGGGCGCGCTACTCCGCGTCGGGCTGCCGGGACGGCTGCGCGCGGTCGAAGGCATCGAGCTTCATGCATTCATCGAACACGCGCGTCACCGTGGGATACGGCGCGAGGTCGCACGCGTAGCGCTGGGCATTGAAGATCTGCGGCACGAGGCAGCAATCGGCCATGGTGGGCGCATCGCCGTGGCTGAATTTCCCGGTGCCAGGGGCCTTCAGCTCGGCCTCCAGCTTACCCAGTCCCTCGGCGATCCAGTGGCGGTACCAGACGTTGACCTGATCCTCGCCGAGCTTCAGCTCGCGTTTCAGGTATTGCAGGGTGCGCAGGTTGTTGAGCGGATGGATCTCGCAGGCGATCAGCAGAGACAGGCTGCGCACCCGCGCCTTTTCCGCCACATCCTCGGGCAGCAGCGCCGGCCGGGGATGGGTTTCGTCCAGGTACTCGATGATGGCGAGCGATTGCGCGAGGTGCAGGCCGTCGTCGGCGATCAGCGTCGGCACCAGGGCCTGCGGATTGACTTTCGCGTACTCGGCCTGGCGGTGCACGCCTTTGGGCAGCGAAATGAGCTGCGGCTCGTACTTCAGGCCCTTCAGGTTGAGCGCGATGCGGACGCGGAATGCCGCCGAGCTGCGAAAGTACGTATAGAGCTTCACAGCGCGGCGGCGATTCTCACCTTCAGCTCGCCCACGCCGTCGACGCCGGCGAGCAGCTCGTCGCCCGGCTTGACCGGGCCTACGCCCGCCGGCGTGCCGGTGAAGATCACGTCGCCCGGCTCCAGCGTGTAGTGCTCCGAAAGGTAGGCGATCTGTTCGGGCACCGACCAGATCATGTCGGACAGGTCGGCCTTCTGGCGCTGCTTGCCATTGACGTTCAGCCAGATCGCGCCCTTGGACGGGTGGCCGATTTTCGCCGCGGGCACGAGATCGCTGCACGGCGCCGACTCGTCGAAGTTCTTGCCGAAGTCCCAGGGCCGGCCATGGTCCTTGCCCCATTGCTGCAGGTCGCGGCGCGTCATGTCCAGGCCGACGGCATAGCCGTAGATGTGGTCGTTCGCGCGCCTGGCGTCGATGCGCCGTCCGCCCTTGGCGAGCGCCACGACCAGCTCGGTCTCGTAGTGGTAGTTGGAAGTCTGCGCCGGGTAATGCACCTCGCCGCCGCGCGGCACCAGCGCGAACTCGGTCTTCAGGAAGAAAAACGGCTGCTCGCGGCCGTCGCCGCCCATCTCCTTCTGGTGCTCGGCATAGTTGCGGCCGACGCAGAAGATGCGCCGCACGGGATAGCTGTCGGAAGAGCCCGCGACCGGCAGCGCCGGCGGGGTCCACATGGGAATGACGTAGGCCATTGCGTCCTCTGGGAAAAACGCAATTTTAGTCCTTGCCCGACAGCTCGCGCTCCAGGATTTCGCGCAGCTTGAAGCGCTGCACCTTGCCGGTCGCGGTGCGCGGCAGCTCGGGGACCGCCCGCACCCACTTGGGCCGTTTGTGGCGCGGCAGCGCGCGCTCGCAGGCCTCCGCCGCGGCTCGCTGCGCCGCGGCGGGATCCCCGTTCGCAGTCACGAACAGCGCAAGCCGCTCCAGCCCGTCGGCATCCGGCACCGGCACGCAGGCCGCCTCGGCGACCGCGGCTTCGAGGCCGGCGACCTCCTCGAGCTCCCCGGGCTGCACCCATTGGCCGGCAACCTTGAGCAGCTCGTCCGAGCGACCGTGGTGGACGTAATAGCCTTCCGTGTCGCGGACGAATACGTCGCGGCTGCAGAACCAGCCGTCCTGGAACTGCTGGCGCGTCTGCTCGGGAAGGTTGGCATAGCCGCTCGCCTGGGCGGGATGGCGCACCCAGAGCACGCCCGGGTCGCCCCGCGCCACCTCGGCGCCCTGCGCATCGCGCAGGCGCACCTCGATGCCCGGGAACGGCAGGCCGGTGCGCATGCCGTTCGAGGTCCCGGGCGGCGTCATCATGCAGGCGCAGAATGTTTCGGACATGCCGTACAGGTTGAGCAGCTCGCCGCCGGTCGCCTGGCGCCATTGCTCGACGAGCTGCCCCGAAATGCGCTCGCCCCCCGCGACGAAGCGGCGCACGCGCTGGAACGGGGCGAGCCTGGCGCGCGGCTCGGCGAGCAGTCGCCGGTAAATGGTCGGCACGCTGAACATGGCAGCGGGCTGGTGACGCGCCACCAGACCGATCACCGCGTCCGCGTCCGGCCAATCCGGGTAGAGGATCGAGGTTGCCCCCAGGGCGAGCGTGCCGAGCAGGCCGTGCTCCAGGCCGTAGGCAAAGAAGAACTTCGAGGTCGTGAAGACACGGTCGCCCGCATCCAGTCCGAGGGCGCGAAACGCCAGGCCGAGCGACGCAAAGCCGCGATGCGAGTGCAGGATGCCTTTGGGCCGGCCGGTGGTGCCCGAGGAATAGAGCATGAACGCCGGTGTTTCCGGCCGGGCGTCGAAAGGCGCGAGGGTGGCCGCGGCGCGCAGCTTGTCGCGCCAGGCCGGAAGGCCGGAGGACTCCCCGGCGACCACAATGCGTCCTTCGCGCGCCAGCTCGGCGGTCAGGTCGGGGCGCGCGGCGGCGAACACGTCCTCGATGAGCGCGAGGCGGGCGCCGCTGTCCGCGAGGATGTGCCGATAGTCCGCTTCGCTCAGCTTGTTGTTGAGGGCGATGGCGACCGCCCCGGCGCGAATCGCGCCCAGCCAGGCGGCCGCACATTCCGGCGTATCGCGCATCAGCATCAGGACCCGGTCGCCCGGCTGCACGCCCAGGCCGGCGAGCGCGGCGCCCGAGCGCGCGACGCGCTCGGCCATTTCGGCGAACGACGCCGTTTCCTCGCCGCAGACCAGCGCGGCTCGCGCGCCATGGCGCGCAAGCGCGTCGGGTCCCAGCAGCAGTTCTGCGGCATTCATTCTAGAAAATGGCGAAACGCCCTTCGTATACGCCGAGCGGCCAGCGACCGCCGCAGTATAGGGCGTACTTGCGAAGGAACGGATGGCCCGCCGGCGCGCGCGCGGCGCGCGCCAGGCGCGCCTGATAGGCGGCGTAGCTCGCTGCTCCTGCCGCTACCCGGATCAACGCGGCGTCGGCGCAGCCGGCGCGTGCCGCGGCCACGGCGGCAGCCCCGTGGAGCTCCTCGTTCAATGCCAGCCACTCGGGGTCCGCGGGATCGAGCGTTGCCTTGCGCTCCAGCGGGGCCCGTTGCGCTTCTTCGGCCTGCCACCACGCGTCCGCCCGCTGCGCGCAGATGCCCGCCGCCTCCGTCCAGGTGGCCACCGGATGAACCGCGGCGCTCATGCCAAGACCGGCGAGATAAGCGTCGATTTCGGCCCGCTCCGCTTTGCCGAGGGGCTCGCCCAATGCGCTGAACCAGGCCTCCGGCATCACGCCTGGGGGAGCGTGATGCCCAGAGGCTCGACGGTGCTCTTGGCGCGCGCCATGTAGTCGGCGCGCATCTCCTCATTGGTGCGCAGCTTGAGCCCGTACTTGCGGTAGAGCTCGTTGTTCTTCGAGCCGCTCGCGCCGAAGAACTTCGGCGCTTCCGGAAAAAAGCCGTTCACCGCCCGCTGCACCCGGTCGCGGCCCTCGGCCGTCTCGACCAGGTCGATGCAGAAATCCAGGCCGAACTGCGCGTGGAACTTCTCTTCCGGCATGGTGCTGCGCGCGATATTGCGCAGCGGCACGAACGAGCAATGCAGCAGGTCCTCGACCTGCAGAATCTCGGCAAGGTCGCCGAGCATCTTGATGACGCAGAACTGCTCCCAGCCCTCGAGCGGCACCTCGAAGATGTTGAGCGGCCGCTTGTGCTTCGCGTCCATCTCCTCGGGCTTGACCCCGATCTGCTCGGCGAGCTCCTTGAAGCGCACGTGGTGGTGGTATTCCTCCATCGCCACGCGGCAGGTGAGCCACTTGGCATACGGCGTGGGAGCGAGCCCGATCGCCGGCTCGTCGAACACTTGCGCCCCGTACAGCTCGTTCAGCGCGTGGCTGCGCACGATCTTGCGCACCGCGTTCTGGTAGTCCTGCGGCTGCTGGCGGAACTCCTCGATCGTCTTGACGGTCGGGTAAGCGGACATCGGTTTCCTCAGAGAAGGGGGTCGCCCGAGAAAGCTTCCAGGTCGGTGACCAGATCGGCGAAGTGCGGTTCCAGCTGCGCGAGCAGGGCGGCATCGAAGCGCTCGCGCGGCTGCACTACCCTCGCCGCCGGACGCGGCTGGGAGAAGACGAAAACCTCGCGCCCGCGCACGCCGAAGATCTGGCCGGAAATCCTGGCCTGGCCGGCGAGGAAGCTCACGAGGCGTGCCACGTAGAGCGCCGGCACCTTCAATGCCTTCTCCTTGTAGGCGGCCTGCGCTTCATTCGCCGGCTGGATGCTCTCGGTGACCCGGGTGGCGGCAAACGGCGCCACGGCGTTGCAGCGGATCCCGGCGCGCGCGAGGTCGTGCGCGACCACCCGCGTGAGGCCGATCAGGCCGGCCTTGGCCGCGCCGTACGCGCCCTGGCCGAAATTGCCGTAGATCCCGGCCGTCGACACGATGTTGACGATCGCGCCGGGCGGCCTGCCTGCCTTGGCCTGCTCGCGCATCGCCGGCGTGGCGGCGGCGAGAAGGCGCTGCGCGCCGGTGAGGTTGGTGCGGATCACCGCATCCCATGCGGCAGGGTCGGACTTGAAGATGAAGGCGTCGCGGATGATAGCGGCGTTGTTGACCACGATGTCCACGGCGCCGAACCGCGCCTGCGCGGCCTGCACCGCGGCCCGCGCCACGGCCTCGTCGGCGACGTCGCCGCATACCGCGTGGAAGGCAGCGTTCTTCGCTGCGACCTCCTCCGCTATGCGGGTTCGATCGGGCTCGCCCCCGATCGAGACGCCGGGATCCACGATCACTACGCGCGCGCCCTGCGCCGACAGGTCTTCCGCGATGGCGAGCCCGATGCCGCGGGCACCGCCGCTCACGATGGCGACTCGGTCTTTCAGGTCCACGGTCTAGGCCTGGTCATAGAAGGCGTCGGCATGGATCTGGCGCGGCGCGAATCCCCGGGCCGCGAGCGCGGCGGTGGCGGCTTCCACCATCCCGGGCGGGCCGGCGAGATAGGCCATTGCGCCGTCCGGCTCGAACTCGAGCGTCTCGTGCAGCGGGCCCAGCACGATTTGGAATGAAAAGTTTGGATGCCGCGCGGCGAGCTGCTGCAGGAGCGCACGGTGGTAGACGTCGCGGTCGCTGCGCGCGCCGAAGTAAAGCCTGACCGGGGCCGGATGACCCCGGGCGAGCAGGGTGCGCAGGATCGACTCGATGGGCGCGAGGCCGCTGCCGCCGGCGACCAGCAGCACCGGCCCGCGATGGCCGTCGCGCAGGTAGGAGATGCCGAGGGGCCCGGAGACCTTCACTTCGTCGCCGACCCTGAGCTGCGTGGCGACGTAGGCGCTGGTGCGTCCCCCAGGCATGTGGCGCACATGGAACGCGAGCTCGGGCTCGTGGGGCGTGCTCGCCATGGAGTAGTGCCGCGAGAATCCCGAAGCGAACTCGAGCTGCGCGTACTGCCCGGCGGAGAAAGTCATCGGACCGCCGGCCTCCACGCCCAGGCGCAGGCCGTTGATGTCGTGGGTCAGCGCTTCGATCCCCAGCACGCGGCAGCGCATCACGCGAGAAGGGTGCAGCACCAGCTCCTCGGCATCGATGCGCCGGATCGCGGTGTCGTCCCACACCTGACTGCGGCAGGCGAGGATGATGCCTTTCGCGCGCTCCTGCGCCGACAGCGCATGCTCGGAATGCTCGAGCTCCAGGACGTCGCCGGAGAGCAGCTCGCACTTGCACGTCCCGCAGTTGCCCGCCTGGCAGGAGAACGGGAACGCCACGCCGGCGCGCAGCAGCGAGGCGAGGATGGTGTCGCCGGCCTCGACGGCGATCGGCCGGTCGTGGCCTTCCAGGGTGATTTGCATGGTTGGGGACGGGCGGCTACGATGGTAGCAATTGTTTGGCCCCCAAACAAACATGAAGCCCGGCGTGCTCCCCACCCTGCTCGGCTACCGGTTGCGCCTCGCGCAGCAGGCGGTGTTCCGCGACTTCGCCTCGAGTGTCGCCGAGCTCTCGCCCGGGCGGGTCGGCATCCTCCTGCTGCTCGAGGCGAACCCGGGCGTCACGCAGGGCCGCCTCGCACAGGCCGTGTCGCTCGACCGCTCGACCATGGTGGGCGTGGTCGACGTGCTCGAGAGCCGCGGACTCATCGAGCGCCGCCGCGGCCACGACCGGCGCACCAACGGCCTGTGGCTGACCGCCGAGGGCCGCGGGCTGGTTGCCCGCCTCAAGCGCCGTATCCAGGCGCACGAGCGCCGTGTGGCCGCCCGCCTGAGCGCGCAGGAGCGCGCCCAGCTGCTCAGCCTTCTCGAGAAACTTTCGGGGCAATAAAAAAGGGGCCCGCAGGCCCCTTTTTCCTCCGCTCACCGCTTACATGCGATACGCAGCTTCCCCGTGCGCGGTGGTATCCAGGCCTTCGCGCTCGTCCTCTTCGCTGACGCGCAGCCCGATCGTGAGGTCGATCAGCTTGAACACGATGAAGGCCACCACGCCCGACCAGATCACCGTCGTCGCCACGCCGGTTGCCTGCGTGATCAGCTGGCCCGTGATCGAGTACTCGGGCGAGACGCCGTTCGCGACGTAGTCGTAGATCCCGGAGCCGCCGAGGGAGGGCGCCGCAAACACGCCCGTCAGCAGCGCGCCCAGAATGCCGCACACGCCGTGCACGCCGAACACGTCAAGCGAGTCGTCCGCGCCCAGCAGGCGCTTGAGGCCGTTCACGCCCCAGAAGCCGCCGACCCCGGCGACCAGGCCGATGACCAGCGCGCCGACCACGCCGACGAAGCCGCAGGCCGGCGTGATGGCCACCAGGCCGGCCACCGCGCCGGAAGCGGCTCCCAAAGCGGAGGCCTTGCCGCGGGCCATGGACTCCACCAGCAGCCAGCCGAGCACCGCGGCCGCGGTGGCGACGATCGTGTTGATGAAGGCGATTGCCGCGGTCCCGGTGGCTTCGAGATTGGAGCCGGCATTGAAGCCGAACCAGCCCACCCACAGCAGGCAGGCCCCCACCATGGTGAGCGGCAGGTTATGCGGCGGCATGGATTCCTTGCCGTAGCCGATGCGCTTGCCCACCACGTAGGCGCCCACCAGGCCGGCGACGCCGGCGTTGATGTGCACCACCGTGCCGCCGGCGAAGTCCAGGGCGCCCTTCTGCCACAGCCAGCCGGCCGCCGCGGTCACCGCCTCCAGGCTCTTCGCGTCGGTGATCGCGTCCGGGCCGTCCCAGTACCACACCATGTGGGCCATCGGCGCGTAGGCGAACGTGAACCACAGCACCGCGAATATCAGCATCGCCGAGAACTTGATGCGCTCGGCGAACGAGCCGACGATCAGCGCGCAGGTGATCCCCGCGAAAGTGAGCTGGAAGGCGACGAACGCCAGCTCCGGGATGGCGACGCCCTTGGAGAACGTGGCACCGAGCGATTCACCGGTCACGCCCGACAGGAACATCTTGGAGAAGCCGCCGAAGAACGCGTTACCCGAGGTAAACGTCAGCGAATACCCGTAGACCACCCAGACGACGGCGATCAGGCAGAAGGTGACGAACACCTGCATGAGCACAGACAGCGTGTTCTTCGCCCGCACCATGCCGCCGTAGAAAAGCGCGAGCCCCGGGACCGTCATGAGGATCACCAGCAGCGTGGAAACCATCATCCAGGCGGTGTCGCCCTTGTCGACCGTGGGCTTGCCCTGGGCCAGCGCGGCGCCGGTAAAGGCCAGGCATGCCGCCATCGCAAGCCATGGAATCAGTCTTTTCATTGCATTCTCCTTAGAGCGCCGCCACATCGGTTTCGCCGGTGCGGATGCGAATGACCTTCTCGAGGTCGAACACGAAGATCTTGCCGTCGCCGATCTTCCCGGTATTGGCCGACTTCTCGATTGCCTCGATCGCCTGCTCGAGAAGCTCGGTCTTCACCGCGGCCTCGACTTTCACCTTCGGCAGGAAATCCACCACGTATTCCGCGCCGCGGTAGAGCTCGGTGTGGCCTTTCTGCCGGCCGAAGCCCTTCACCTCCGTCACGGTGATTCCCTGCACGCCGATCGCCGAGAGCGCTTCGCGCACCTCGTCGAGCTTGAACGGCTTGATGATTGCGGTAACGAGTTTCATGGAGCCTCGCAGGTCAGAACGTCTTGCTGACGGAGAACACCAGCGTGGAATCGCCGATGTCCATGCTCTTGCCGGCGCCGCTGGTGATGGTGCCCTCGGCGTCGTTGTCCACATACGCGACGCCGAGCACCCAGCCGCTGAGATCCTTGGTGACGCCCAGCCTGTAGTCGGTATAGTCGGCGGCGGAGTTGTTCTTGATCTTCTGGTGGCCGATGTGCCCCACCAGGCCCCAGCCCGCGCCGAAGGCGAAGTTCGCCGAGAGGTCGATGTAGTTGGAGTTCTTGGTATCGGGGACGCCGAAGAAATCCGAGACGGCATGGAAATACTTCGCGCTCAGCCATTTCCAGGCGGCGCCCACGTAGAGCTCGGTGTTGTCGATCTCGGGGTCGGAGCCCGGGTAGTAGTAGTAGAGGACGCCCAGGTCGAGCGTGACGTCGCCGAAGGTCGGCTTGTAGCCGGCGTAGAAATCCATTTCGAGCGGCGAGCCGGCGAAGAAAGTGTCCGCGATGCTCGAGTTCCAGTTACCCACGTAGAAGCCGCTCGAATGCGCGTAGTCGAAGCCGCCCTGCAGCGCCGGCTCCTCGAACGTCTGCGTGATACCGCGGAACCGGTAGTCGCTGACCAGCGATACATTGCCGGCGATGGGCGAGGCGGCCTGGGCGAAAGCGAGGCCTGGAACGGCAAGCGCCGCGGCCACCGCGACGGAAGCAATCGACTTACGCATCTGGGATCTCCCTTGGGTAATGGATAATGATGACTGTCGTTGAATAGCACCTCTTGTGCCACCCCATATTTGTACGCATTATCAAATGGTTGAGAAATGCACAAAAGAGTGACGCACCATTTTGGTGCTGATCTCAGGTGGCGTAGCCCGGGTTCGGTGCGTTAAGTTCAGACCATGATCGACAAGCGCTTTTTCGACGAGCTGAACGAGCGGATCAGCGACGCCTTCCGCGAATCTCCGGCGCAGGACGTAGAGAAGAATCTGAAGGCCCTGCTCGCTGCGGGCTTCACGCGCCTGGATCTCGTGCTGCGCGAGGACTTCGAGATCCAGCAGAAGCTGCTCGAGCGCGCGCAGGCGAAGCTGGCGGAGCTCGAAGCGCGCATCGCCCAGCTCGAATCCCAAGGTAAACCGCCCGGCTGACGGAGCGTTGCTCCCCTCATAGCAGCTCGAGGGGGGCAGCCGTGTCAGTCGCCAGCGTGGCGAGCCGTGCGCTCGCGGGTATCGATGCGCCCGAGGTCACCGTCGAGGTCCATCTGGGCCCCGGGCTGCCGGCTTTTCACATCGTGGGGCTGCCCGACACGGAGGTGCGCGAAGCGCGCGATCGGGTGCGTGCCGCCCTCAACCACGCTCGCTTCGAGTTTCCGGCGCGGCGCATCACGGTCAACCTGGCGCCGGCCGAGCTGCCCAAGGATTCCAGCCGCTTCGACCTGCCGATCGCGCTCGGTATCCTCGCCTCGAGCGGCCAGCTGGCGGTCGAAGCTCTGCTCGGGCTGGAGTTCGCCGGCGAGCTGTCGCTGACCGGCGAGCTGCGACCGGTCCGCGGGGCGCTGGCGATGGCCCTGTCGGC
>DASUUN010000089.1:0-4546 GCA_036374055.1 Burkholderiales bacterium
TCGGCGCGCTAGGCGCGCGCGCCCGCTGCGACGACGACCTGGAGCGGCTGATTGCCGCGGTGGTCGCTGAAGCGGGTGCCGGCGACCATGTCCTCGTCATGTCGAATGGCGGCTTCGGCGGAATCCACGAGAAGCTGCTGCTGCGTCTGGGGCAGGGCGGCGGAAAGGCAGCCGCCGCGTGATCATCTATCTGCACGGCTTCAACTCCTCGCCGCAATCGCACAAGGCGCAGGTCCTGGGCCGATACATGGCGGAACGCGGGCGTGCTCACGAGTACGCGTGCCCCGCGCTGCCGCCGCTCGCCGGCGAGGCGATCCGGGCGATCGAAAAGCTGGTGTCTGCGGGGGTGTGCCTCGTGGGCTCCTCGCTCGGCGGGTTCTACGCCACCTATCTCGCCGAAAAGTACGACGTGCGGGCGGTCCTCATCAATCCGGCCATCGAGCCGCATGTCGGCCTGCGCGCCTACCTCGGGCCGCAGAAGAACCTGCATACCGGCGAGCCGTATGAACTCACGGAGGCGCACCTGCGCGAATGGGAGAAGCTCTACGTGCCCCGCCTCAAGCCGCAGCGCTACCTGCTCCTGGTCGAAACCGGCGACGAGGTGCTCGATTACCGCCAGGCGGTGGCGCGCTATGCCGGGGCCGAGCAGGTGGTGGTCGAAGGCGGCGACCATAGCCTGCAGAGCTTCCCACGGCACCTTCCCCGCATCCTCGAGTTCTGCCGTGCAGCTGCTCTATGAAGAAGACGGCGACCTGAAGGTCGGGACGGTCCTCGCCCAGGCGCCGGCTTCGTTCCAGGTGGAAAGCCCGCACGGACGCCGATCCAAGGTCAAGGCCTCCAGCGTGCTGCTTTCCTTCGAGCGTCCCGGCGGCGCGGAGCTGCTGGCGCTGGCAGAGAAGTTCGCCGGCGAGCTGGACGTGAAGTTCCTCTGGGAGTGCAGCGCCAGCCGCGAGTTCGGCTTCCGCGAGCTCGCCCAGGAGTACGTGGGACGCGAGCCGAGCCCGGTGGAGGCGGCGGGGGTGCTGCTCAAGCTGCACTCGGCGCCGATGTACTTCTATCGCCGCGGCAAGGGACGCTTCCAGCCGGCGCCCGAGGAGACGCTGAAGCTGGCGCTCGCCAGCATCGAGAAGAAAAAGCGCGTGCAGGAGGCGATCGAGGAGTGGGCGCAGCGGCTGGCGCGCTTTGATTGCCCGGCGGAGGTCGCCGCCCTGAGAGACGAGCTGCTGTACCAGCCGGACCGCAACAAGCCGCAGGCCAAGGCCTTCGAGCAGGCTTGCCGCCAGACCGGGCTCACGCCCGCGCGGCTGTTCGAGCGTTGCGGCCTGCTGCCGGATGCCCACGAGTACCACCTGCGCCGCTTCCTTCACGAGTTCTTCCCACGCGGCACCGCGTTTCCTCCCCACCAGGTGCCGGAGCCGGAAAACGCCCTGCCGCTCGCGGAGGCGCAGGCTTTCAGCCTGGACGACGTCGGCACCAGCGAGATCGACGACGCGTTTTCCGTGAGGCGCGCCGCCGACGGCACCTTGCGCATCGGCATCCACATCGCGGCGCCGGCGCTGGGCTTCGCGCCGGGCTCGCCGCTCGATGCCATTGCGCGCGAGCGGCTGTCGACCGCCTACATGCCCGGGCGCAAGTTCACCATGCTGCCGGAGGACGTGATCGAGCGCTTCTCGCTCGACCACGGCGGCGAGCGGGCCGCGGTGTCGCTGTATTTCGACGTCAAGGACGGCGAGCTGCAGGGCAGGCACACGCGCCTGGAAAGGGTGCCGGTGGTCGCCAACCTGCGGCACGCGCAATACGACGTTCTCAACGAAGTGTTCGAGCAGGACGGCCAGGCCGGGCTGGCGCACGAAGAGGATCTGAGGACCCTGTGGCGGATAGCGCAGGGGCTGGAGGCGCGGCGCGGCCGCCCGAGCGCAGGCGCCATGACCTTCGACTACAGCTTTCACGTCGAGGACGACCGCGTGCGCATCGTGCCGCGCAAGCGCGGCGCGCCGCTCGACAAGCTGGTGTCCGAGCTGATGATTCTCGCCAACACCTCCTGGGGCGAGCTGCTTGCCGAGCGCGACGTCGCCGGCATCTACCGAGTGCAATCGGTCGGGAAAGTGCGCCTCAGCGTTCACCCCGAAGCGCACGAGGGGCTCGGGGTTTCCGGCTATGCCTGGCTAAGTTCCCCGCTGCGGCGCTACGTGGACCTGGTGAACCAGTGGCAGCTGATCGCCGCGGTCAGCGGCCAGCGCGCGCCCTTTGCGCGCAATTCGGACGCGCTGCTTTCGGCCATGCGGGCCTTCGAGCTCACCTACGCCCGCTACGACGAGCACCAGCGGGCGATGGAAACCTACTGGACGCTGCGCTGGCTGCAGCAGGAGAAAATCCGGGAATTCGATGCCGTGGTGCTGCGCGAGAACCTGGTGCGCGCCGAAGGTTTTCCCCTGGTGGCGCGCGTGCCTTCCCTGCCGGAGCTGGAACCCGGGAGCCGCGTGCGGCTCGAAATAGGGGAGATGGATTTCCTGGAGCGCAGCCTGACCCTGGTGTACCGTGCGCCTGCTATGCAAAAAGCCTAGAAGATGAAAGGCTTGTAGAATGCACTTGATGTTCGCTCGCAACGATCGGGTCCTGGGCGCTGCCCTCGGGCTGTCGATCGCGCTGCACGCGACATTGATGGCGGTGCATTTCAAGATGCCGGACCCGCGCGCGCGGTCCGCCAACCAGCCTCTCGAGGTGGTGCTGGTGAACGCGAAGACGCGCGAGCGTCCGACCCGGGCAGAGGTCCTCGCGCAGTCCAACCTCGATCGCGGCGGCAACGTGGACCAGAACCGGCGCGCCAAGACCCCCCTGCCGGTTACCGCGCCGCGCAAGCCCGGCAAGGACCTCGCCGACGCGAAGCGCCGCGTGCAGCAGCTCGAGGTGCAGCAGCAGCGCCTGCTCGCCCAGGCGCGCGAATCGGCGCGCAAGGTCCCGGTCGAGTCGCCGCGCGCCGCGCCCGCGGAGGAGCCGGCGGCGCAGCCCAGCGGTCGCGATCTCGCCGACCTGTCGCTCGCCGCGATGCGGCTGCAGGCGCAGATCGACCGGCAGACCGAGCAGTACCAGAAGCGCCCGCGCAAGAAGTTCATCGGGGCGCGTGCCGCCGAGTACCGTTTCGCGCAGTACGAGGAGGACTGGCGGGTCAAGATCGAGCGTGTCGGCACGCTGAACTACCCCGCGGAAGCGCGCGGCAAGCACTATGGCAACCTGCGCCTGACCGTCACCATTCGGCCCGACGGCACGGTCGAGTCCATCGAGTTGGACCGCTCCTCCGGGCTCAAGGTCCTGGACGCCGCGGCGTTCAAGATCGTGCGCATGGCGACGCCGTTCGCGGCCTTCCCGCCCAGCATCCGCCGTGATACCGATCTTCTGGTCATCACGCGCACGTGGTTCTTCGGGCAAGGCGACAAGATCTGGACCGAAGCACGTAACTGATGCCCCACCGGCTGCGTGCGGCGTAAGCGCCTCAGTCGCCTCGTCTTCGCCTGGAAAGCGTTCTGCTTCACGTTGGGCACGCTGGTGCTGGCGGTAATCGCGGTACAGCTGTGGTTCTTCAGCCAGGTGCTGTACTGGAACCGCTTCGAGCCCGCCACCTCCTCGTTCATGGACCGGCGCCTCGAAGCGCTGCGGGAGAAGAACCCCCGGGCGCGGCTCAGGCAGCAATGGGTGCCCTACGCGCGCATCTCGCCGCACCTCAAGCGCGCGGTGGTGGCGGCGGAGGACGCGCGCTTTCTTGACCACGAGGGGTTCGACTGGGAGGCGATCCAGAAGGCGATGGCGCGCAACGAGCGCCGCGGCAGGATCGTCGCCGGCGCCTCGACCATCAGCCAGCAGCTCGCCAAGAACCTGTTTCTCTCGGGCAGCCGCTCGTGGCTGCGCAAGGGCCAGGAGGCGCTCATCACGTGGATGCTCGAGAGCACCATGTCCAAGCGGCGCATCCTCGAGCTGTACCTGAATTTCGCCGAGTGGGGCGAGGGCGTGTTCGGCGCCGAGGCGGCCGCGCGGCACCATTTCGGCCTGTCCGCGGCGGCGCTGTCGCAGGAGCAGGCGGCGTGGCTCGCCTCCATCCTGCCCAGCCCCCGGCGCTACGAGCGCGGCCGCACCACCCCCTATCTCGACGGACGCGTCGAGACCATCCTCGCCCGCATGCCCGCGGTGCAGATTCCGTAATGCAGGACCGCCTGGAGCTCGAGGACCTGCAGCAGCAAGTGGCCGAAGTGCAGGCGCTGCTGCGCGCGGGCGCGCCGCCGGGCGAGCTGCGCGCCATGCTCGACCGGCTGCATCCGGCCGACATCGCCTACATCCTGGAAGCGCTGCCGCTGGAAGAGCGCCTGGCGGCCTGGGACCTGGTCAAGGCCGACCGCGACGGCGAGATCCTGCTCGAAGTGAGCGACGCGGTGCGGGAGTCGCTCATCGAGGCGATGGACTCGGCCGAGCTGGTGGCCGCCGCGCAGACGCTCGAGGCCGACGAGCTCGCCGACATCGCCCCGGACCTGCCGCCGAGCGTCATCGAGGAAGTGGT
>DASUUN010000090.1:0-25592 GCA_036374055.1 Burkholderiales bacterium
CGGGGTGCTGCAGGGAACCGTCGTCCTCGACCTCACGCGCTTCCTGTCGGGCCCGCACTGCACGCTGCTCCTCGCGGGCCTGGGCGCCGAGGTCATCAAGATCGACGACCCGGGGTCCGGCGACCCCTCTGCCGGCGCGCCGCCCTACGCCGGCCCACAGGGCGTGGCGCTCGAGCGGCGCTCGGAGCGCGACTTCGGCATCGCGTATCTCAAGCGCGCGCGCGGCAAGAAGTCGGTCACGCTCAACCTCAAGTCCCCCGAAGGCCGGTCCCTGTTTCTTGGCTTGATTGAAAAGGCAGACGCCGTCGTCGAGAACTTCCGCCCGGGCGTGGCGGAGCGGCTGGGCATCGGCTACGAAGCGCTCAAGGGCCGCAATCCGCGGCTCGTGTATTGCGCGCTGAGCGGCTTCGGCGCCACCGGCCCGGAGCGCGACGCCAAGGCCTACGACCTCATGACGCAGGCGGCGGTGGGCCTCATGAGCGTCACCGGGCCGCCGGACGGCGCCCCATCCAAGACCGGCACCCAGCTCTCCGACACCATCGCCGGCACCTACGCGGCGCTTGCCGTGGTGAGCGCGCTGCTCGAGCGCGAGAAGAGCGGGCAGGGCCAGATGATCGACGTCTCCATGGCCGACTGCCTGTTCTCGATGATGATGGACGAGCCGCTCGACTGCTACGAGGTGCTCGGCCTCGCGCCGCGCCAGGGCAACCGCATCATGCGCTTTTCGCCCTTCAACACCTACGCCGCGCGCGACGGCTGGGTGGCGATCGGCGCCGTGAGCCGCGAGGACTGGCACGGCATTCTGTCGGCCATTGGACGGGATGACCTGAAGGAAAACCAAGACATGAATCGTACGGAGTGGCGCATAGCGCACAACGAAGGCATCGACGTGATGATCGCCCTCTGGGCGCGCGAGCGGCCGGTGGCGGATATCGTCGCCGCGCTGCGCGTGCACGACGTGCCGTGCTCGGCGGTTCGCACCCCGCGCGAGGCCATCGACTGGCCGCACCTGCGCGCGCGCGGCATGGTGCAGCCGCTGCAGACCGTCGAAGGAGAGCAAACCGAGGTGCTCGCGGCCGGCTTCCCGCTCAAGTTCAGCCGCTCGCGCGCCGGCCACGACGTTCCCGCGCCCGTCCCGGGCCGCGACACCGCCGCGGTGCTGTCGCTTACGGAGGAGCAATTCCGCGTGCTGCGGGAACGCGGCGTCGTATAGCGGACAGTTCAAGTCATACCCCGCAGATCCATGACGCTCGCCGCGCGCCCACCGTGTGACGAAGCGGGGATCGTTGCGCAAGCGCGCCGGCTGCCGTGCGCGCCGCGCGACAAGCCGTGGGTGCTGGCCACCGCGATCCTCGGCTCGAGCCTCGCGTTCATCGAAGGCTCGGTGGTCAATCTGGCGCTGCCGGCGATCCAGTCGCAACTGGGAACCACCTCGGCCGGCGTGCAGTGGGTGGCCAACGCCTACCTCCTCATGCTGGTGGCGTTCATGCTGATCGGCGGCTCGCTCGGCGACCGGTACGGCCTGCGGCGCGTGTTCATGCTCGGCACCGGCGTCTTCGGACTGGGCGCGCTGGGCGCGGCATTCGCCCCCTCGCTGTCGCTGCTCACTGTCGCGCGCCTGGCGCAGGGGCTGGGCGGCGCGCTGCTGGTGCCCACCAGCCTCGCGCTCATCGGCAGCCACTTCGATGAGGAGGAGCGGGGCCGCGCGATCGGCACCTGGGCCGGCGCTTCGGCGCTCACCACCGCGGGGGGACCGGTGCTCGGCGGCTGGCTGGTCGACCAGTGGGGCTGGCCGGCGGTGTTCCTGCTCATCGTGCCGTTCGCGGCGCTCACGCTCGCGATCGCCGCGTGGCGGGTGCCGGCGAGCCCGCCCGGGGGCGACGAGCGGCTCGACTACGCGGGCGCGCTGCTGCTCGCGATTGCGCTGGGGCTGCTGGTCTATGCGCTGGTCGACCCGGCGAGCGCCGCGCAGCGGCTCGCCCTGCTCGCGGCCGCCCTCGCTTTCGGCGCCGCGTTCGTGTGGCGCGAGCGGCGCTTCGCCTCGCCGATGCTGGCGCTGGAAATGTTCCGGCTGCGCGCGTTCAGCGGCGCCAACCTCATGACCCTGCTGCTCTACCTGGCGCTGAGCGGCGCGCTGTACTTCCTGCCGTTCAACCTCATCCAGGTGCAGGGGTACTCGGCCACGCAGGCCGGCGCGGCGTTCCTGCCGTTCACCCTCATCATGGGGTTCGGCTCGACCTTCGCCGGCGACCTCATCCGCAGGCTCGAGCCGCGCCTGATCCTCACTGTCGGGCCGTGCGTGGCGGCGGCGGGCTTCGCGGCGCTGGCGATTCCCGGCACCGAAGCTTCGTTCGCGGCGGGCTTTCTGCCGGGCATTGGGATCATCGGCGTGGGCATGACGCTGAGCGTGGCGCCGCTCACCACGGTCGTAATGGGCTCGGTCCCGGGGCGGCAGGCGGGCACCGCGTCCGGCGTGAACAACACCGCCGCGCGCCTGGGCGGCGTGCTGGCGCTGGCCGTGCTCACCGGGGTCGCCGTCTGGCAGTTTGCCGACAGCCTGGCGAGCCGCCTGGAGGAAGCCCAAGTGCCCGCGGCGCTTGCCGAGCAGCTCGTCGGCAATGCCGCCCGCCTGGCTGAGCTGGAAGCGCCGCCCGGGGCGGCTTCGGACGCGGTCGCGGCCGCCTATGTCGGCACGTTCCGCATCCTGATGCTGATCTGCGCGGCGCTTGCCGGCGCCAGCGGCCTGATCGCCTGGCTTTCGCTCAGCGCTGCTCCGGCGGCTCCTGGGCGCGGCAGGGGCCGAGCACCATCATGAGCACGACCGCGCGCCGCAGATCGCGGGGATCGTTGAGAAGCGCGCGCACCGGGTGCATGCGCCGCGGTGCAGCGCGCACCGGCGGCGGGGGCGGCGGCGCCAGCACCACGGGAGCCGGCGCCGGCGGGGGCGCGGGCGTGCGGCCCCAGACGTCCTCGAGGGTTTCTTCTGCGACAGGTTCGGGCTGCGCCGCTTGCTCCGCCTGCTGGCGGCGGCGCGCCGCGCGCTGCGCGAGCATGTTGAACAGGAAGAAGCCGACGATGGCGAGAACGTAAAGCAGCTCGACCGGGAAGCGCTCCATGCCTACGGCCTCCCGGGCGTGGTGGGCTCTTCGCCGCTCGCGATGGCGCCGCGCATCTCGGTGTCGGCCTGCACGTTCTTCATGCGGTAGTAATCCATGATGCCCATGTTGCCGCTGCGGAAGGCTTCGGCCATGGCACGAGGCACCTCGGCTTCGGATTCGACCACCCGCGCGCGCATCTCCTGCTCCAGCGCCACCGCCATGGCGCGGCGCTCTTCGGCCTTCGCCTGGGCGATCTGCTTGTCGGCGTTCGCCTGGTCGATCTGCAGCTTGGCGCCGATGTTCTCGCCCACGTCGACGTCGGCGATGTCGATCGACAGGATCTCGTAGGCGGTGCCGGCGTCCAGGCCCTTGGACAGGATGTGCTTGGAGATGTGGTCCGGGTTCTCGAGCACGCTCTTGTGGTTGGTGGCCGAGCCGATGGTGCTCACCATGCCTTCGCCGACGCGCGCGATGATGGTCTCCTCGCCGGCGCCGCCCACCAGGCGGTCGATGTTGGTGCGCACCGTGACGCGCGACACCACGATGAGCTGGATGCCGTCCTTCGCCACCGCGGCGATCTTCGGCGTCTCGATCACCTTGGGCAGCACCGACATCTGCACCGCCTCGAGCACGTTGCGCCCGGCGAGATCGATGGCCGCGGCGCGCTGGAAGGGCAGGGGGATGTTAGCCTTGTCGGCCGAGATCATGGCGTTCACCACGCGCACCACGTTGCCGCCGGCGAGGTAGTGCGCCTCCAGGTCGTTGACCGTGAGGTTGAGGCCGGCCTTGACCGCGCTGATGCGCGCCGTGACCACGGTGTTCGGCGGGATGCGGCGCAGGCGCATGCCGACCAGCGTGAACAGCCCCACATAGGCGCCGGAAGCCCAGGCCGCGATCCACAGCGGGATCGGCACCAGGTACAGCAGCAGGAGGATCGCAGCGACGACGACGATGAGGAGCCCGAGCCCCCCGGTGAGACCTGTGGCCAGCTCGCTCATGCATCCTCCTTCTGATTGGTATGGGTTATCTGCCGCACCACGATGCGGTTGCCGTCGACGCGCGTCACTTCGACCGGCGTGCCGGGCTCGATCAGCTCGCCGTCGGACACCACGTCCACGCGCGCGCCCTCGATGTCGGCGATGCCGGCCGGGCGCAGCGGGGTGGTGGCGTGCCCGCGCTTGCCGAGCCAGCGCAGGTCATCCTCCCCGACATGGGCAAGGCCGGTGTCCAGGATCAGGCGCCGTCCGAAGGGCGTGCGCGGCATGAAGCGCAAGAGCAGCAGGCTCGCCCCCAGCGCCACGAGCAGGGCGAGCAGGATGCGTCCCGCGGCCAGCATGAAGAATTCCGGGGTCGCCCCCGAGCCGACGA
This sequence comes from Burkholderiales bacterium, assembly GCA_036374055.1. Classification (GTDB taxonomy): domain Bacteria; phylum Pseudomonadota; class Gammaproteobacteria; order Burkholderiales; family SG8-39; genus SCGC-AG-212-J23. The sequence continues at coordinate 4,467 of DASUUN010000090.1, forward strand.
CGCTCAGCACCAGCGCGGCGAGCAGCGCGACGATGCCCAGGATGCCGGCGAAGCCGAAGCCGGGAATGACGAAGAACTCGAGCAGCAGCAGCGCCACGCCGCCCACCGCGAGCAGCAGCTCCCCCCAGCCGGCGAGCTGCACCAGCCAGTGGCCCCAGAAGAACGCCGCCAGCGCGCCCACGCCGATGGCGCCCGCGACGCCGAAGCCGGGGGTGCGCAGCTCGATGATGATGCCGAGCATGCCGATCGTCACCAGCAGCGAGCTCAGCACCGGATGCGTGAGGAAGCGCACCACGTTCTCGGCCCAGTTGGGCGAGACGCGGCGCAGCTCGGCGCCCTTGATGCCCACGCGCTCGAGCGCCGCCTCGAGCGTGTCGGCGCGGAACTCGGCGACCTTGTGCTTCAGCGCCTCATCGGTGGTGAGCGTGAGCAGCTTGCCTTTCTCGACCACGCCGCGGATCGCGACGTCGGCGTCGACCATGGCTTCGGCCATCAGCGCCGGGCGCTTGCGGCTCTCGGCGGTGGCGCGGAATTCCTTGCGCACGTAGGACACGGTCTTCTCGGACACCGGCTGAGCGTCGCCCGCACCCGCCTGCACCGGGGTCGCCGCGCCGATGGTGGCGCCCGGCGCCATTACCAGGTGCTGCGCCGCGAGCGAGATGAGCGCGCCGGCGGAAATCGCCCGGCGGTTCACGTAGGCGACGGTGGGCACCCCGGCATTGAGCAGCGCGTCGCGGATCTGCACCGCGGCGTCCACGCGCCCGCCGAAGGTATTGACCTCCAGCACGACGGCCGCCGCGCCGGCGGCTCCCGCCTCGTCCAGCACGCGCTGCACGAAGGGCGCGAGGCCCAGGTCGATGATGCCTTCGATCGGCGCGACGTAGACCACCGGGCGCTTGTCCTGCGCAAGGGCGCCCGGGGCCGCGCCGAGCAGCGCGAGGGCAAGCAGGAGCATTCGCATGGCCCGAGTCTACAGGCAGAACTCCGGGCCGGTGGCGCGGTCTAGGCAGGATGGACGCCGGACTCTGGATCGTCATCGCCGTGATCGCGGCGATCGCGCTGCTCGCGATCGTCCTCTATAACCGGCTGGTGCAGCTTCGCAACCGCTACCAGAACGCCTTCTCCCAGATCGACGTCCAGCTCAAGCGGCGCTACGACCTGATTCCCAACCTGGTGGAGTCGGTCAAGGGCTATTTGCAGCACGAGCGCGGGACGCTCGAGGCGGTGGTCAAGGCGCGGGGCGAGGCGGTGAGCGCGGAGCAGCGCGCCGCCGCGGCGCCCGGGGATCCGGCGGCCATGCAGGGCCTGGCGCGCGCCGAAGGGGCGCTCGGCGGGGCGCTGGGGCGGCTGCTGGCGGTGTTCGAGGCCTACCCCGACCTCAAGGCGAACCAGAACGTGCTCGCGCTGCAGGAAGAGCTCACCAGCACCGAGAACAAGGTGGCATTCGCGCGCCAGGGGTATAACGACTCGGTGATGGCGTACAACACGCGGCGCGAGTCCTTTCCGGACACGCTCGTCGCCGCGGGGTTCGGCTTCGGGCCGGCGGAGCTCCTGCAGGCCACCGAATCCGACGAGGAGCGCCGCGCGCCGAAGGTATCCTTCGGCTAGCTTGGACTTCTTCGAGAACCAGGAACGCGCCCGGCGCTCGAGCGCACTGCTTGTCTTCCTGTACGCGCTCGCCGTGCTCGGCATCGTGGCGGGGGTGAACGTGCTGCTGCATGTCGCCTACCGGTGGAGCGCCCCGCCCGAGGCCCAGGTGCCGCTGGGGGTGTACGTGTTCGGCACGCTTGCGACGCTCGCCCTGATCCTGTCGGTGACGCTGGTGCAGGTGGCGCGGCTTTCGGCCGGCGGCGGCGACGCGGTGGCGCGCATGGCAGGCGCGCGGCGGGTCGACCCGCACACCGCGGACCCGCTCGAGCGGCGCCTGCTCAACGTGGTCGAGGAGATCGCCATCGCCTCGGGCGTGCGCGTGCCCGGGGTCTACGTCATGGACAGGGAGGAGGCCGTCAACGCCTTCGCCGCCGGCTACGATCCCTCGCACGCGGTACTCGCGGTCACGCGCGGCGCGCTGCGCACCCTCAACCGCGACGAGCTGCAGGGCGTGGTGGCGCACGAGTTCAGCCACATCCTGAACGGCGACATGCGGCTCAACATCCGCATGCTCGGGGTGCTGGCGGGCATCGTGTTCGTCGGCGCCATCGGGCGCTTCATGATGTACGGCGCGGCGCGCGCGCGCAGCCGCAACGCGGGCGCAGCGGTGTTCGTCGGCGTGGGGCTGCTCGCCATCGGCGCCGTCGGCCTGGTGCTGTCGCAGCTCATCAAGGCCGCGGTGTCGCGCCAGCGCGAATACCTCGCCGACGCCTCGAGCGTGCAGTTCACGCGCAATCCCGATGCCATCGCCGGCGCGCTCGACCAGATCGGGCTCGCGGCGAGCGGCACGCGCGTGGGCAACCGCTACGCCGAGGACATGTCGCATATGTACTTCGCAAGCAGCGCACCGGCGCTGTTCGCCACCCATCCGCCGATTGCCGAGCGCATCCGCCGCGCGCACCCGCGCTTCGACGCCGAGTCCTACCGCAAGCGCCGCGCAGCGCCGGTTCCTCCGGAAGAAAAAAAGGAGGCAGCACGGGCAAAGCCCACCGCTGAAGCGGCGCTCGCCCTGATCGGCGCGCTCGAGCCCGGCAAAATCGACCTTGCCCGGCGCCTCATGGCTTCCATTCCGGCGGCGCTGCACGGAGAGATCGAGTCGCCCGAGGGCGCACGCCGCTTCCTGCTGTCGCTGATGTCGCCGGACTCCAGGTTCCCGCGCGCGCTGCGGCTGCCGGCGATCGACCTTGCGCTCCCCGCGCTCAAGGACGCTTCCGCCGAGGCGCGCCGCGATGCGGTGTCGGCGCTCGAAGCGGCGGTGCATGCCGACCAGCGGGTGACGCTGGGCGAGTTGGTGGTGCTGGTCCTGGTGCGCGACCAGCTCTCCGGCGCGCCCGAATCGCCCGCCGGCCGCAGGACGCTCGCCGAGCTGCGGGCGCCGGCCGATCTCCTCGTATCCCTGTTCTCGAACGCGCCGGCCGGCCCGCAGGCCGTGACCGGGGCGCTCGAGGCGCTGAAGGCGCTCGCGCCGCGGGAAAAGGAGAAGCTGATGCAGGAGCTGGCCGCCGCGGCCTTCGCCGGCGGCGAGCTGCAGATCGCGGAAGCCGAGCTGCTGCGCGCGGTCGGCGCGGTGCTCGACTGCCCGCTGCCGCCGTTTTTCGAGCAGCCCAACCCCAAGGAGACGACATGGCCCTCAACCGCCGCCAGGCGCGGGCACTGACCACCCGGTCCGAGCTCGAGCTGGTCAAGGCGAGCTATCCCGACGCCATCGGCAAGCTTTCCCAGCGCGCCTTGGAATCGAACATCACGCGCGCGCGCAACCTGCGGGACAAGCAGCGCGACCTGCTCAAGCGCCAGAAGCTGGCGACTCGCGCCCGCACCGGCACGAAAGTGGGCGGCAACGAGCGCACCGCGCAGAAAGCCAAACTGTTCGACCAGGCCCTGGCGCGATTCACGCGCCGGCGCAACCAGGCGCGCCGCGACTCGCGCTAGTGCCGCGGGCCTTTGCGGCCGCTTTCGTTCGAGTCGGGGGTGGAGCGCTTCGGCGAGCGGGTGGCGGTGGCTTCGAGCAGCAGGCCGACGGCCTGGGTGAACACGGGGAGGGGGACCTCTTCCTCGCCGGAGAGCATGCGCTCCAGGCGGTCGGTGGAAACGCTGAGCGCGTCGCCCAGGGCCTCGAGCCCGTTGCACAGCTGCACCGCGCGGCGCAACGCCATCATGGGCACGTCGGAATTCTTCATGAAATAAAAAAGCCCGGTTTCCCGGGCTTTCGTGGCTTCCGGTGCCTTAGACGGCCCGGATGTTCGACGCCGCCGGGCCCTTGGGGCCGTCGACCACGTCGAAGGAGACCTTCTGGGCCTCCTTGAGGGACTTGTAGCCGTCCATCTGGATGTTGCTGTGATGGGCGAACAGATCCTTGCCGCCGTCATCCGGCGTGATGAATCCAAAGCCCTTCGAATCGTTGAACCACTTCACGGTACCTGTAGACATTTCTGTTCCAATCCTTGACTTCAGTGCGAGACGAGTCCGGGCCTCGCGCCCGGGCATGATGATCAAGGAAGGGAACGGTACTGCTGATTCGCTGCTTGAAATCCTGCGGAAGCCACTGTAACACAGTGCGATGACTTCCGGGCAACGCAGCGCCGCGGCGCTCCTTGCGGCGACCGTGGTCAACCTGCCGTTCGGCACGCTCTACGCCTTCAGCGTGTTCCTGAAGCCGATGGAGGCGCTGCTCGGCGCGACGCGCGCGGAGATGAGCTTCGTCTTCGGCCTCGCCACCGTCACCCTCACGCTGGGCATGAACTTCGCGCCGCAGCTCTACCGGCGCCTGCCTCCGGCGACGCTCGCCGTGGCCTGCGGCCTGACGAGCGGGGCGGGGCTGTGGCTTTCCGCCTCGGCGTCGAGCTTCGCGCAGTTCGCGCTCGGCTACGGCGTGCTGTTCGGGCCGGGCGCGGGCGTGCTGTTCATCGTGGCGCAGCAGGCGGTGAACCAGACGGTGGCCGGAGCGCGCGGCCTCGCCAACGGCTACGTGGTCAGCCTCTACCCCCTGGGCGCGATGCTCGGCGCGCCGGTCCTGGGCTGGTCGATCCTGGCCTATGGCGTGCGCCCGGCGCTCGTCGGCCTCGCGCTCGTCGTGCTCGGCGCATGCGCCATCGCGGCCGGTCTACTGCGGGCCGCCGATATCCGCATGATCGACGCCGCCTCGGCGCAAGCCGCGCCAGGCCGGCTCGGCCGCGCGTTCTACCTGCTGGCCACCGTGTTCTTCCTCGCCGCGGCGGCGGGCCTCACGGTCCTCAGCCAGGCCGCCGCCATCGTGCAGGCGTACGGCGGCGCCGCCGCGCTGGCGGTGGGCGCGACCACCTTCATCACCGGCGCGGTGGGCGCCGCGCGCATCGCCGGCGGGTGGCTGGTCGATCATTTCCAGGCGGCGCGCGTCGGCGCCGGCGCGCACCTCTGCTCGCTCGCCGGCGCCCTCATGTTGACCCTCGTTCCCGCCCCGCTCACCGCGGCCTTCGCCCTCGGCCTGATCGGCGTCGGGTACGGCATCGTCTCGGGCCTCGTCGCCGGCGCCATCGCGCAGTACTGGCACAAGAACCGGTTCGGCCTCGTCGCGAGCCGGCTGTACATCGCCTGGTGCGCGGCGGCCATCAGCCTGCCGGTGCTCGCGGGCGCGCTTTTCGACCGCACCGGCAGCTACGCGTCCGCCGTATGGATCGCCGCCGGCATCAACGTCCTCGGCGCGCTCGTCGCGCTCAGGCTGCCGGCCCGGAAATAGCGGTCTACCTCTTCTCCAGCAGGAGCTTCTCGAGGGCGGCCGGATCCATCGGTTTTGCAAACACCCGCTCGCAGCCGGCATTCAGCGCGCGTTGCTCGACCTCGGCGATCGGCAGCCCGGTTATCGCAATGATGCGCGCGTTCTCGAGACCGGGCTCATACTTGAACTGACGGGCGATCTCGTCACCCTTGAAATCCGGCAGGCCGATATCGAGCAGGATGACTTGCGGCCGAAAGGTGCGGGCAGCGTCAATCGCGGCAAACCCGTTGATGGCGAACTGCACCTCATGGCCCATGGCTTTGAGGAGCACCGCCATGGAATGCACCGAGTCGAGATTGTCCTCGACCACCAGGACCTTGAGCTTCGCCTCGGGGTTGGGCTTGAGGTTGTGGACCGTCGCCATGCAGTTCGGAATCGTGGAATCATACAGGGGCCGGGGTGCGCCCCGGCCAGGAGAGCTTGTAGTAATTCTCATCGGTGTCGCGTCGTTGGCCAACTACATGCGGCGCCTTGCGCTCCAGGCGTCCAGAACAATCACTTTCAATTCAGACGTGACCTATTGCCGTTGGACGGTGCGGGAGAGTTTGTCCGCGCGGCAGCGTTTCAATACAGTGGGCTGTTGCATCGTCATGTGCCCACCGGCGTAACTCAAAGGGACCCCCGCCCGGTACAGATGAGCGCCGACCGGGAATCCACCGTACTTTTCGCCGACGTCACCGGCAGCACGCGGCTGTACGAGGAAGCCGGTGACAGGAATGCCCTGGCGGCGATCGACGCGTGCCTCGATAAGCTGCGCCGTGCGGCCGAAGCGAGCGGCGGGCGTGTCGTGAAGACCACCGGCGACGGGGTCATGGCCCTGTTTTCCACGCCGGACGGCGCCGCGGATGCCGCAACGCGCATGAACCTGGCAGTGGCTGCGCTTCCGCCCTCGCATGGCCATAAGCTCGGCATCCGCGTCGGGTTCCATGCGGGTCCGGTAATACAGCGCGACAACGACGTTTTCGGCGATACCGTGAACCTCGCGTCCCGGCTGGTCGAGCAGGCTACAAAAGGGCAGGTGCTTACCTCGGCCGAAACCGTCGAATTGCTTACGCCGGCCCTGCGCGGCTCGACCCGGCGGCTTTACGACATCACGGTGCGCGGAAAGGCCGACGAAATCGCGCTATGCGAATTCCTGTGGCAGAAGAGCGCAGACATCACCGACTTCCCGGTCGCGCATGCGGCGAAGAAGCCCGCGAGCCTTACCCTGCGTCTTCTTTATCGGGGACGGCAGATCGTCCGCCGGCGCCTGCAGGAGTCCGTCACGTTGGGACGGGACCCGGCCAGCACCGTGGTCGTGGCGGAGCCGGCGGCATCAAGGCACCACTGCCTCATCGAAAGGCGGCAGGACAAGTATGTGGTCAGGGACCACAGCTCGAACGGAACCTACATCACGGTGGAAGGCGAGCGGGGCGAAACCATACTGCGCCGGGAAGAGACAACGCTGCGCGGCCACGGCTGGATAGCGTTCGGCAAGACCAAGGCCGATAGCGCAGACACCCTGGAGTACTGGTGTGAGGAGAGGTAGCCGCTAGCGGTTGCGCCTAGAGCGTGCGCAGGAACGCGAAGCTGCGCTCGTTCGCGAGCGCCGCCGACTTCGCATCGTAGTTCGCGGGGCGCATCGGGTTGGCGAAGGCGTGCTTGGCGCCCGGATAGGCGTGGATCCGCACCTTCGGGTTGCCTTCGAGCGCGGCGCGGATCTTCGCCAGGGCCTCGGGCGGCACGGCGTGGTCCAGCTCGCCGAAGTGCAGCAGCACCGGGCATTTGATCCTGCCCGCTTCCTCGAGGTAGTTGTGGATGCGGGTGCCGTAGTAGGCGAGCGCGCCGTCCACCGGCAGCCGCGCCGCCGCGAGATAGGCGAAGGTGCCGCCCAGGCAGTAGCCGCTCACCGCGACCGGGCCCTTGCACTGCGGCTGCTTCCTGAGCGTCTCCACCGCCGCGCCCAGGTCCTTGACGCCCTGCTCGTAGTCGAAGGCCTTGTGCAGCTCCTGCGCGCGCTTCATGCCGGCCTCGTCGAAGGGCAGCTCGACGCGCGGCTCGATGCGCCAGAAGAAGTCCGGCGCGAGCACCGTGAAGCCCTCGGCGGCGAACAGGTCCGCGAGATGGCGGACGGAGGGGTTCACGCCGAAGATCTCCTGCACCATGACCAGTCCCGGGCCGACGCCCGCAGCCGGCACGGAGAGATAGCCCTCGAAGCTGCCGCCGCCTTCGGCGGCGATCCTGATCCAGTTGCCTGCCATTCGTTCTCCTTGTCCTTTCAATGAATTCGCATGGCGATGAGAAAGCGCGACACCATGTTGTAGCCCGCGATGGTCGCGGTGAGCTCCACCAGGGCTTTGTCGTCGAAGTGCTTGCGCAGCTCTTCGAACAGCGCGTCGGGAACCTGCAGCTCGCGCGTCATGGCGTCCGTGTATCGCAGCACGACGGTTTCGGATTCCGACCCACTCGCTTCGCCTTTTCGAAGCAGATCTATCGCGGCTTGGGTCATTCCCGCTTGCAGCGCGTGAGGCACGTGGGCTTCGAACTCGTAATCGGCGCCGTTCAGCACGGCGATGCGCAGGATCACGAGCTCGCGCAGCCGCGCCGGCACGGAGGTCTGCTGGCGGATGACGGTGAACAGGTGCTCCCAGCCGGCGGCGAGCTGCGGGCTGTGCAGGAGCACCTGGTAGAGCGGCGACAGGCGGCCGCGCGCGCCGCGGATGCGCGCCTCGAGCTCGGCGAGCTCGGGGCGCGTGCCGGGCGCGACCGGCGCGACCCTGGGGCTCCCGACCGGGGGACTAGTTCTTGAATCCGATGGCACTGACGACCTTGCTCCATTTCGCCTGCTCGCTGGCGAGGAAGCGCGCGTAGTCCTGCGGCGTGCCGGGGGAGGGGACGCCGCTCACCTTGGCGTACTGCTCCTTGATCGCCGCGCTGTTGAGGGCGGCGACCGCGGCGGCGTTGATGCGTTTCAGCACGTCCGCCGGCGTGCCGGCGGGGGCCACCAGGCCGTACCAGTTGTCGGAGGTGACGTTGGGATAGCCGGTCTCCGCCGTGGTGGGCACGTCGGGCAGGGTCGAGGCCCGCGTGGCGCTGGTGACCGCGAGCGCCTTCAGGCGGCCGGAACGGATATGGCCCAGCAGGATCGGCACGTCGAAGATGCCCATCTGCACCGTGCCGCCGACGAGGTCGGTCACCGCGGGCGCGGCGCCCTTGTAGGCGACGTGCACCATGTTGACCTTCGCTTCGGCCTTGAGCAGCTCGCCCGCGAGATGCGTGATGCTGCCGCCGCCTGCCGAGCCGAAATTGATCTTCCCGGGATTGGCTTTGGCGTAGGCGACGAGCTCGGCCACGCTGTTCACCGGCAGCGAGGGATGCACCGCGAGCACTTCGGGCACGCGCACCACGACGGTGATCAGCGCGAAGTCCTTCTTCACGTCGTAGGGCATCTTCGCCAGCGAGTACGGCGCGATCGCCACGGTGGAGGCGCTGTTCAGCGCCAGCATGTAGCCGTCGGGCGCCGCCTTCGCCACCCGGTCGACGCCGAGCACGCCGCCCACGCCGCCGACGTTCTCGACGATCACCGGCTGGCCGAGCTCGCTCGACATGCCCTGCGCGAGGCCGCGGCCGAAGATGTCGGCCGGGCCGCCGGCCGGGAAGGGCACGACCACGCGCACCGGCTTGGACGGATAGGCCTGGGCGAATGCGAGCGCGGGTATGAACAGCAGGGCTGCAAGCAGCTTTCTCATCGGGTTTCCTCCTGGTGGAAATGAATTCTAGTCGCAGCGCACCGTCATGCCGCCGTCGACCACGATCTCGGTGCCGGTGATGAAGCGCGCCTCGTCGGAGGCGAGGAACAGCGCCGCGCTGGCGGTGTCGCGCCCGTCGCCGGCGAAGCCGAGCGGGATGCGGCTCAGCCGCGACTTCAGCAGGGATTCGACGTCGCCGCCGGCGCGCTGCCGCGCAAGGCGGAACTCCACCAGCGGCGTATGCAGCTGGCCCGGGACCACGGTGTTCACGCGAATACCTTGCGGCGCGTACTGGGCCGCCACGACGCGCGAGAGCTGGATGATGCCGGCCTTGGTGGCCGCGTACGCGACATGCGCCGAGCCGCTCCAGCGGATGCCCGAGGTCGAGGCAAGGTTGACGATGGCGCCGCTTTTCTGGCGCTGCATGACCGGCAGCACGTGCTTGCAGCCGAGGAACACGCTCTTCAGGTTGAGGTCGACCTGGGCGTCCCACACCTCCTCGCTCATCTCGACCGGGCCGCCGGGCGCCGAGCCGCCGACGTTGTTCACCAGGATGTCGACGCGCCCGAAGCGCTCCAGGCAGGCGCCGACCATGGCGGCGACCGCCTTGCCGTCGGTGACGTTGCAGATGTGGGTTTGAATGGGTTGGGAACAATGGCCCACCGTTTCGGCCAATCGTTCTTCCTGTATATCCACGGCGAAAACCCGGGCCCCCTCTTCGGCGAAGCGCACGGCGATGGCGCGGCCGTTGCCCCAGCCGGGACCCACGGAGCCCGCGCCGGTGACGATGGCGACGCGGTCCTTAAGCCTTGAACCCATAGAAGCGCTGAGGGTTGTCCACGAGGAGCGCGTGCCGCTCGTTCTCCGTCGGGGCGATCTCGGCGAGGATGTCCACCAGCACGCCGTCGTCGGGCACTTCCTGGAGATTCGGGTGCGGCCAGTCGGTGCCCCACAGCACGCGGTCGCCGAGCTCCTCGACCAGCTTGCGCCCGAACGGCCAGGCGTCCTTCCACGGCGCCGGCTGCTTGGAGATGCGCTCGCTGCCGCTCACCTTTACCCAGTGGTTCCGGTTTTCCAGGAACTTCAGGAGATCCCGGAACGGCGCCTGCCCGGTTCCCAGGGAAGCGTCGACGCGCCCCATGTGGTCGATCACCACCGGCACGGGCGAGCGCGCGAGCGCCGGCGCGAGCTCGCCCAGCAGGTCGCCGATGTAGTGGATCTGCAGGTGCCAGCCGAGGTCGGCCACCTTGGTGGCGAACGTCATCACGCTCTCGATGGGCGCGGTCGTCCCCAGGTGCCGCGTGAAGTGGAAGCGCGCGCCGCGGAAGCCCTGCCTGTCGAGCGACTTGATCTCGCCCATGGGAAGCGTGGGGGGCACCAGCGCGACGCCCACATACCGATCCTTCTTCGCAGCGATCAGGTCCGAAGCCGCGGAGTTGTCGAAACCATGGGCCGCGGACTGCACCACCACGCCGCGCTCGATGCCGAGGTGCGCGTGCAGCGCGAACAGGGTTTCCCTGGGCGCGTCGCCGGCCGGCGTATAGGTGCGGTCGGGCGCGAAGGGAAAGCGCTGCTGCGGCCCGAACACGTGGAAGTGCGTATCGCAGGCGCCGGGCGGCAGCTTGAGCCGGGGCTTGCTCGGGCTCGGGTGGAACGACATTATTCGAGGCATTGTATGGGCAAAAACCTGCTTGGGAAGCTCGCCCCCGAGGCAGTCGGCATGATGGAACTGCCGCGCCTCGCCCGCGACATCCTCGAGGGCTTCGGCGCGCTCGGCGACCTCACCGGCACCACCTCGGACGCGCTCGACGAGTGCGGCATCGCCGGCGTGGCGCTGCTGCGGCCCACCGATCCCCGCGCACGGATCGTAGGGCAGGCCGTGACGGTCCTGAATGTTCCGCTCAAAGAGTTCTCTTTCAAGGGAATCTCAGGGCTGGCCGAAATCGAGGCGCATAACCTGGCCGAGCCCGGCGACGTGCTCGTCATCCAGGGCGTTGCCGGGATCTCGAGCATGGGCGGGATCTCGGCGTCGGTGGGCCGGCGCCAGGGCGAGGCCGGCGCGGTGGTCGACGGCGCGGTGCGCGACATCGACCACAGCCGCGCCATCGGCTACCCGGTCTGGTCTTCGGGCGTCAGCCCGGTCACCGGCAAGTGGCGCATCCGGACCGTGGCGGTGAACCAGCCGGTCTCGATCGCCGGCGTGGAAGTGCGCCCGGGCGACCTGGTCGTCGCGGACGAATGCGGCGTGTGCTTCGTGCCGCTCGGGCGCGCCGCCGAGGTATTGGAGAAGGCAAGGCGAATCGAGCAATCCGAGAAATTCCGTCTGGAGAAGCTCGCGGCCGGCCTGCCGCTCGCCGAGTTCGCTGCGCTGCGGAAGAAGTAATCAGGTGACGTAGGGCGCCAGCGAAGCGACCGCCTCGCCGCGCAGCAGCGGCACGCACTGCGGCGGAAAATCCTGGCGGAAGCGCCCGCCGTGGTCCAGCACGCGGTCGATGAAGATGCGCAGGCGGCCCATCGCGCCGGTCGGCAGGTCGTGCAGCACCAGCAGCGACCAGGGCTGCGCCAGGCATTGCGCCAGGGCGAGCTCGGCCCAGCCGCGCGGGTCCTCCCAGTCGCGCGGCACCGCGTTCCACAGGACGCAGGTCATCTTTTCGTTTTTCAGGACCCTCAGGGCGGCTTCGCTGAGCAGATGCGGGCCGATCTCGCCGCCGCCGCCGAACGGGCGGAACAGGCGATCGGGGTGCGCGAGCTCGCCGATCAGCGCCTGGGTGTCGAGGATCTCGTCGAGCATGGCGGTCTCGTCGCGCAGCCTGCCGAGCGGCACGCTGTGCGTCTTCGTGTGGTTGCCGATCCAGTGGCCCTCGGCGTGCGCGCGCTTGGCGATGGCGCGGCGCTCGGGGTCGGCGAGCTTCGCGCCGAGCACGAAGAAGGTCGCCTTGACGTCGAACTGCTTCAGCACGTCGAGCACGCGCGGGGTCACCGCCGGCTCGGGGCCGTTGTCGAAGCTGAGCGTGACCTCCACCTAGCCCTTGTAAGTGTCGAGCGTGATGCGCTCGCGCGCGAGGGCCGCCTTGAACGCCGGGGTCTGCATCGCTTGCTCGACGTACTTCCTGTACTCGGGAAGCGAGCCGGGATCGACACCCGCAAAGCCGCCCCAGCGCAACAGCGTGAAGGCGTAGGCGTCGTGGCACGCACCGCGCATCTGCGGCAGCATTTCCTGAAGGCGCTCGAGGTGGCCGCGGAAGTCCCGGGCGGCGCGCTGCTTCACCTCCTGGCGCGCGGCCTCGGTCTCGGCATAGCGCTCCGGGAAGAAGAAGCGCGTCATGGTGGGGTGCGGCGTGCTGTTCATCCACGCGAGCTGCGACAGCGCCTGCGCGCGCTCCCACGCCTCGCGCGGCAGAAACCTCGCATCCGGAAACCTGCTGTCGAGGAACTCGCAGATCGCAAGGATCTGCGTGAGCGGCTTGCCGTCCACCACCAGCACCGGCACCTGCGCGTTCGGGTTGAGCGCCAGGTACTCGGGCGTGCGCTGCTCGCCGCGGTGCAGCTTCACGAGCTTCGGCTCGAACTCGGCGCCGGCGGCCTCCAGGGCGACGTGCGGGACGAAAGAACAGGCGCCCGGGGAAAAGTACAGCTGGAGCATCTCAGTCCTTCAAGGCAAAAAAGGGGTCAGAACAATTTACCGCTAATCCGGGCCGCGATTTCCCGTAAATTGTTCTGACCCCTTTTCAGGCGCCCTTGGCGCGGGTCATGAAGACGAGGCGCTCGAAGAGGTGCACGTCCTGCTCGTTCTTGAGCAGGGCGCCGTGCAGCGGCGGGATGATGGTCTTGCGGTCCTTGGAGCGCAGCGCCTCGGCGGGGATGTCCTCGGCGAGCAGGAGCTTCAGCCAATCGAGCAGCTCCGAGGTGGAGGGCTTCTTCTTCAGGCCGGGGACCTCGCGTACCTCGAAGAACACCTCCATCGCCTCGCGCAGCAGCGATTTCTTGAGCGCCGGGAAGTGCACGCCGACGATCTTCTCCATCGTCTCCTTGTCGGGGAAGCGGATGTAGTGGAAGAAGCAGCGCCGCAGGAAGGCGTCGGGCAGCTCCTTCTCGTTGTTGGAGGTGATGAACACGATCGGCCGGTGGCGCGCCTTCACCAGCTCGCGCGTCTCGTAGACGTAGAACTCCATGCGGTCGAGCTCGCGCAAGAGATCGTTCGGGAACTCGATGTCCGCCTTGTCGATCTCGTCGATCAGCAGCACCACGGGGCGCTCGGCGCTGAACGCCTGCCACAGCATGCCCTTGACGATGTAGTTGTGGATGTCGTGCACGCGCTCGTCGCCGAGCTGCGAGTCGCGCAGGCGGCTCACAGCGTCGTACTCGTACAGGCCCTGCTGCGCCTTGGTGGTGGACTTGATGTGCCACTCGAGCAGCGGCACGCCGAGGGATTTCGCCACCTCGACCGCCAGCATGGTCTTGCCGGTGCCGGGCTCGCCCTTGACGAGCAGCGGGCGCTGCAGCGTGATCGCGGCGTTGACCGCGAGGGTCAGGTCGTCGGTGGAGACGTAATTGGACGAGCCCTGGAAGCGCATTGCCGGCTTTCTAAGCGGGAAAGCCGGATTTTAGCAAGCCGCTTAAGCGTCAGAAGCTGAAGACCGCGAGCACGTTCCAGGTCGATATCTTCAGGCGCCCGGTATCGGCCTCGTTGCCGGCTTCGCCCCAGTTCTCGTATTCGGCGCGCACGCCGATGCGGTCGGTGACGTTGTACTGCACGCCGAAGCCCGCGAGCAGGCTGTTGCGCTTGTGGTCCGCGGTGAGCACCGTCGCGCCGATTTGGCCTTCCCAGTCCACCGTGGTGCGGGCGATGCCGAGCTTGCCGATGACGTTGAAGCGCCCGGTTCCCGGGAACATGCCTACCACGGCGACCTTCACGCCCTGCACTTCGAGGCGCTCGGTGATGCTCGGGCTGGTGAAGTGCTCGAAGCTGTAGTCGCCGAGGTCCGCCACGCCGATTTCCGCGGCCCAGTTGGTCGAAAAGCGATAGCCGAGGTTCGCCTGGTAGCCGGTATCCTTGGTGTCGCTGCGGCGGGGCACGCCGAAGTCGAAATCCCCGCCGAACTTCGGCTGCACGCTGTGCATGCCGGCCGTGACGTACAGCTGCGCGGAGGCCGGGAGCGAAAATAGGATCAGCGCGGCTGCGGCGAGGAACCTGCGGCATTTCATTTTTAATCTCCTGTTGTGATGCTCTTGTTGGGGCGTTTGTATCACAAAACGTGCAGGCTCGCAGGGGGGGCGCGGCTGCCGTTGAGCGCGCGCCGCCGTTTGGATAGAATCCGTTGCTCTTTCACGCCTTTAGACACTAGAAAAAGACCGGATGCCCCATCCTTTAGCTTCCAGCCTGCTCGTCGCGACGCTCGCCATCGGCTCGCACACCGCGCTCGCTCAGCCCAAGCCGCCCGCCGACAAGGCGCCCGCAACCCAGGAAAGCAAGCCCGCCGCGCAGGGCACGAAAAGCGCCGCGCAGGGCAGGGACAACGCCCTCGCCATGTGCGCCGGCTGCCATGGCATCCCGGGCTACAAGACCGCCTTCCCGAGCGTCTACCACGTGCCGAAGATCGCCGGCCAGAGCCCGACCTACATCATGAACGCGCTGAAGGCCTACCAGTCCGGCGAGCGCTCGCATCCCTCGATGCGCGGCATCGCCGGCAGCCTGAGCGAGGAAACGATGAAGCAGCTGGCCGAGTACTACGGGGGCGCGAAATGAAGCGCCTGGCTTGTGCAATTCTCGGATTTGCGCTTGCGGGCACGATTCAGGCGGCGGGCAACCCCGAGCGCGGCAAGGAGAAGGCGGCGCAGGTGTGCGCCGCGTGCCACGGCGCCGACGGCAACAAGCCGGCCGATCCCACCAACCCGATCCTCGCCGGCCAGTACTACGACTACCTGGTGCGCGCGCTCACCGACTACAAGATCGGCCGGCGCAACAACCCCATCATGAAGGGCTTCGCCGGGCAGCTTTCCAAACAGGACATCGAGGACCTCGCGGCCTGGTTCGCGAGCCAGAGCTCGCCGCTGCACGACCAGCGCTAGATGCTGTTGGCGCGCTGCTCGGCGCGGCGCACCAGCTCCTCCCACAGCCCCTCGGGCTTGCGCAGCACCACCTTGGGGTCGGCATCGAGCACGAACCAGGCGCCGCGCTTCACCTCGTCGCGCAGCTCGCCCGCGCGCCAGCCCACCAGGCCGGCGACGAAGCGCGCCTTCGGCGCCGCATGCTCGATCACGTCGTCGACGATCTTGCCGTCGAACACCGCGAACATCCCGGGCATGAGCTCCACCGAGCGGCCGCCGGGATGCTTGCGCGTTTCCACCAGGGCGAAGATCGACTCGGCGCTGATCGGCCCGCCGACGTAGACCGGGTCGGGCACCTTCTGCGAAGGCGCGTGGCGCGGGAAGAGCTGGCCGAGCGTGACCTTGGTCGGGCGGTTGACGATGAAGCCGATGTGCTGGTCGTTGCCGATAGGGCGCGCCACCAGGATGGTGGCGCCGTACATCTTGTCGCGCAGCTGGCGCTTGGCCACCAGGAGGACGCTGTCGGACAGATCGACCGCCGCCGCCGGGACTGCCCACGGGAGCGCTGCGGCAAGCACGAGCAGGAGGGCGGCTTTCATTCAGTCTCCGGGGAACTCTTCGGGGCATGATGCCCGGCGCCCGTTGCCCGCCCGCGGCCGCGGCCTAGTCCGGTCAGCTTAGGCGCGCGCCCGTCGCTCCAGGCACGACAGGTAGGCGGCCGCATCCGGCGGCATTGCGTCACGCTGCGCGCGCCACAGGGTCTCGGCGAGGCACTCGAGCGCCTCGTGCAGCGCCCCGTGCCGGTCGCCGGCCCGCGCGAGCAGCGCCTGCCAGGCCCGGCGGATGCCGGGCGGCTGGTCGATGGAGAGCTGCTCCTCCAGCGCCAGGTGCAGGCTCATGTGCAGGAAAGGGTTGGACTCGTCGACGTAGTCCCGGTCGCGGTAGCGCTCCGGATGCTCGAGCGTCTCGTGGTACTCGGGGTGCTGCAGGATCACGTCGAGGGCGAGCGCCTCCATGCCGCTCAGCGGCCGGCCGTCGCGGTAGCCGCGCCATGCCGCGAAGAACATCTCGCGCACGTCATCTCTTGAGGGATTGAACATCCTTCGTCTTCGGGCGGTACTCGCACAGGTCGCGGATGATGCACTGCGGGCAGCCGGGCTTGCGCGCGAGGCACACGTAGCGCCCGTGCAGGATCAGCCAGTGGTGCGCGTCCTTCAGGAACTCCGGCGGGGTGAGCTTTACCAGCCGGTCCTCGACCTCGCGCGGATCGCGGCCGGGCGCGAGGCCGGTGCGATTCGCCACGCGGAAGATGTGCGTGTCGACGGCCACCGTCGGCTGGCCGAACGCGGTGTTGAGCACCACGTTCGCCGTCTTTCGGCCGACGCCCGGCAGGCGCTCGAGCGCCTCGCGCTCGGCGGGTACCTCGCCGCCGTGCTGCTTCAGGAGCATCTCGGAGAGCGCCACCACGTTCTTCGCCTTGGTCCGAAACAGGCCGATGCTCTGGATCAGCTTCTCGAATCGGGCCACCCCCATCTCGACGATCTGCCCCGGGGTGATCGGGAAAAAATGGCGCGTGGCGAGGTTGACCGACCTGTCGGTGGCCTGCGCGGAGAGCACCACCGCGACCAGCAGCTCGAACGGCGTGCCGTACTCGAGCTCGGTGGTGGGGTGCGGGTTCGCCGCCTGCAGCCGGCGGTAGATCTCGCGGCGCTTCTGCGGGTTCACCGGCGCTTCGCCAGGATTGCAGCCAGCACGCGTTTACGTGCTTCCGGAGAAGCGCTCCGGTATTGCCCCCTGAGTCTCGCCTGCCGGCGCCGCCCGCGCTCGCCCGCCGCCTTCTTCAGCGGCCCGGTCCACCGGCCGCGCGGCGCCACCATGTCGATGCAATCCACCGGGCAGGCGGGCGGGCACAGGCCGCAGCCGATGCACCAGGGCTCGACCACGGTATGCATCAGGCTTTGCGCGCCGACCACGGCGTCCACCGGGCAGGCGTCGATGCAGCGCGTGCAGCCGATGCAGCGGCTCTCGTCGATCAGCGCGACCGCATCACGCTTCATGCGCCGCCACGCATTCGGAGATCAGCCGCGGCCCGCGGTAGACGAGGCCCGAGTACACCTGGATCAGCGAAGCGCCCGCGGCGAACTTCGCGCGCGCGTCCGCGCCGCTCATGATGCCGCCTACGCCGATCAGCGGGATCTCCCCTTTGAGCAGGGAAGCGAGCGTGCGCAGCACGTGCGTGGATCTCTGGAAAAGCGGCGCGCCGGACAGCCCGCCCGCTTCGTCCGCGTGGCGCAGGCCCTGCACGCCTTCCCGCGATACGGTGGTATTGGTCGCCGCGATGGCGTCGATGCGCTGGCGGCGCGCCACCTCGGCGATCGCGCCGAGCGCGGCGTCGTCCAGGTCCGGCGCGATCTTCAGCACCAGGGCCACCGCACGGCCGTGCCGGTCCTGCAGCGCTTGCCTTTTCGCCATCAGCCTTTCCAGAAGGAGCGCGAGGGACTCGGGGGACTGCAGGTCGCGCAGCCCCTGGGTATTGGGCGAAGAGACGTTCACGCTCACGTACTGCACGTGGGGGTAGACGGCCTCCAGGCAGCGCTCGTAATCCTCCCCCGCGCGCTCGTTGGGCGTGTCGCGGTTCTTGCCGATGTTGACGCCGATCACCGCCTTGCGGCGCGCCTGCTTCAGGTTCTCCACGAACGCGTCGACGCCGACGCTGTTCAGCCCGTAGCGGTTGATGATGGCGCGCGCCTCGGGCAGGCGGAACAGCCGCGGCCGCGGGTTTCCGGGCTGCGGCCGCGGCGTGACCCCGCCCAGCTCGAGGAAGCCGAAGCCCAGGCGCACGAGCGCGTCGACGTGCTCGGCGTGCTTGTCCAGGCCGGCGGCGAGTCCCACGGGATTGGGAAAGTCGATGCCCATGACCCGTACGGGCCGGAGAGGGATTTCTTGCGGAAAAGCGAAAGCCGCAAGCCGCAGCGACACTTCATGGGCGGTTTCGGGATCGAGCGAAAAGAGGAGCGGGCGCGCCAGGGAGTACAGCATCCTCTATTTAGCGTCCCAAGCCGTCGTAGGCTGTCCCGTCCTCATCTGCAACCCCATGATCTGTCTGCTTTCTCGTCCAACCGCGTCTAGGCGGCAATTTTACTTCCAGCACTTCGATTCGCAGGACAGCGAGCGCGACGCGCCGCCGAGCTCTCGTTGATGTATCGCGGCGGCGTGAACACCTGAACGAGCACTGTCGCCTCGTCGCAGCCGAGCTCCGATCGCACGGAGCGTATGATAGGACGCCGACCATGATGCTCGAGCGCGGCAGGCAGGCTTTCGCAAGCCGGGAATGGAAGGAGGCGTACAGGCAACTATCCGCGGCCGACGCCAATCTACCACTCGAGCCTGCAGACCTCGAATGCCTCGCGCAGGCCGCGTATCTCATCGGCAGCGACACCGAGGCGACGGCGTTGTTCACGCGCGCCCACCATGTTCTCATCGACAAGAGGCAACCCGAGCGGGCGGCGCGCTGGGGCTTTTGGCTGAGCTTCAACGCACTGCTCAGGGGCGACGCCGCGCAGAGCACCGGTTGGCTGGCGCGAATTCAGCGACTCGTCAGAGACTGCCCCGAGTGCGCGGAGCAGGGATACGTGGGCTTGCTCTCGGGCCTGAGACAGATGGGGCAGGGAGATGCGGAGGGCGCCCGCGCCCACTTCGAAGAAGTCATCTCGCTTGCCGATCGGTTCGAGGACCCCGACTTGTTGGCGTTTGGCCTCCTCAGCCGGGGGCAGGCTCTGATCCAGCTGCAGCGAGTCGCCGAGGGTGTGCCGCAGCTCGACGAGGCGATGATCACCGTCGCCACCGGGGAGGTATCCCCGATGGTCGCAGGCATCGTCTACTGCGCGGTGATCCTGACCTGTCAGCGCATATTCGATTTGCGGCGCTGCAAGGAATGGACGCAAGCGCTGAGCGAGTGGTGCGCCGCGCAGCCTGACCTCGTCCCCTATCGCGGTGAGTGCCTCGTCTACCGCTCTGAGATCCTGCAGCTGCAGGGCGAATGGTCCGACGCGATTTCGGAGGTGAAGCGAGCGATCGAGTCGTACTCTGACCGAGACGAGAATTCCGCCGGGCGCGCGTTCTACCAGCGGGCCGAGCTCCATCGCCTGCGTGGGGAGTTTGAGCTCGCCGAAGAGATGTACCGGGAGGCGGGCCGCCGCGGTACCGAGCCGCAACCCGGCCTGTCGCTGCTTCGCCTCGCCCAGGGAGATGTTGATGCGGCAAAGGCAGCCATCCGCCGCGTCGTGAGCGAGGCCAGTCATCGGCAGGGGCCGGGCGGCGGTACGGCCCGCCCCAAA
Organism: Burkholderiales bacterium; assembly: GCA_036374055.1. Lineage (GTDB taxonomy): Bacteria > Pseudomonadota > Gammaproteobacteria > Burkholderiales > SG8-39 > SCGC-AG-212-J23. The sequence goes on from DASUUN010000090.1 coordinate 23,981, forward strand.
GTGCTTCGCGCCTACGTCGAGATCATGATCGCAAGCGACGAGATTGAAATCGCCAAGGCAGCTGCTGCCGAGCTCGAAGCGTTGGCCGCCGGGATGGATGCCCAGTTTCTTCGAGCGTCGTCGGCCCAGGCGGCCGGCGCCGTCCTCCTGGCCCAAGGCAATGCCCAGGCCGCCCTCGCCATCCTTCGCGACGCATGGACGGCCTGGCAGCAACTCGAGGCCCCCTATGAATCGGCACAGGTTCGCGTGCTGATCGGTCGCGCCTGCCAGAGCCTGGGCGACGAGGAAACCGCGCGCAGTCACTACGACGCGGCAGCGCGCACCTTCGAGCGGCTCGGTGCCGCGACGGCTCTGGCAGAACTCGAGAAACCCGTAGAGACACCCGACGCGGGTGAAAGTCAGCTCAGCAGCCGCGAGCTCGAAGTCCTCAGGCTGGTCGCGACGGGCCGATCCAATCGAGAGATTGCCGCCCGGCTGTTCATCAGCGAGCACACCGTCGCCCGACATCTGAGCAATATTTTCAGCAAGCTGGGCGTGGCATCACGAACCGCGGCGACCGCTTTCGCCTTCGAGCGCGGGCTCCTCTGACAAGCGGCATTGGTCAATTTTGACCATCCGCCGCCCGCACCAAATGGTGAATCCGGGCGATGCGGGTTCCTGGCCTTCTCTCTAGGCTGAGATCTCGAACTCAAGGAGACGCCATGACGCAGCAGACTTTCGGCAAGGCCTATAGCGGAACCGCGCCTGAGAACTACGAACGCTACTTCGTGCCGAGCATCGCAGCCCCGCTCGCCGAGGACCTCGTCAAAATCGCCGCCCTGAGCCCGGGGGAGCGCGTGTTGGACGTCGCGTGCGGCACCGGTGTCGTGACGAGGCTGGCGGGGCAGCGGGTCGGCGACAGCGGCTCCGTCGCTGGCCTGGACGTGAATCCGGGCATGTTGGCCGTAGCGCGTTCGGCGGCATCGCCGAAGCTCGCGATCGACTGGTATGAGACCAGCGCCGAAGCGATCCCGCTCCCCGATGGTGCGTTCGACGTCGCGTTGTGCCAGATGGGACTTCAGTTCATCCCCAACAAGCTCGGTGCCTTGCGAGAAATGCGGCGCGTCCTCGCCCCCGGCGGACGCCTCGTCCTCAACCTGCCGGGGCCAACCCCATCCCTGTTCGCGGCGATGGCGGATGCGCTCGGGAAGCACATCAGCCCGCAAGCCGCGTCGTTTGTCCATATCGTGTTTTCGCTCCACGACGAACAGGAGCTGCGCGAGCTCATGAAGGGCGCCGGCTTTCACGAGGTTGACGTGCAGACGACCCGCACGACACTCACTCTGCCGCCGGCCAACGAGTTCCTGTGGCAGTACGTCTCCAGCACGCCGCTCGCCAACCTGGTGGGCAAAGCGAGCGACGAGAGCCGCGCCGCGCTCGAAGAGGAGGTCGGCAACAAGTGGCGGGACTTCACCAGCGACGGAAGGTTGACCTGCGATGTGCCCATGACGACGGTCACCGGCCGCTAGCGGAAGGCTCAGATGCAATACGACGTCATCACCGTCGGTGGCGGTTTGGCGGGTTCCTCGCTTGCGAAGGGGCTTGCCGAGCGCGGGTACCGCGTCTTGATCCT
>DASUUN010000091.1:0-6243 GCA_036374055.1 Burkholderiales bacterium
AATGACCACCATCGCGAGCCAGCCCGCGGCGATCACCGCCACGCCCGCCTCGCCGAGGGCAGCGCTCGCCAGCCCGGCAACGAACATGATGAGCAGCGGCAGGCCGATGGTGTACAGGATGTAGCGCGCGCGGCCGATGCGTCCCGAGACCGCGAAGATGCGCACCGGCTGGACTGCCTCGGCCGCGTCCGCGACCGCGGCGCGCGGCGCCCCGTAAGGATTGTGAGTCGTCGTCATGGTTGTCATAGGTGATCCCCCTATGCGCGCATGATGCGGCGCGGGTTCGCCCGGCGGTGTGCAAATCCGCACAAAGCCGGGTAGATTTGACGAATGCACATCGTCGAGCGGTTTGCCGCCTGGGCGGAAGACTCGAGAGCGGCCAGCCTGCCGGCGGAGGTGGTGCACCACGCCCGGCGCGCGGTGATCGACTGGCACGCCGCGCTGTTCCCCGGCTCGGTGCTGCCCCCGGCCACGCTGCTCGAAAAGGCGCTGCAGCCGGATCTCGGCACGCCGCGCACCCTGGCGCTGATCAACGGCACCGCCGCGCATACGGCGGAGGTCGACGACATCTTCCGCGACGGCATCTATCACCCGGGGGCGCCGACCATCGCCGCGGCCCATGCGCTCGCCTTCGGCCGGAAGAATTTCCTGCGCTCGGTGGTCGCCGGCTACGAGATCTCCACGCGCATCGGCGCCGCCATGGGGCGCGCGCACTACCGGCACTGGCACAACACCGGGACCATCGGCTGCTTCGGCGCCGCCGCGGCCGCGGCCGAAGCCCTGGAGCTCGACCGCCGGCGCTTCGCGCATGCGCTCGCCACGGTCGCCACCTTCTCCGCCGGCCTGCAGGACGCCTTCCGCACCGACTCGATGTCCAAGCCGCTGCACGCCGGGCGCGCGGCCGAGGCGGGCGTGCTCGCCGCGCTCGCGGCGCGCGAAGGCGTCACCGGCTCGCTCGAGGTGATGAAAGGCTACGGCCGCGCGATGGGCGACGACCCGGACTGGGACAAGGCGCTCGCCACGCTCGGCCGCGACTTCCACATCACGCGCATGACGGTCAAGAACCACGCCTGCTGCGGCCACACTTTCGCCGCCATCGACGGGGCGCTCGCGCTCCAGGAGAAGATGAAGGTAACGGCGTCGGACATCGAAGCCGTGGACGTCGCCACCTACCGCGCCGGCGTCGAGGTGGCCCATTTCGAGGAGCCGCGCACGCCCGCCGAGGGCCGCTTCTCGCTCAAGTACGTCGTCGCCACCGCGCTCACCCACGGCAGCGTGCGCCTTGCCGCTTTCGAGCCTTCCCGGTTGAACGACCCGGCGACCCGCGCGCTGATCAAGCGGACCAGCGTGTCCATCGACCCCGAGCTCGACGCCGCCTTCCCCGGCAAGCGCGCGGCGCGCGTCGCCATCCGCGCGCGCGGGCGGCGCGAGGAGCACCTGCAGCCCACGCGCATCGGCGACCCCGACGCACCGCTGTCCGACGCGCAGCTCGAGGCGAAGTATTTGGAGCTCGCGGTGCCGGTGATCGGCGAGCCCAAAGCCCGCGAGCTCCTTCAGCGCTTGTGGCATCTCGATTAGCATGAATCTCGCCCAGGCGCTGTTCGCGCCGCGCGCGGTGGCGCTGATCGGCGCCTCGGGCGATGCCGCCAAGAACACCGCGCGGCCGCAGCGCTACCTGCGCAAGCACGGCTACGCGGGACGCATCCTGCCGATCAACCCGGGGCGCGGCGAGGTGCTGGGCGAGGCGGCGTATCCGAGCCTCGCCGCGGCGCCCGGCGAGGTGGACCACGCCTTCATCATGGTCGCGGACGTGGAGCGCGCGCTGGAGGATTGCGGCGCGAAGCGCGTTCCCGTGGCGAGCATCTACAGCGACGGGTTTGCCGATCAAGGGAACTTCGAAAGGCAGCTCTCCCTGGCGAAGCGCGCGAAGGCCCTCGGTATCCGCCTGCTCGGCCCGAACAGCATGGGGGTGATCGACGCGCGCGGCGGCCTCGCGCTGACGGTGAACGCGGTGCTGGAGATGGAGCGCCTGCCCGCCGGGGGCGTGAGCATCGTGTCGCAGAGCGGCACCATGCTCGGCACGGTGCTCTCGCGCGGCGCGGCGCGCGGCCTGGGCTTCGCCAAGCTGGTGTCGGTGGGCAACGAGGCCGACCTCGGCGTGGGCGAGCTGGTCGAGCTGCTCGCCGCGGACGCCGATACCCGGGTGATCCTGCTGTTCCTCGAGACCATCCGCGACGCCGCGCGGCTGGCGGCGGCGGCGCGCCGGACGCACGCGGCAGGCAAGGCGGTGGCGGCCTACAAGCTCGGCCGCTCGGCGCTCGGCGAGTCGCTCGCGCGCTCGCATACCGGCGCGCTCGCCGGCAGCGACGCGGCGCTGGACGCCTACTTCCGCGACTGCGGCATCGTGCGCGTCGACCTGCTGGAGACGTTCATAGAAATAAGTCCGTTACTCGTCGAAAGAAAACCGCCTGATCTGCGCCGTCCCGGCCGTGTCGCGGTGGTGAGCACCACCGGCGGCGGCGCGGCGACCGTGGTCGACCGCCTGGGCCTGCGCGGCATCGAGCTTGCCTCGATGCACGATCTCACCATGGCCGCCACGCGCGAGAGCTACCGTGCCACGCTCGAGCGCCTGCGGGAGTCGCCCGACTGCGACGCGGTGCTCGCCGTGGTGGGCTCCTCGGCGCAGTTCCACCCGCAGCTCGCGGTGCAGCCCATCCTGCAGTGCGCGCGGGCGGGCAAGCCGGTCGCCGCGTTCATGACGCCGCACGCCGAGGCCTCGCTCGCGCTCTGCGCGCAGCACGGCGTGCCGGCCTTCCGCACCCCCGAAGCCTGCGCCGATGCGCTCGCCGCCTTTCTTTCGTGGCAGTCCCCCGGCAAGCGCCCGGCGCCGTCGCTGCCGGAGAGCCTCCCCGAAAACCCCTTCGAGCTCTTCGCCGCGCTCGGCGTGCCGGTCGCGCCCTGGCAGATCGCCGAGCCGCCCGCTTATGCGCACAACGTTCCCTACCCGGTGGCGGTCAAGCTGGCAGGCGTCGCGCACAAGACCGAGAAGGCGGGCGTGGTGCTGAACGTGCAGGATCGGGCCCAACTGGACGCCGCAGTGAAGGCCTTCGACTCTGGAAAAGTTCTGATCCAGAAGATGGAAACCGGCCTTGCGGAGGCCATCGTCGGCTACCGCGACGACCCGGTGGTGGGCCCGCTGGTGCTGGTGGGCGCGGGCGGCGTGCTTTCCGAGATCTACCGCGACTTCGCCGTGCGCGTGGCGCCGGTTTCGCCCGAGGAGGCGGCGGCGATGATTGCGGAGGTGAAAGGCTTCGCGCCTTTGCGCGGCTACCGCAACCTGCCGCGCGGCGATTTGGCCGCCCTCGCGCAGGCCGTGGCGCGCGTATCGGCGCTGGCGCTGGCGCCCGGCATTGCCGAGGCCGAGATCAATCCGCTGCTGGTGAAAAGCCAGGGCGTCGTGGCGGTCGACGCGCTCGTGGTGGGCAAGGAGTGACATGGATTTCCGACTGACGCCGGAGCAGGAGCAGTTCCGCGACTCGGTGCGCCGCTTCGCCGCGAAGCACCTCGCCCCGGGGGCGCGCGAGCGCGCGCACGCGCCCGACTATCCCTGGGACGTGGCGAAGCGCATGGCCGGGCAGGGGCTGCTCGGCATCACCCTCGCGCAGGCCGACGGCGGGCAGGGCGGCAGCCTGATCGACGCGGTGATCGCCATCGAGGAAGTCGCCGCCGCCTGCCCGCGCAGCGCCGACGTGGTGCAGGCCGGCAACTTCGGCCCGATCCGCGTGCTGGCCGAGTATGGTTCCCAGGCCCACAAAGAGCGATTTTTGAAGAAACTTCTTTCGGGGGAAAGCGTAATTTCCGTCGGCATGACCGAGCCCGACGCCGGCTCGGCGGTCACCGACCTCACCACCTCGGCCAAGCGCGACGGCGACGGCTGGCGCATCAACGGCGCCAAAGTGTTCACCACGCACTCGGCCTACGCCGACGTGATCCTCGCCTACGTACGCTTCGGCCCGGGCGTGGGCGGCATCGGCTCGGTCCTGATCGAGACCAAGGCGGACGGCGTGAGCCGGGGCAACGCCTCCTCCTTCATGTCGGGCGAGGAATGGGCCGAGCTGCGCTTCGACAACGTGTACGTGCCGCCCGAGCGGGTGCTGCTCGGCGAGGGCGGCTTCAAGAAGCAGATCGCCGGCTTCAACGTCGAGCGCATCGGCAATACCGCGCGCTCCCTCGCCCTCGGCCGCTACGCCTACGAGCGCGCGCGGCAATGGGCGATGCAGCGCAAGCAGTTCGGCCGCCTGCTGTGCGAGTTCCAGGGCCTGCAATGGAAGTTCGCCGACATGAAGATGAAGCTCGACGCCGGCCAGCTCCTCCTCTACCGCGCCGCCGCCAACGCCGACCGCGGCTTCCCCTCCGCCGAGGAAACCGCCATCGCCAAGGCCTTCTGCAACCAGGCCGGCTTCGACGTGTCGAGCGAAGCCCTGCAGGTGATGGGCGGCCTGGGCTACAGCCAGGAAGAGCTCGTCGAGTACTGCCTGCGCCGCTGCCGCGGCTGGATGATCGCCGGCGGCTCGATCGAGATCCTCAAGAACCGCATTGCCGAGGCCGTTTTCGAGCGCAGCTTCTCGCAGCGCGGCTAGCGGAGCGGCCTAGCGGCGGCGCTTTTGGGCAGCCCGGCGAGGCTGCTGCATTTCAGCGATCGCTTCGCCGCTCAACCCGTCCAGTTTCGGCTGGATGTTGTCGTTGATCCACTTCGGGTCCCACCACTCCACCGGCAGGACCGCGACGCCGTGCAGATAGACGCCGTAGTGCAGGTGGTCGCCGGCGGCGAGGCCGGTCTCGCCGGTCCTGCCGAGGACCTGGCGCTGCTGGACCGCATCGCCCTCCTTGACGTCGATCGAGCTCAAGTGGCTATAGAGCGTGAAGAGCCCGATGCCATGATCGAGGATGACGGTGTTGCCATAGATGCCCAGGTCGCCGGCCAGGACGACGGTGCCATGGTTCGCAGCCTCGACGGGATAGCGCTTGGTGACCGAGAGGTCGTAGCCGAGGTGGTAGGCCTTGTCGATCGGCTCGTTGTCGTAGGTGTACGTCCGCTCGTCGGCGAAGTTCGCCTCCACCTTGGAGTTGGACAGCTGGACGAAAGCGCCTTTCCAGAGGATCGTCGAGGTGGACTTCTTCGTGATCGCGGTGATCCTGTCGTCGTTTTCCCGCCTCAGGCGATTGTTGACCGCGAGGAAGGTCTCCTTCGCACCGCCCTGGCTCGCGGCGGCGCCGTTCAGCAGGGGCGCCACCTTGGTCTGAATGAAGCGCTCGGAGATGGCAAGAGTGCTCTTCCTGTACTTCACGTTCTTGAGCTCGTAGGCAAGCGGCATCTCCCTGGTGTTGCCCGCTTTGTCCGTGGCGATGAGCGCGGCTCTGGCCCCCGCCGGCGCGTTGTAGGGATGGGCGAAAAGCGCGACGAAGTGATCCGGCTGTCCTTTCGCCTGCCCCTTGTGACCCGGGAAGAAATGCTCGCCGACCCTCACGCCGCTGCTGGCCGTATCGGCGGACGTCTTGTAGACGATCGCGCCGGCACCGCCGAAGTTTATGTACCGGTCCTCCGCGACGAGCTCGAGCGTGGGCGGCGTGATATCGATGGTGAGCTCCTTCTGGAGCACCGTCTCGTTGCCGCGGAAGAACTTCCACAGCGACCCGTCCCGGGCGCGCACGCGCAGCACCGCCGGCCCTTCCTTTATGCCGGCAAGCTTCGCCAAGGCGATGCTGATCTTCTTCTCCCCGACGGGGCTGGCGTACACCTCGGCGGCAAGCGGGTGCTCCGTGCCACCCGCCGTGAGCGTCGCAGTAACGGATTTCAATCCCGCGCCCCGATCGGTAACGCCGATCGCGATGGGCGCCTGGCCAACCACGTCCGAGTCCGGCGTCAAAGTGATTAGCGGCGCCTCGCGCTCGAAGCGCGGCGCCAGGTAGTAGCCGCCGGCCACGATGCCGACGACGAGGATCACAAGGATGAAAATGACCGCCGGCAGCTTCCGGCGCGGGGTGCGAGAGTCCAGATTGCTCATGTTTCGGGGGACCTAAGAGAAAAAGGCTGAAAAATCAATTCTTACGCGGTTATGGTGCACTGAGCCAACGCATTCGGCGCTGGACGAGCACGGTTATTATCGCGCGACTGCCGTGACATCTATTCGATCGGCAGCACTGAATCGTCCAGCGGTCGTTATCGAGTGACGGACGGAGACC
>DASUUN010000092.1:0-3012 GCA_036374055.1 Burkholderiales bacterium
CTGCTCGAGGCTGGTGCGCCAGTCCTGCGGCTCGTAGGGGAGGGCGTGCCAGTCGCGCGCGTCGGGCTGCGCCAGCACGTTCAGCATCAGCGCCGCGTCGCCGACGCTGCGCGCCATCGGGCCGACGTGCGCCACGGTGCCGAAGGGCGAGAGCGGCCACGCCGGCACGCGCCCGAACGAGGGCTTGAGGCCGAAGAGGCCGGTGAAGGAGCAGGGAATGCGGATCGAGCCGCCGCCGTCGGTGCCGACCGCGAGCGGGCCCATGCCGGAAGCGAGCGCCGCCGCGGCGCCGCCGGAGGAGCCGCCCGGCGTCTTCGACTTGTCCCAGGGGTTGCGCGTGATTCCCGTGAGCGCGCTGTCGGTAACGCCCTTCCAGCCGAATTCCGGCGTAGTGGTCTTGCCCAGCAGCACCGCGCCGTGCTCGCGCAGGCGCGCCACGGCCGGCGCATCGTCGTTCCAGGGGCCGTTCGGGTCGACCGCCTTCGAGCCGCGCAGCGTCGGCCAGCCGCGGGTGAGGAGCAGATCCTTGATCGAGACTGGCACGCCGTCGAGCAGCCCCCGGGGCTGCCCGGCGAGCCAGCGCGATTCCGATGCCTTTGCCTCTTTTTCAACCTCTTGGGAAACAAGGCAGAACGCATTGAACTTCGGATTGAGGGCCTCGATGCGCCCGAGCACCGCGCGCGCGACTTCGAGCGGAGAAAATTCGTGCCTGCGGTAGCCGTCAAGAAGCTCGGCGGCCGTCTTCGCCCAGAGTTCGCTCATTGCGGCGCACATGGTATACGGTCCGGATGACTCCTGGCCGCATCGTCGCGCTGCAGCTTCTGTTCTGGGCCGCGGTGGCGCTCGCCTTCGCCGCGATGCTCGCGGGTAGCGAGACGCGCGAGCTCTATTGGCTGCTGGCGGCGCTTGCCTTCGGCGGGTGGTGGCTTCTGCGGGCGCGCTGGCGGTAGACTGCCCGGACGATGGACGAGAAAGAGCTGCTCAAGGAAATCAAGTTGCTGCTCGAAGAGCAGAACCGCCTCATCGGCGGTCTGAAGAGCCAGTACGAGGCCATGGCGGCGAAGAACGTGGAGCACATGGCGAAGACCAAGTGGCGCTTCTGGATCATGGTCGCCGTGGTTTTGCTACTCTTGTTCATCCCCAACATCACCGCGAAATAGGACTTAGGACACAACTGCAAGGGACCGACATGGCGGCCGAAACCGAAGCCTTCCTGATGAACTGCTGGTACGTCGCGGCCTGGGACCACGAGCTGATCGACGGCAAGCTCCTCGCGCGCACCATCCTCGAGAAGCCGGTGGTGCTCTACAAGGGCGAGACCGGCAAGGTCGTGGCGCTAGACAACCGCTGCGCGCACCGCGGCGCCAAGCTGTCCAACGGGCGGCTCGAGGGCGACTGCGTGCGCTGCATGTACCACGGGCTCAAATTCGATCCGGGCGGCAAGTGCGTGCAGATCCCTGGCCAGGAAAACATCCCGCCCAAGCTCGGCGTGCGCAGCTACCCGGTGCTCGAGCGCGACCACCTGGTGTGGATCTGGATGGGCGATGCGGCGAAAGCAGATCCGGCAAAGATCCTCGACTTCCCCTACCTGCGCGATCCCGCCTGGCGGGGCAAGCCCGATTACATGCACTACGACGCGAACTATCTCCTCATCGTCGACAACCTCTCGGACTTCGCGCACCTCGCGTTCGTCCATACCAGGACGCTCGGCGGCTCCGAGGAATACGCCTACAAGTCCAAGCCGACGGCGATCGAGCGGCTGGAGGACGGCTTCCGCGTCGAGCGCTGGCACATGGACGCGGATGCGCCGCCGTTTCACAAAAAAATAAACAGGAATGCCGGAAAAGTCGATCGGCGCAACGTCGCGCGCATGCACGTGCCGGGCATCTTCTTCATGGAGACCCTGTTCTCGCCGGCGGGCTCGGGCGCGGAAAAAGGCCATCTCGCGGCGGCGAAGCAATACCGCAACTGCCAGTTCTTCACCCCCGAGACGAAGCGCTCGACGCACTTCTTCTGGGACTACCTGCACGACTACGACCTGAACGACCCCAACGTCGCGCTCTCGCTCAACAAGAGCATGATCGAGGGCTTCCTCGAGGACAAGTTCATCATCGAGGGGCAGCAGGAAGTGCTCGACGCCGATCCGAGCTTCAAGATGAACGGCATCGTCGCCGACGCGCCGCTCGCGCACTTCCGCCGCACGCTGGGCAAGCTGATCGATGCCGAGCGCGGCGCCGCGCAGGCCGCGGCCGCGTGAACATCGAGAAGATCGCGGTGCGCGTCACCTCCACCGGGCAGACGATGGAGGTGGTGGTGCTCTCCAAGCGCCCTACCGGCATCACCGTGGTGCTGGGCGAGGGCGTGCACAATGTCAAGTGCGACCTCTCGCTCACGCGCAACGAAATGGCCTACGCCGGGACCATCGCCGGCCGCGAGATCGTCTACGAGCGCAGCCGCGCGCAGGTGCAGGCCGACCTCGACCGGCTCAACCCTGCCTTGAAGAAGTCTCGCTGACATTCAGGAAGCGGCGCTGATGGAGCCCTTCGCAATGAGGCGCGGTAGCATCGCGCCATGACCCACGTCTTCCATCGCGACCCGCGCCTCGCCTACCCGGTCGCCGTGCGCGGGGAGGGCGCGTATCTCTTCGATGCCAGCGGCAAGCGTTACCTGGACGCGTCGGGCGGCGCGGCGGTGTCGTGCCTGGGGCACTCGGATCGCGCGGTGACTGAAGCGATCGCGCGCCAGCTGGAGAAGCTGCCGTTCGCGCACACGTCCTTCTTCACCAACGAGCCGATGGAAGCGCTCGCCGACGCGCTGATCGAGCGCGCGCCGAAATCGTTCGACAAGGTCTACTTCGTCTCCGGCGGCTCGGAGGCGATCGAGGCGGCGCTCAAGCTCGCGCGCCAATATTTCGTCGAGAAAGGCGAGCCGCAGCGCGCGCATCTCGTCGGCCGGCGCCAGTCCTATCACGGCAACACGCTCGGCGCGCTCGCCGTCGGCGGCAACCAGTGG